>JALEWR010000125.1 GCA_022783515.1 Prevotella sp.
TGATATGCAATGGCGTGGGTGGGTGAAAGGAATAACAATGAAATAAATAATAAAAATTATCCTTTTTCTTGACATATTGTGTTTTAGAATGTTATAACTTTGTAAATAAATTGTTATGGTTTGACATGGAGAGGATGTCTGTTGGATATCAGCCCGACTGATAGCAGGCACGTTGGCGGTTAATAAGGCTCACTTTGAAGAAGCGGCAAAAGAACAAATGAATATAATATCAATCACACTAAAACAATATCTATTATGAGAACATTACTGTTAATGGCTATTGCCCTGTTTACTTACGTCATTGACGTGCATGGGCAGCTTACCGGTCGTGTGGAACATTCGACCAAGGATGATTATGAAGACGAAAACGTTTTCTCACTCAAAGAGCAAGGTATGCTCATGGTTTCGTTTCATAAGAAGTCGGAAAATGGGAAAAGATGGGTGAAGTTTGAACTTTTCGACACCGATCTTAAGTTGAAAGGTGTAGACTCTTTGCAGGTGGATAAAGGTATGTATGTCTATACCAGCAAGTATGAAAACAAGAAAAACTATTTGATTTTGCGTGAGAGCGGTGGTGAATTTGCTGTTTTGGTTTACGACCCTGCCACTCGGAAAATCACTGTAACCGATGGCGAATACACCCGAAAAGGCAGTATGAGAGACATTACCATTGATAAAGACATGGTGGTTTTCAGTTCAACACAAAAGCGTCTCGACCGCATTGGTATCATTAATTTGAAGACGGGCGAAAGTCGTTTTGCCGATATGCACTTCGAGGGCGTACGCGACCGCAAGGTGTTTATCTTGGAAAATACTGTCATCGACAACATTATTTATACCTTGGTAAAGGTAGACAAGGCGTTGTATCTGGTGAGAATCGACATGCAAGGCAATCAGTTGGGCGAAACCTTATTGGCTGATGGAGAAGAAGCGATGATATTGCAAGCCAGCATCTCAAAGGCAGGTAAAAACTTCTTTGTTACAGGAACCTACACCAAGAAAAAGAAAGGATTGGCACAAGGCATCTATTTTGCCGAACTGGATAACTGGAAGTTTAAGTATGTCAACTATTACAACTTCCTCGATTTGAGTAACTTTACGGAGTATATGAGTGATAAACGCCAGAAGAAAATTGAGCGAAAGAAAGAGAAGGCAGAAGCCAAAGGCAAGGAGCTGTTGCTCAACTATAATATGGCATCGCACGACATCATTACCGATGGTAAGGACTATTTCTATTTGGGAGAGGCTTATTATCCCACCTATACCACTACTTATGTGGGCAATACAATGACCACTCGTTTTGACGGATATGCTTATACACATGCAGTGTTGGTGAAATTCGATAAGTCGGGCAAACTCTTATGGGATGTATGTTTCCCTATGAAACCAACGTTCAAGCCTTTCTATGTGAAACGTTTTGTGTCGTCGGCTATGGAGAGCAACAATGTTCACCTGCTCTATGCCGACAAAAAGACCTTCGTTTCCAAACTCTTTAGTAATGCCGATGGAGCAGTTTTGAAAGACCGCAATGTGGAACAAATCGACACCGACAAGGAGAACGAAAAGATTAAACGCCCTAAACCAGCCAACTCGCAACATTGGTTCGACAACCATTTCTTGGTGTATGGTACGCAGATTGTGAAGAATACCGATACGGGCGATCGCCGAAAGGTGGTGTATGTGAATAAATATACGATTAAGTAGGATTTAAGACTTTAAGTTTTTGAGTTTTTAAGTGGTGAGTTATAAGTTGCAGAGTCGAACTTGTTTTGAACTATGCCATGGCGAAGACGCACTTTGGAAGGAACGAGAAAAGAACACATAGGTTCGCCCCCAGCAACTCACCAACTTAAAAACTCTTTCAAAACTCATCAACTAAAGAAAAAAACTATGCAACCAACATCATTTAACCAACAGCGTCAAGGAGTGGCAAAGCAGCTCCTTCTCATCTTTTTATTAGCATTGACAAGTACATTAAACTTACAGGCACAGGCCTTTGATGGTGATGCCGACCGCAAATATATGGTGGGTTATCATAACATCGGAGGCACATCGGGGGCAGAGTTGCTGTACGATAGAGGTGTATCAGATGATATTTCCCTCGGAATGAGAACGGTATTTGTTAACAGGGTGGTGAAGTATGACGGCGAAAGAGATAACGAAGCCGGAATGGATTTGGGTGTATTTGCCAACTATCACTTTATGGACTTACTGAAATTGCCCGATAACCTCGACTTGATTGCAGGTGCAGGCATTAGCTTGTTGGTATTTGATGTTCATGCCGGAATACGCTATAACTTTAGCGAAGTGGTGGGTGTGTATGCCGAAGCACGTCAGAATATTTTTAGTATCATCAAAGAGAGCGACGATAGAAAACCCCTTTTTCAGAATAAGTCGGGTTTCTCCATAGGACTCACCTTTAACTTCTGATAACCTGTCCCTTGCTTATGCGAGGGCAGGTACCAGCCATTTGGCCAGAATATAGCCGCTGGCCATTAGCCACATCCATAGGATAAAAGCCAAGAGGAAGGGCTTGAATCCCGCCTTTTTGAACTTGTCGATGGAGGTTTCGGCACCGAGGGCGGTCATCGCCATGGTGAGTAAGAAGGTGTCGAGGGTATTGAGCCATTCAACAACGCAGGCAGGTAATAGCTGCAATGAGTTGAAACCGATGACAACGAGGAAAAGAATGGCAAACCAAGGTATGGTAATAGAAGTTTTGGAAGAGTCTTGCGGACGCTGTGCCACTTGTTTGGCTGTAATAAAGGTGAGGACAAGTAAGACAGGAACAAGCATCATCACACGAATCATTTTAATGATGATGGCACAGTCGGACACCGCCTCTCCCATGGCATTTCCGGCTCCTACAACGTGTGCCACCTCGTGAATGGTACTTCCTGCGTAAATACCCATCTCGGCTGTTGACAACTGAAAGAAGCCCGCACGATAAAGAATGGGGTAGAGAAACATGGCTAAGGTGCCAAAGATAACCACCGTAGCCACTGCCACCGCTGTCTTATAAGGTTTGGGCTTGATGGCTCCGTCTACTCCCATCACGGCAGCAGCACCACAAATGGCACTTCCGCAGGCTGTGAGGAGGGCTATAGAACGGTCCATCTTGAGCAATTTGCCCACGAATACGCCCAGAAAGATAGTGCTGATAACGATGAAAGTGTCGACAACAATGGCAGGAAAGCCTACGGCAATGACATCTTGAAAACTGAGTTTGAAGCCGTAGAGGATGATGCCCAACCGCAGAATACGTTTACTGGTGAAAACAATGCCCGGTACCCAGGGTTCGGGTAAGTGGTTGCGAAGACTGTTGGCATAGAGCATTCCCAAGATAATGCCCACAACCAAGGGACTCAAAGAGAGGGCTTTCACCCAATGGAATTCGCCAATATAAAAGGCGGAACAAGCAAATAATGCCATTAACAGAATGCCATTGAGCATACTGCCACGTTCTTCTGTCATTTTCATTTGTTATCGTTTTTATTCATCGCCATATGGATTGTTCAACCACCGGCTATTGCATTTATTCGGATTTCGACAGCAAAGGTAAAAAGAAAAACGTGAGATAGAATATATAAAAATGCTATGACTTATAACCTGAAGTTATGAACTGCTTGAATTGACGAGCCTGTTCAGAGTTTTCGCCTTGTTTTTCCACTAACATTAATCGGCGGTTGATGTCAATTCCCTCTATCTCTATCAGTCGGAAAATATTGGCGTAGATATCCTTGTTCACCGACCGTATGCTGACAATGCCCAGGCTGTCGGAATGTTCTACATAATGCTTGATGCCCTCTGTTGTACCAAAATGCATTTCAATATTGAGGTCGGAGAGGCTGATGCCCTGCTGTTTCAAGGCTTGCTGAATAACGTCTAACGTTCCCGAACCAAACTCTCGTATAACAACTGGTGTTGTTTTTAAAGCATCTAAGGTGATGCTCTCTGCTTGTATGAAAGGATGATTGTGGCGTACAATACCCACCAACTCGTCGTCCATGAAAGGTGTATATTTGAATTGTGGCTGTCGGATACTGCCTTCCACCATGCCTATGTCTATCTTGTCGTGGGCAAGAGCCGCCTCAATCTTTCTGCTATTGCCACTTAGCATGGTGATGCGGATGTGTGGGAATTGGCGGTGAAAACCTGCGATAAGTTCGGGAACAATGTATTGAGAGATAGTGGTGCTTGCTCCAATACGCAATTCACCTGACGGGTGTTGAAGCAAAGCATTCATGTCGTTGCTCAGTTTTTGGTAGTCTTTGAGGATTTTATGGGCATGGTCGAGCATGAGTCGTCCCGCCTTGGTGAGTTGGATATGACTGCCCAATCGCTCGAAAAGTCGTACGTTGTATTCCTTTTCCAACTCTTGGATGTGCTTGCTGATGGCTGGTTGGCTGATGAACAGTGCTTGCGATGCTTTGGTAAAGCTCAGATGGGTAGCCACTTGATAAAAAACTTTGAGGCGAATGTCTATCATATTGTTATAACGAAAAGGCCCGGGGCTTTATTATGGCAGGGAGTTGGTGAGTTGACAAGTTATTTGGCTTTTGAACTCTTTGAATTTTGAGCTGATAAGTTTTAGGGTTGAGAGCTGATAAGTTTTAGGGTTGATAAGTAGATGATGCACAACGTTGGTCTGTTGCTGATGACGGCACTTCTCTGCATCTTGTTTGTATTGATGTCAACGAGCCTACTTTTTATATCTTTTCATTCTTTATTCTCGTTTTTCTATTATAACTTTGCATAGAGAATATTGATGGAGCAAGCCATCTATGCTGGACTTCGGATCGGCTATCTGATGCAGCAATCAAACAATCACCTCTATATTTAATTGAACATGATGACGATTCTATTCTTCAAGACACAGAGTGAAACCATTATTGCAACAGCAGTTGAACAACAACTCGACAGCAATGACGTTGAAAAACTTTCTTGGCTCTATGGCGGTGCTGCACCGATAGAGGCACAAACCTTGGAAGGTTACTATGTGGGACCGCGTAGAGAAATGATTACCCCTTGGAGTACGAATGCCGTTGAGATAACTCAGAATATGAATCTTGGCGGCATTTTGCGTATAGAAGAGTTTTTTCCGGTGGAGAGCGAAGATGCTGAATACGACCCCATGCTGCAACGTATGTATAACGGTATTGGGCAAGATGTCTTCACGATTAACCACGAGGCAGAACCTATCAAGCGTGTAGATAACCTTGAAGAGTATAATGAGCAGGAGGGATTGGCACTGTCAGCCGACGAGATGGCTTATTTGCATCAAGTGGAAAAGCAGTTGGGTCGCCCCTTGACCGACTCGGAAATCTTTGGATTTGCTCAAATCAATTCGGAGCATTGCAGGCATAAAATCTTTGGCGGAACATTTGTTATCGATGGCGAAGAAAAAGAGTCGTCGCTCTTTGCCATGATTAAACGCACCACAGCAGAAAACCCCGGTAAGATACTTTCTGCTTATAAAGACAATGTGGCGTTTGCTGCAGGACCCATGGTGGAGCAGTTTGCACCTGCAGACCCGTCAACCTCCGATTATTTTCAGGTGAAAGATATAGAGAGTGTTATCTCACTTAAAGCCGAGACACACAACTTTCCCACAACGGTCGAGCCTTTTAATGGAGCTGCGACAGGTACGGGTGGCGAGATTCGCGACCGTATGGGAGGTGGCATCGGCTCATGGCCCATCGCGGGAACAGCTGTATATATGACCAGCTATCCTCGTTTGAAAGATGATGAAACGGCAACTTCTGCTGCTTCCTGTGCATGTAATAGGGAGGCCGAAGGCTGTTGCGGCATGCGTCGTTGGGAAGAGTTGATTCCTGTGAGAGAATGGTTATACCAAACACCCGAGCAAATTTTGATTAAAGCTTCCAATGGAGCGAGCGACTTTGGTAATAAGTTTGGTCAACCACTCATCGTGGGTTCGGTACTCACTTTTGAACATCAAGAAACCACCTATATGCCTCCTACAGCTACAACTCCTGCCACTTCGGCTCCCTTATACGCATATGATAAGGTGATAATGCTGGCCGGTGGTGTGGGTTATGGCACCAAGAGCAACTGCCTGAAGGGAGAACCCCGAAAAGGAAACAAGGTGGTTGTTGTGGGTGGCGACAACTATCGCATTGGCTTGGGTGGCGGTTCGGTATCGTCGGTAGATACAGGCCGTTATTCCAATGGTATCGAGTTGAACGCTATTCAACGTGCTAACCCCGAGATGCAAAAACGTGCTTACAATCTGGTGCGTGCCTTGGTGGAAGGCGAAAACAATCCGGTGGTGTCCATTCATGATCATGGATCGGCAGGACACCTCAACTGCTTGAGTGAATTGGTGGAAGAATGTGGCGGTGAAATACGCTTAAACGAACTGCCCATTGGTGACAAAACCCTTTCGGCAAAAGAGATAATAGCCAACGAGAGTCAAGAACGTATGGGCTTGCTTATCGACGAAGAACATATCGACTATGTGCGTCGTATTGCCGAACGCGAACGTGCTCCACTCTATGTGGTGGGAGAAACCACAGGCGATGCTCACTTCTCATTTGTGCAAAACGATGGTGTGAAACCCTTCGATATGGATGTGGCACAGATGTTTGGACACTCGCCCAAGACCGTTATGGTGGATAAGACAGTGGAGCGTCATTATGAGGACGTTACCTACGACAAGATAGGACAAGTAGGAGAATTACCCGAAGAGGCGAACGGCAAACTCAACGCTCATGTGGAACGTGTGTTGCAGATGGAAGCAGTGGCATGTAAAGACTGGTTGACCAATAAGGTTGACCGCTCGGTATCGGGTAAGGTGGCACGCCAACAGACACAAGGCGAAATACAATTGCCTTTGTCCGACTGTGGTGTCGTGGCCCTCGATTATCGCGGTAAGGCGGGTATCGCCACGGCTTTGGGGCATGCTCCGCAAGCAGGATTGGCTTCTCCCGAAGCAGGTTCGGTGCTTTCGGTAGCTGAATCGCTCACTAACTTGGTATGGGCTCCTTTGAAAGACGGCTTGAGAAGTGTAAGCTTGTCTGCCAACTGGATGTGGCCCTGTCGTTCGCAAGAGGGCGAAGACGCTCGTTTATATGCCGCAGTTGAGGCTCTAAGCGAGTTCTGCTGCTCGATAGGAGTGAATGTTCCCACAGGAAAAGACTCGCTCTCGATGACCCAACAATATCCCAATGGCGAGAAAGTGATTGCTCCCGGTACGGTGATTGTAAGTAGTGGTGGCGAGGTTAGTGATGTGAAGAAAGTCGTTTCGCCTGTGATGGTAAACGATAAGAACTCGTCGCTCTATTATATCGACTTCTCTTTCGACACGCAACGCTTGGGAGGAAGTGCCTTTGCACAGAGTTTGGGTAAGGTAGGCGACGATGTTCCTACCGTGATTAACACCGAATATTTTGTCGATTGCTTTAATGCCGTGCAGGAATTGATTCACCGCGGTTGGGTGATGGCAGGCCATGATATCTCTGCCGGTGGATTGATTACCACCTTGTTGGAAATGACTTTCGCCAATAGCGAGGGCGGTATGCATGTCAATTTGCACGATATGGCACACGCCGATATTGTGAAAAACCTCTTTGCCGAAAACCCCGGGGTGGTTATTCAGGTGCATGATGATTATAAGAACGAGGTTCGCAACTTCCTCGAAGCAGAGGGAGTGGGCTATGCCAAGATTGGTTATCCCACACCAACGCAACGCACCATTGTGGTGAAAAAGGGCGACATGAACTATAGTTTTGATATTGAAGCCTTGCGAGATAAATGGTATCGCACTTCTTATCTTTTGGATAGAAAGCAGAGTTTCAATGGTATGGCTCAAGAGCGTGTGAAGAATTATAAGCATCAACCCATTCAATGGAAGATGAATGAAAGCTTTGCCGGTCAACTCTCTCAATATGGTTTGAATCCCGACCGTCGTCAACCTTCGGGTGTCAAGGCTGCGATTATTCGCGAAAAGGGTACGAATGGCGAACGTGAAATGGCTTATTCACTCTATTTGGCGGGCTTCGATGTGAAGGATGTAGCCATGACCGACCTCATCAGTGGTCGCGAAACGCTGGAAGATATCAAGTTGATTGTCTTCTGTGGTGGTTTCTCTAACTCCGACGTATTGGGTTCGGCTAAAGGTTGGGCAGGTGCTTTTCTCTATAATCCCAAGGCAAAAGAGGCTCTCGATAAGTTTTATGCTCGCGAAGATACCTTATCGTTGGGTATCTGCAACGGCTGTCAGTTGATGGTGGAGTTGAATCTTATCAACCCCGAACACGAGCAACGCACCCGCTTGCATCATAATACTTCGCATAAGTTTGAAAGTGGTTTTGTGGGCTTGACCATTCCTCAAAACAAGAGCGTGATGTTCGGTTCGCTCTCTAACAGTCAACTCGGCATCTGGGTTGCTCATGGAGAAGGACGTTTCACCCTGCCCGAAAGCGTCGACAAGTATCATATTGTGGCAAAATATAGCTATGACAACTATCCCGGAAACCCCAATGGTTCGGATCATAGTGTTGCCGGAATATGTTCGGCTGATGGTCGTCACTTGGCGATGATGCCCCACTTGGAGCGTGCCATTTTCCCATGGCAGAACGCTTATTATCCACGAGAGCGTCGCCAAGACGAGGTGACACCATGGATAGAAGCATTTGTAAATGCTCGTAAGTGGATTGAGAAAAGATAGTATCAGCCTTTAAACTTTATAAGCCTTGTAGGGTATATGTGCCTTATAGGGTTTATAAAGTCAATCATTATTTTGAGAAAAGAACCCTTCATGCAACACGACTCCCCGGAAATAAGCAACCTCTATGCCACACTTTTTAAAACTTTCTTTAAGATAGGAGCATTCACCTTGGGTGGTGGATACGCCATGATACCTATCATAGAAGCAGAGGTGGTAGATAAGAACCAATGGGTGACGAAGGATGATTTTGTGGATATCATTGCGATGTCGCAGAGTTGTCCCGGTGTTTTTGCTGCTAATATGAGCATCTTTATTGGCTATAAGTTGAAGAAAATACCCGGAGCCTTATGTGCGTGTTTAGGAACGGTATTGCCATCGTTTGTCATCATACTCTCGATAGCCATGTTTTTCCGTCAGTTTCAAGACAATAAAGTGGTGGCAGCGATGTTCAACGGCATTCGTCCTGCTGTGGTTGCTCTGATTGCAGCACCCACTTTCAGCTTGGCAAAGAGTACCAAGATAACGTGGACAAATTGTTGGATTCCCATCGTGAGTGCCTTGTTGATATGGGCATTCCATGTTAATCCCATCTATATTCTTTTGGTGGCAGGCTTGTGTGGCTATCTGTATGGCACCTTTATTCGCCCCACCGAAGAGGCATAATCATTGATAACGGAGCTGAATATGATATTTATAGAGTTGTTCTATACCTTTTTTATTATCGGTCTCTTTGGTTTTGGAGGAGGCTATGGCATGTTGTCGCTCATACAAACAGAGATTGTGCGGCATCATCAATGGCTCTCATCTGCCGAATTTACCAATATTGTTGCCATTTCACAAATGACACCCGGTCCTATCGGTATCAATGCGGCAACCTATTGTGGCTATACTGTGGTGGAGAATGCAGGTCATGGTATGGGCTTGTCCGTATTGGGTAGCGCTGTGGCAACCTTTGCTTTGGTGTTGCCTTCTTTTATCCTGATGGTATTGATAGCCAAAATGTTTATGCAGTATATGCAGACACAATTGGTGCAAGATGTCTTCTCCGGCATTCGTCCGGCTGTGGTAGGACTATTGGGAGCAGCCACTTTGCTCTTGCTGACACCGGAAAATTTCTCGAGTATAGAGGTGAATCCGTGGCGTTTTGGGATTAGTGTGGCTTTGTTTATTGCCACTTTTGTGGGAACGAAGTTTCTTCGTATCAACCCCATTCGCATGCTTTGCTATACCGCAGTGGCAGGCCTTTTGTTATTGTATTGATAATAGTAAAGCCAGGGACTTTGGAGTAACTTAGGTAAACTTGAAGTTTCTTCAGCATGAAATATAGGGTGGTATAGGAAAAGAAATGAATGGTTGTCTATGCAAAAGTCAGACATCCCGCAGCTCTTCTATTTTTCTCTCCTTTTAAGAACTTTCTAAAAACAAGTAAAGAATGAATTTTCAAGATTATTTTTTATTAAAGCAAGATAGAGAAGACGAACGTTTGGTGATTGCTAATATCACGCAGGGCATATCCTTTCGAGGAGCTAATGTGTGGATTTTGATTACCGCAATCTTTATCGCCTCTTTGGGTTTGAATGTCAATTCCACAGCTGTCATTATCGGAGCCATGTTGGTTTCTCCTTTGATGGGGCCTATCACAGGTATGGGGCTGGCTGTTGGCATCTACGATCTCGACCTCTTTAAACGAGCTTTTAAAAACTTCGTGGTTGCCACAGTCGTGAGTATTGTTACGGCAACGCTTTATTTTCTTATATCTCCCTATCGGGCCGTGCAATCGGAACTCTTGGCACGCACCGAACCCACTCTATACGATGTGTTGATTGCCTTTGTGGGAGGAGCGGCCGGAATTATTGCTCTTTGCGTGAAAGATAAAGGCAATGTTATCCCCGGTGTGGCCATTGCTACAGCATTGATGCCTCCTTTGTGTACCGCAGGCTTTGGTATCGCTACGGGCAACTTGGCTTATTTTGCCGGTGCTTTCTTCCTTTATTTCATCAATACCGTATTTATTGCCTTGGCTACTTTAGTGGGTGTGCGATTGATGAAGTTTAAGACACAGCATTTTATCGACGAACATCGGGCAACGATTGTACATCGTAGCATCATTGCCATCGTACTCCTAACGATGATTCCCGCAGGTTTTATGACATGGCGTATCTTGGAACGAAGTTATTTTAGTTCGCAAGTAAACATCTTTATGCGTGATAACATGCAGTGGGATAACACGCAGGTCATCACCCACAATGTGGGAGCCGACAGTACATTGAGTGTGGTTGTGGTGGGAAGAGATGTAACACAGCAGGAGATAGACGCCGCTCAACAGGCCCTTAATAAGACGAAAGCCCTGAAAGGTTATGAATTACGGGTGTTGCAAGGTACGGAAACCGATAAGATGACTTTCAAAGATAACGCCTTTGGAGATGAACTTTTTGTGGGCGATCATGCCCGAAAGCTACTCGAAACCACAGCGGGAGAGAATAAAAAGATGAAAGACGAATTGGCCACTTATCAGCAATACGATGTCTTGACACCCAAGGTGGCAAAGGAAATAAAAGCATTTATGCCTATGGTTGAATCGGTGAGTATGGCCCGAATGTTGATTACCACCACCGATTCGCTCTCTTCTCAACACCTCGTAACAGCCATCGTACAGACAAAAAGTCCGCTTTCAACCACCGACCAACATCGTTTACGCCAATGGTTGGAAGCCCGAGTTGAAACCGATAGCCTGCGGCTGATTGTTCAATAGTAAGTGATTTTTGATGTTAGAGACTCTTCTGTGACTCTCTAAGCATCTGTAAAACGTACTATTTTTATTGTTTGTTGTTTTTTTTACATAAATTTGTGCAAATAGAATGTTTGAATTAAATTTGCACTTATTAATCACTTTAAATAAAACAAGACAATGAAACAAATTCAGATTTTGGCTCTTTCGCTGATGGCTTTGGGCTGGACATCATGCTCTTCTAATGATAATGAAGAAAAAGAGCAGCCTAAAGTGGTACTGACTACTCCCGAACAGCAGAAAGAAAAATTAGAAAAGGTAACGACTGACTTAGTAAACAAGGTACATGCCAATGATTTTAAGAACGTTCAGGATGTGTTGGAAGACCTCGATAATGCCAACACCGAAACTGTAGAGACATGGTGGGATGCTATTGTTGATGAGATTCCCAAGCTTACACGGGTAGCTCGTTTTGCCGGAACTCCTGAGTATCAAAATTACACAGCCTTGTATCGGGCGTCTAATTTTGTGGGCCATTTCCGATTGGTTGACAAGAAATGGGTAAAAGAAAATGGAACATTCAATGACCTTCAGTTCAGTTTTGCCGACCGCAATGGTAAACCCTGTGTGGCTCGCCTCACTACATCGGGCAAGGAAACGGCTGTAAAAGACAAGTACTTGAACTCTGAAAAAAGTCCTGTCTATTTATGGGATTATGATGCGGCAACCGACACTTATACTAAGCGTTTGTTGGAATCGGGGCGTCGATACGAGAATACTTGGATGCTGCCGGAGAATGTTGCCCTCACTTTAACACAGGGTGGTACTACCATTATGGATGTAAAGGTTAACACTCAGTTGAGCAGTGGCCAGCTAACCTCCACAACAAAGGTTGTCGTAAAGACAAATGTGAAGATTAATAATTATGAGATTGACGTTAAGCGTGCATGGGCTGACGTTGCTAAAGGAGCTTCTGCCGACGTGAAAGTGATGGTCAATGGCGAAACATTATTAGCCGCTCATGCCGAAGCCGAGGGTTCTTATAATGTTGAGAAAGAAGAGGGTAAGGCTGGAAAGGCATCGGTAGTATGCGACATTTTGGGCGAGATGCAGTTGCGACTCTCTACCGACAATTTGCAAGCTTACTCTGAAAAGCTCGACGAGGTGACAACTTCTGACAAGTATTCTAAGGCAGAGATAGACGCACTTATTGCACAAGCCAACCGCGAAATGTCCATCACACTCCATTATGACAATAACTCTGAGGCGAGTGCTAGGGTGTATATGAATGCACTTGCCGACGGTGGTTACGAGTGGACAGACGAGAACGGAAAACTCCATGTGGCAAAATACTGGAATTACGAACCTGTCATTGAATTTGCCGATAAGACTACTTATGCGTTTGAAGATTATTTCACTTCCGCCCGATTCAATACGGTAGTTGATTTAGTGAACGATTTAGTGCGTGATTTTGAGAACGAATTTAACAAATAAATTTCTCCTTTTGGTATGGGCATGGGCAGCGTATGGCGTTGCTCATGCCCATTTTGCTGTCGATACCACCAAGGTTTCAAACCTCAAAGGCTTAACCGTGGTAGGTCAAAAGGTGCGGTCGCAGTGGCAGGGAGAGGGCGGACAGCTACAGCTCAACCTGCGTCTGATCAGCCCCATGCCCCAGTTGCTGGGTACCACCGACCCTCTTCGTTATACCCGAATGTTTCCCGGCGTGCAGACAGGCAACGAATATGACGCAGGACTTTATGTGCAGGGGTGCGACAATAGTCACAACGACGTGATGCTCAATGATGTGCCGATTTATCACGCCACCCATTTTTTAGGCATCTTTTCCATTTTCAACACTCCTCATTTTTCTACCATGCTGTTTCAGAAACACGCAGTTTCCGGACAAAACAGTAACCGTCTTGGGGCATATCTCAACATGCTTCACCACGACACATTGGTGCATCGTCTTCATGGCGACATATCGGTTGGCCCCATTGCATCGCAGGCCACACTTCGCCTTCCGGCAGGGAAGAATGCTACTCTAACGCTCTCGGGCCGTGCAGCCTACCTTAACTTGTTTTATAGCAAGTGGCTGCAGGTAGACGAAACACAGATAAAATATGGCTTTTCCGATTATAATCTCACCTGGCTTTGGACGCCTTCTCCTGGCCGAAAACTGTGGATAGATGCCTATATGGGCAACGATAATGCCTCTATCGACATTTCAAGCCACACTTATAACGCCACTTTTAAATGGGACAACCATCTATTGGCTTTGCATTATCTGCATCCTTTGGGTAAGACAACCAGTCTCCGCCACAGCCTTTATTTTACCCGATATCGCAGTCGTCCCTTTATCAATCGCCCCGACTTCTTCTTCCGTCTGCCTTCACAGATTCAGGATTATGGCTATCGATTGCACCTCGACGCACCCCGATGGAGTGGCGGAGTAGAGGCGGTGCTGCATCATATACAACCTCAGAAACCCGATATTACAGGAGGTATCAATATGAGCGGAATGGGCGAGGAACGCTATACGCCGCTCGAACTCTCGGCTTATGCCGACCGGCGTTATCGGCTCACCTCCCGGCTCCAACTCAATCTCGGCATACGTTCAAGCCTCTTTCTGGTTGATAGGTGTGCTATGGCAAGCGTCGACCCGGGCGTTAATCTTGTCTACAACGCAAACCGATGGGGGCAGCTCTCCCTATATGCAGGTTGGAAACATCAGTATCTGCACCGAGCAGGATTCACTGCAGCGAGTCTGCCTACCGAGTTCTGGTTTCCTGCAACACGCCATTATCGTCCGCAACGGGCCTTTAGTCTTAGCACCCAATATGATGTCTATACGCCCAACCGAGGCTATAAGCTCTCGGTATCGGCTTATTATAAGCATTTAAATCGGCAAGTGGAGTATGTGGGTACACCCTTGGAAATGATTTCGGGTAATTACCATTTGGAAAATCATCTTTTGCAAGGTCGTGGACATAATTTTGGCACCAGTCTGATGATAGAAAAACGTCGTGGCAAAATAACCGGTTGGCTGGCATATTCGTGGGGTAGGGCTCTGCGTTCTTTCTCGGGTATGGATGTGCAAGACATGTACCCGGCAGCCCACGAGCGTCAGCACGAGGTAAACCAAGTGATAGTTTGGCATGTCACGCCACGTTTGCAGCTGGGCGAAACTTTGGTTTTTGCCACAGGAACGCCCTTTACCGCTCCCACCCATTTCTATTATTTGGGCGGCAATCTTATCGCCGAATTCGGACCTCATCATGGCGAACGCCTCAAACCCTATTTGCGAGCGGACCTTTCTCTGCAGTATATGCTCCCCTCCAAGGGTAGGGTGGAACATGGTTTTAACTTCTCCTTATATAATATAACTGCTCGAAAGAACGAGCTGCTTCGCACGTTGAAAGTTTCAAAACAAGGCTTTGCCTACCGTCCCATCTCGCTTGCCATGCCTCTTTTACCCTCCATCAGTTATTTTTATCGTTTTTAGTATGAAGCAGTTCTACTGTCTTTTGTGTCTGGTCTGTTGTCTTGTGGCATGTTCGCAAGATACTGTTGAATCGCCTTCTCCACAGTTGGTGGTAGAAGGATGGATAGAAAATGGCGAGTATCCTGTGGTGAAGGTAACAACCAAGGTGCCTGTAAGCGATAGCTATCTGTCGGAAGATAGTTTGAGCCGCTATGTATTGAAATGGGCAAAGGTTACGATTTCGGATGGCGAACGAGAGGTGGTTCTCACAGGGCGATATACCAAACGCCATTTTCCTCCTTATGTCTTTTCTACCTACGACATGCAGGGTGAAGAGGGTAGGACTTATACGCTGAAGGTATTGTACGGCCGGTTGTATGCTGAGGCGACAACAACCATCCCTCGGGCGGTGTTGTTGGACAGTCTTCGGGTGATAGAACGCAGTTCTCCCAAGGGGACATACGGTGTGAAAGCATATATAGACGACCCTGAAGATGAGACGAATTACTATATGTTCATGATGCGGGCCGACCTAAAAAAGGATGAGTTTTATCCTTCTTACTTAGGTTTGGTCAACGATTCCTTGATGACCCATGAGGGCTTCTTTGTCAACCGTGGACAGAGCAACTTGAAAAAGAAATACACCTCTTATTATTTGCCCAAAGAAACGGTCGATATTAAGTTGTTGCATCTGGATCGTCAAGCTTTTAAATTTTGGGAGTCGTATGCCGTCTTAACCGACTATTCGCGAGTGCCAGGCTTGCATACGCAGCATAATATTCGCGGAAATGTGAAAGGGGCATGGGGCTATTGGTGGGGGTATGGCGTGAGTCGTTATCGCATTACCATGCCTGATTGAACCCGATTTTCTGTTAAGTTGACCTTTTAGTAAGTTGGCGACTTTGACAGATAGACAAGTAAGTTGTCTCCATCAAGGGATTTTGGCGAACAATGTCATTGCTCTTGTTATCGTATTTCACGTTGCTGTTTTAGAATATCAATAGGAAAGGGCTGATTTCCTTGTTCACTTGCCAACTCGTTCACTTGTCAACTATCAGTTCAGATCATACTGAGTCGATGTGAAAATAGGCTGAATTGTTGGATAAAATAGGCTGAATTGCCATGCAAGTCAGTCTGAACAGGTGTACAGTATAGTCTGAATTGCCGGTCAAGAGATATTTTAATGTGGAAGCCTTTTATAGCAATAATAGCCGTAGTCCTTATAAATGATAGTCTTGAATTGTGCTTATTGAATTGTCAGGTGCAGGTTCAGGTGCAAATTATCCATGTGCTATGGCTGTTTCTGCCAAAGGAAAATTGGTCGCCACCGATGTGTCTTCAAGTGTAAGCCAAGCGGCCAGGCAATTGGTTGGCATATATAATGTTAACGGTGTGAAGCTCGATACGCTTGCCAAAGGTGTAAGTATATTGAAGTTCGCTGATGGAACAACTCGCAAGGTGGTTGTGAATAAAGCATAATTAAAAAGCCCGGGCAACGTTGCCCGAGCTTTTTAATTTACTTCTTTTGATAACCACACTTGGGGCATTTGCCGTTTTCGTCGAGTGCAATGCCACAGAGAGGACAGCGGTCTTTGCTGCCTTGTGGTGTGAAGTCGGCACTTGCAGCGTTTACACCACTGGAGAATGTCAGACGCACGATGTTGAGTTTGTCTTTCAACAAATCGTAAACAATCTTAATCATACCTTCTACTGTCATGGTTTCTTTGGTTACCACCAGTCTGCAATCAGGATAGGCTGTGGCCAATTCGGTTTTGAAAGCCTCGCCCTTCATGGTGTTTTGCGGATGTCCATTCTTGATGCCTTGCTTCTCATAGACATCGAGGATGGCCGGCAGCAATGGGTCGTCTTGACGAAGAACGAGAGCGTGG
Source organism: Prevotella sp. (assembly GCA_022783515.1). GTDB lineage: Bacteria > Bacteroidota > Bacteroidia > Bacteroidales > Bacteroidaceae > Prevotella. The sequence continues at coordinate 16,794 of JALEWR010000125.1, forward strand.
TCAAAGTTCTTCAACACTTCCCAAGCGGTTTTTTGAATTTCGTTGCAGGGGAACACCATGTTGACACCCTCGTTAACGCTGTCTTCCACTTCGATGGTCAACACACCGGTGTGTCCGTGCAGGTATTGAGCTTCGCCTTGGAAACCATAGAAACGGTGTGCATACTGTAAGTCAAAAGATGTGATACTTCTCATAATGTTTTTGTTTTGTAAGTTATACATGTTAATTGTTTTTTTCTGATGCAAAGTTATCGCTGCCCGACAAACTATACAAAAGGAAATGTCTATTCCACTATTGATTTTGTCTATCGCAACCGTTTTGCTCTTGCAACGAATCATTAACAGAGAGCGTATCACTCCTTTGTTTGTCTTAATTGAGCATGAAATTCATTTCTGCCTCTTCGTCTTTGAAAATAAAGTGTGCCAGTTGGTTGATGTTCATGCGAAGAGCCTCGGGGTTGGGTTCGTCTGTTTGTCTTACCTTTCCCCGTGCCATCACATAATAAGCATTGTTGATGGGTAAATCGTTGTCGTCTTCCACTCTGATGACGCAGCTTTCTGAAGGATGGGCAGCAGCATAGAGTCTTAACGCCTCGTAAGCATTGATGATGCGAATCATGCCTTGCAGAGGTTGCTCGTGTAGCGAACAGTCTTCGCCTGCCAATTGGATGTCTTCCTGTATGATGTCCCATCCGTTGCGGTCGTGCAACACAATGCAGTTTTTGCTACGTTGCAGTTGGTCGAACGCCTCGAATGTCATCTTTTCGGCTCCTTCGGCAATCTTCTTTACCTTTATTTCCCGGGCATATCCGCATCGTTCATACCAGTTATAGAGCCATTCTTCCGCAGGAATGAGTAGGGCGAAAGCCATATTTTTATAGTACATGTTAATATGAGCTTGCTGCATCAGGTTGTCGCCGATGCCCTGTTCGCGATAGTCGGGATGGGTGCTTACACCACTGACATAACCCACCGGCACCTCTTTTTGATGATAAAGCAAGGTATAAGGCAAGGTTTGCAGAGCCGCCACAACCTTCTTTTCGAGCTGACACACCACGTTGTAGTCGTGTTGGAACACCTTGTTGAAGTAGAGGTTGATAAAGGGTTCGGTGTCTTTGAATACCAGCTTCCACAACTCTCGTGTTTCTTGTTTGATTCTATCGTGATCTTCAAAAGCCTCCAACGGGTTTTTCTCCATGAGCGTACTCTTTTCCAACAATATGTCGGGGTAGTAGGATAGCTTGGCTTTTCTCAATCCTTCGCTACCCATATCCTCCTCGCGGTTGATGTAAAAGTATTGCTCGGGCAGGTGTTTCACAAACTCTTGATTGATGATGGTAAATGCCCCCTCATATTCTGTGTTGGCTTTTTCCACGCAAACGTCGAAGGTTGACCGGTTGATGGGGCAACCATAGGTAAATGCCACCAGTTCGTTATCCACCCAGATGGTTCCTCCCACGAGCCCCAGCTCCTCCCATCGGTTGAAGGCTCTCGTCATCGATCGCATCTCAGGCGTGAGCGATTCGTCGGGAGTGTCTTGGTTGTTATCATCTTTCGACACCCTACGCCATGTACGTTCCAGTTCCAGACACTGCGGAATCATCTCCCGGGTGAGTGGCTTGTATTGGTATTGGGGATAAAGATTTTTGAACTTGTTGATATGGTTACGCTTGCTTTGGAGTTTCTTTCCCGAAAGGTTGATGAGCTTTTCGCGAGTATATAGGTAGTCGGCTGCATCTCTGTTTGTTTCCACCGTGAATTCGTCGGGAAAGTTTTCTTCTATCAGGTCGAGCATAAAATTGCACACACCTTTCATCATAAAGGGGCTTCCCATTGCTATTGCGTCCTCTCGAATGGCTCTAAAGGCTTCTACCGAACACTCTTTGCAGGGTACCACCTTGTAGGTTCCATCTTCTTGCGGTTGAGGCTTGGGAATGGGCATCATATATGCCAATCTTCCGTTAAAGAGAAAACGGAAAACGAGATAATCGTTAACGATGGCATATTGTGTATTATATAAGAATTTCCAACTAATGAGATTGGCAAACGAGAGGTCGCAATTTTGGCGTTCACCCCATAAGGTGTAACTTTGTATTAACTCTCTGTCTGCTGTTCTGAGGTTCTTGAATTTTATCATAAAGGGTTATCCACTTGTAGTATATGCAAATTTATTGTTTTTTTGTTTGATAAACAAGGAGCTATATAGTTTATTTTTTTTACTTTTGCAATGTTGAAGTAGCAAAATGCTAACTTTATTGTTTCTCGTAACAAAAAGAAAGAAAAAATAACATCATGGACTTATTACAACAAATAGTTGAACGTGCCAAGAGCGACAAGCAACGCATTGTCTTGCCCGAAGCATCTGAAGAACGTACACTGAGAGCGGCAGATCGCGTGTTGGAAGACGATATTGCCGACATCATTTTGATTGGAAACCCTAACGAAGTGCATAAGTTGGCTGAAGCATGGGGCTTGAAAAACATCGGTAAAGCCACCATCATCGATCCGCAGAACAATCCCAAGAGTGAGGAATATGCCCAACTCTTGACCGAGCTACGCAAGAAGAAGGGCATGACTTTGGATCAAGCTCGCGAGTTGGTAAAGAACAACTTGTATCTCGGTTGTATGATTATTAAGACAGGCGGTGCCGACGGTCAGATTTCCGGTGCTTTGAGTACCACAGGCGATACCTTGCGTCCTGCCTTGCAAATCATCAAGTGTGCTCCCGGTATCACTTGTGTGAGCGGTGCCATGTTGCTCATTTGTCCTCATACAAAGTGTGGTGAGAATGGTGTTATTGTGATGGGCGACGTTGCTGTTACACCTGTTCCCGATGCCCATCAGTTGGCACAGATAGCCGTTTGTACGGCCGATACAGCTCGCAGTGTGGCCGGATTTGCCGATCCGCGTGTAGCTATGCTCAGCTTCTCTACCAAGGGTAGTGCTCAGCACGAAACAGTTGACAAGGTGGTTGAAGCCACTAAGTTGGCTAAGGCGATGGCTCCCACATTGAAGTTGGACGGTGAATTGCAAGCCGATGCAGCCCTTGTGCCTTCTATCGGACAAAAGAAAGCTCCGGGAAGTGCCATTGCCGGTAATGCCAATGTCTTGATTGTACCCAACTTGGAAGTAGGAAACATTGGTTACAAGTTGGCTCAACGCTTGGGCAACGCCATTGCCGTCGGCCCTATCTTGCAGGGTATTGCACGCCCGGTTAACGATTTGAGTCGTGGCTGTACCGTCGACGAGATATATTATATGGTGGCAATCACCGCGTGTCAGGCACAAGATGCCAAACGTAAAAGCGAAGAAGAAAAACAGGAATAACAAGTAGACAGAAAGTGAGTCAATAGATAGTTCTCTGCCTATTGACTCACCTTTTTTATATATACATCAAAAATAAGTTTTTTCAATCATGAAGATATTGGTATTGAATTGTGGAAGTTCGTCAATCAAGTACAAACTCTACAATATGGAAAATAAAGCAGTGTTGGCTGCCGGTGGAGTGGAACGCATAGGTTTGGACGAGGCTTTTATCAAAATCAGCTTGCCTAATGGGGAGAAAAAGAAGATTATGCATGACATGCCCGACCACAAGGAAGGGGTTAACTTCGTGTTCCAATGCTTGCTCAATGATGAGTTTGGAGCCATTAAAGACTTGTCTGAAATTGACGCTGTGGGTCATCGTGTGGTGCAAGGTGGCGACAAATTCTCTGACAGTGTTATTGTTGATGCAAGTGTAGAACAAGGAATAGAGGACCTTTGCGATTTGGCTCCTGTACACAACGCAGGCCACTTGCGTGGTATTCGTGCCGTTAACGCCTTGATGCCCGATACGCCTCAGGTAACGGTCTTCGACAATGCCTTCCACAGCACCATGCCCGCTCATGCTTATCTTTATGCAGTGCCTTACGAATTGTACGAAAAATATCACGTTCGCCGTTATGGCTTCCACGGCACCAGTCATCGTTATGTATCGCAGCGTGTATGCGACTATCTGGGCAAAGACATCAAAACACAACGCATCATCACCTGTCATATAGGCAATGGAGCTAGCGTTTCTGCCATCAAGTTCGGTAAGTGTGTCGACACTTCTATGGGGCTCACTCCGCTGGAGGGTGTGATGATGGGTTCGCGTAGCGGTGATATCGACCCTTCTGCTGTTACTTTCCTTATGGATAAGTTGGGAAAGAAGCCACAAGAGATGGCAGATTTTTTGAACAAAGAGAGTGGTGTGTTGGGTATTACAGGCATTTCGAGCGATATGCGTGAAATAGAACAGGCTGCAGCCGAGGGCAACGAACGTGCTCAACTGGCGTTGGATATGTACAATTATCGCATCAAAAAGTATATCGGAGCCTACGCAGCTGCTATGGGTGGTGTAGATATCATCGTATGGACAGCAGGCGTTGGCGAAAACCAGACAGGCACTCGCCTGGATGCTTGCAGCGGCCTTGAGTTCTTGGGCATCAAAATCGACGCCGAGGCCAATAAGGTGCGTGGCGAAGAAGCCATTATTTCTACCCCTGATTCTAAGGTTACGGTATGTGTCATTCCTACTGATGAAGAGTTGGTTATTGCGAGCGATACCGAGCGTTTGGTAAAGGAGTTGAAGTAAGGGATAACATAATAGAGTATGAAAGGGGAGAGTATGTTGAGTCACATGCTCTCCTTTTGTTTGTCACAACTTATCTCCTACTTGTAGAAACAGCGGAGCCGATCGAACATACTTAGAAGTGGCTTGTTGGCATTTTCCTCACCTAAATGTTGCAGGATTGAAAAATTGTGAATGCCAATCGTCAATAATACAAAACATTTAATTAAATTTGTCTGTTAGTAAATAGCAGCTGAATATTATTGTCATTTATTGCTTCTCAAATATAAATGTACGATATATTTTTATGCTTTATTTTACAACAAGTGTTTGATAAGACAATGGGCAGAATCAAGCTTGCTTGAACTATGCCGGGCAAAACGAGTTGGTGAGCTTGCGGCGAGTTGGTGAGCTTATGGCGAGTTGATGAGTTTGCGATGATAGTCATAAACGCACTTTTTGAGAAACGAAAAAGAGCGGTTGATAGTATTTCTTGTCTCGGAGAGAAGTAATTATTTGTATATATATGATGGATATTCAAGCAGAAATAAAGCAGATAGGGAAGAAACATTCCACTATAGCACCCCAAACCATTCGGCTCAATACACAGGAGCAGGAATTGTCATTACGCGACCTCATCTTGCTCGTTGTGGAACAGCAAGTGGGGCAATTCAACGGCAAAACGAGGAATGAAGATGAGGACGGAACGGCGAAAACACCTGCCGCAGATTATCTTTCGTTGCTAAGCACCACAGGGAAAGTGGGATTTGGAGGAGTGTATAATCACACACAAGCCGACTTGAAACAAGCTCAAGACAATGCCTTGCAGGCTTTTGAAGATGGCTTGTATGCTGTGTTTTGCAACGACGAACCCTTGGAGAGTTTAAGCGACAGCGTATCGCTCGTACCCACTCCCCGCTTCACATTCGTACGACTTACATTTCTTACAGGAACTTTATGGTAAGTGGCAACAACGAAAACGCATCAAATATTTCCTGCAATTTTCATACAACTCCTAAAAAACATTTCCATTAACTTAACAAAACAAAATATATGGACAATCCGGCATTAAACCAGTATGTTTCTTTTGAAAACGCTACTCATTCACTTTCATCCCGTATTCTGCAACGTATTAAGCAGTCTGACCTCTCTTCTCAGGCAAAAAACTTGGGTAAAGCCTTGTTCTCGGAATATAAGACACCCTATGGATATGAATCGGACATCATTGAAGTTGATAACGACAAGTTCAAAGCCATCGCCCCTCTTTTCATGGATATCGATTGGAACGATGCCAAGCATTTCGAACTTCTCACCTTTCTTTATGGCGAAACCTATGCTCCTTATATGGTGAAGGCGTGGGCAGAGTTTCCCCATCTGATGTATCAACGTGATTATGAACGCCGTTCGTTCAGGGCACCTCATTCAAAAAATATTATCCTTGCCAATCAATTAGTTTTTCTAATGTTTGCCGCCGGACATTGGTACAGCCTTGATTATGAAGATAAACGCCGTTTCTTGTTGCCACCTGCCGAAGCCATGCGATATGGCAATAACTTGCATAATAAGAGTTTTGTCTTGCCCGTTGCCAAGATGATAGACGACGGACAGACCGACCTGCTGCAATTGGCAGAAAACATTATATACGGCAAAGACGAGGTTGGCAAGGTGTCAGACTTTCTCATTCGTGTGCTGTTGGCATCCCAAAAGCCGGAATGTTGGCAGTTGGTGGGACAACTCCTCACCTCGGCACAACGCCAAGAAGGCTTGCGACAAACCATCATGGAGTCGGTAGACGAGTATTCCTGCAAGGAAGCATTCCGCTATATCATCGACTTGGTGGTGAGAGAAAAGCTCACTCGTTTTTCTTCCGTGGTGCGGGCGATTGACGTATGGATGGGTATGGGCTTCGAGGCTGATAAGGAAAGCACCGTTCGCCGCATCTTCACGATGACAAGCGAATGGCTGGTAGACGAACAGGGAGCGTATAAAGTCCTGCAAGAAATGACCGATGAGAGCGACAATCTTGTGCTTTACACCGCCCTATGGGTTATCTCCATGACCGATGTGATGCTGGTTTTGGATTACATAGAGGCGATGCTGAAAATGAAAAGCAAGCAAAAGCAATGCTTGGCATTATACTTTGCGAGAGAAACAAAGATGACTGTTGTCATTGATACTGCTTGTAGAATAGCCCTTGAGCAGCCCTCACTCGAAGTACTTTCATTCGTTATTGGGATGTTGCGAAGCACTCTTGAATACGAAAAACCTGCAGACAGAGGAAATGAACAGCTGTTTGATAAGATGTTGAACATTGCCAATGGCATCGAAGTGAAGCAAAAAGATTTTGAGGGATTGGTGTTTGGTTGGACCAACAGTTGCTTTAAAAAAGAAAATTTGCTGCATGTGACCTACCTGGTGGCTGGTGATAACGAGACAAACATCACAAAAATACTCGACCGATTCGACGAACTTTCTTCTGATTTGCGTTGGCAAATCGTGAGAAACTTATACGGCGATTGGTCAGCATACGCTTACAACGACAGTGCCATGCGTCTTGAGACCGACGGAATGCCTCCAATCAAGCCTTTGCAGCGTTCGTTTGCCTTCCGTCTTATCAACGATAGGGGTGTTTCGCAGCAAGCCACGGGCTTCAAGGTGCTGCAAAACTGCACACTCACCGATGAAGAGGTCTTCGGTATGGAGTCGCTCTATACGCGTAAGGGGCAGGATTTCCGCCGTGAATTGAGCAAATTGATGTTGCAGCAAGACGACAAACGTCTGAAGACAGTTATTGAACATCTGTTGGAATCGGGCAATGTTGATCAGCGGGCGGGCGGACTCGACTTGCTGGCTACCTTGCATAACGCCAAACGAATGACCGGTTTCATGGAGCAAAAGGTAGCGGAATACAGGGCAAGACCCAAGCTGTCGAAAAATGAAACGGTGTTGCTCGACCGCATTTCCACTGTCGAAGGTACGACAGCCGAGGTGCTTTCTGCCGAAAACGGATATGGTGTGTACAACCCCAAGAACACGACACCGTGGTCGCTCCCAACGATTGACGAAGCTGGAATATATGCCCAACGCACCACTTCCGGCAAGAACACGGGATTGATAGGTAAGATGAAAACGGCTTTGGGCATTCATTCGCCCAATTATGGATTGTCCAAATCGATAGAAGACATCAAGAAAGAAATCGACAGATTAGTTATACTCTACAACGAAAACAAAAACTATGAATATGAATGTGAGGAGTATGACGGACGCAAAACAATGGTTTTGCTGGGCAACACCTTCGGTTATAAGGTAAGACAGCATAAACAGCTCACACCCCAAGAACGTTTTGAGGCCTTCCCCTTGTACGAAGTGTGGGAAGAATGGTATCAGTCGACAGGGTTGGATGCCTGCGACCTCTTCATTCTGACGCTCTTAGATGAAATGGACCATAATACTTTTAAGAAATATCTTCAGCAATACGTCCTCCCCAACGATGAGTTGTATCCCAAGATGGGCAGTTATCGCTGGAATAATCCGATAAGAATCATTATGAAGGCTTTGGCAGATTATCATGTATTTGAAGACAAGACCAACTTCCTCATTGATTTGTCGTGCGACATTTATCGGAATCTGCCTCAAGACATCATCTACTATAAGGATAATGAAAGATATTATTATAATGGTGTGCAACGCACCTCCGGTTGGCAGGATAATGTGTTAATGACAACTTTTATAAAGAGAATAGATGAGGAAAAGATAACGGAGGAGCAGGCTTGGAAACTCTGGAACATCTACCGGTTCATTCAGTTTACCGGCCATGAGGATGTGGCAAAACACCATTTTCCGCCACTTGAGATTGCCGCCATATGCTATCAGGCAGGACGCATCACCCAAGACGAAATGACAGAGGTGTTGTTGGTGGTTGACAATCTGAGAGATGCGACCAACAGAAAACGATATGAGCATTATTATCGCAATTGGGTTTTCGAGCGTTTTTCTTTCATCCGCGACTTTATCCACACTTTGCAGGAGAGCTTCTTGCCCATAGAAATGCAACGGGGCGACCTCAACACCCCCGTAACCCGATTTGTTTCAGCTTTCCAGAGCATCTATGGTGCCAAGTATGTGGTGCAAATGCTGGTGGCATTGGGCAAAAAATCGTTCTACAAAGGTTACTTTTGGTATGGTGCGAATGAAGAGATGAGCAAACAGAAACTGTTTTCACATCTTATCAAAAATTCGTATCCGGCGGAAGACGATACGCAAGAAGTGTTTGACAATTTAGTGAAACAACATAAGAAAGAGCTTACCGAGCAACGCCTCATCGAGCTGGCTGTCTATGCACCTCAATGGCAATCGTTTGTGAGTGCATATTTAGGATGGAAAGGTTTGGACAGTGGCATTTGGTGGATGCATGCCCATACGAAGACCGCGGAATACCAGGCACGCTCGGCTGAGTTTGAGAGTGAGGTGGCACGTTATTCAAGTCTTGACCTCGAAGACTTCAAAGTGGGTGCGGTGGATAAAGTGTGGTTCGACGAGGCTTTCAAAACATTAGGAGCGAAAAAGTGGGAAATGCTATACGATGCTGCCAAATACATAGCCGAAGGCAATGGACACCGACGGGCAAAAATCTACTCGGACACACTCACCGGCGTTTATTCGCTTAAAGAAGTCTTGGAAAAGGTGAGAGAAAAACGCGACCAAGAGTTTTTGCGGGTATATGGATTGGTGCCACTCAATAAGAAAAATCCGAAAAAAGATCTCTTGGAACGCTACGAAGAATTGGTAAGGTTTAGAAAAGAGAGCCGCCAGTTCGGACAGATGCGACAGGCAAGCGAAGGCACGGCTTGCGATGTGGCAATGGACAATCTGGCACGCAACGCCGGCTATGCCGACCCGCAACGCCTTACATGGGCAATGGAGACCGAACAGGTGAAAGCCATCTTTGCACAGGCAACCCAGGTGGAGATTGGCGAGGTGAGCCTCAAGCTCTATGTGGAAGAAAGCGGAAAGGCGGAAATAAGTATAGAAAAAGGTGGCAAAACGCTGAAAGCCGTGCCTGCCAACCTGAAGAAGAATGAGCATGTGTTGGAATTGACAGCCCACAGAAAGGTGCTTCGAGAGCAGCTGTCGCGGTCGCGTAAGGGATTGGAGGCTGCCATGATGCGTGGTGACCGATTTACTTTCGAGGAATTGAAGACGCTTTTCGAACATCCCGTTATTTCTAAGTTGCTGCAAAAATTGGTGTTTATCAGCGATACCGGAGCCAATGGTTTTTATTCAGAAAACGGGTTGCAAGATGCCAATGGGCAACACACGCCGCTCACTTCTGACGACAACATTCGCATAGCCCACTGCTACGATCTGCACCAAGCAGGTGTATGGGCGGATTATCAACGTTTGAGTTTCGATCAAGAGTTGGTACAACCTTTCAAACAAATATTCCGTGAGTTGTACGTTCCCACTGCCGACGAGTTGCAAGAAGCTGCTGTTTCGCGTCGCTACGCAGGGCATCAGGTGCAACCCAAGCAAACGCTCGCCCTGCTGAAGGGCAGAGGCTGGAAGGTGGATTACGAGGAAGGCTTGCAGAAAGTGTATCACAAGCAAGGTTTTCAGGTGAAACTCTATGCCATGGCAGATTGGTTTTCGCCCTCGGATGTGGAGGCTCCCACGCTTGAAACCATCGAGTTTCACAGCTTGAAAGACTTTACCAATATTCCCTTTACCGATATCGACCCACTCATCTTCTCGGAAGTGATGCGGGATATTGACCTCGTGGTGAGCGTGGCATACGTTGGCGGTGTAGATCCGGAGGCGAGCCAGTCGACCGTGGAGATGCGGGCTGCCATTCTCACCCAAACCTTACGTCTGTTCAAACTTGCCAATGTGGAAATCAGCAAGCATCATGCCCATATCAAAGGCACGATGGGCGAATACTCGGTGCATCTGGGCAGTGGCGTGGTTCATCAGGTGGCACAGGGTCATCTGTCCATCATCCCGGTACATTCCCAACATCGCGGCCGCCTCTTCCTTCCCTTTGTCGACGACGATCCCAAGACGGCAGAAATCATGTCGAAGGTGCTGTTGCTGGCAAAAGACAAGGACATCAAAGACCCAACGGTGTTACAACAGATACGCCCCACATCGTAAAGGGCTGTCAGACAATTCATTGTTACGCATAAAATCCGCAGATAGTAAAAGGCGATATATACTTACGGCCGGTTTGGAGAGTTCCGAATCGGCCGTAAGTGTTGATAGGCAGATAGCGTGAGCTTGAAAAATGTGGAATACCGCAAACCGGTATTGTCCTGAAAAAGTGTGTAAGTTTTCACCTTGAGGTATGTTCGTAATTGTGGCTTTACCATTATAATTGGTGCTGGCGTTGGCTCCAAGGGGCATAATCACGCAGTTAGCCATTGCAATGCAATAGTGTCCTAAATAATTTTCTAAAAAAGTGAAGGAAGTAGTTTTCACTAAGGAAAAAAGTCTTACCTTAATGTTTACCCCAAACCAAACCTTCCTTCATGACAAAGATAACACTTTTTGCTCAAGTAATTCCAATGTATGATGAGGGCAGCACCCAAGCATAGCAGATGCAGGGGATAGAGCTTGAGGAATCGGCTCGTGAGAAACTTTCTGTGCGAATAGCTGCCCTCTTCTATTTGCCGGCCACGGCTGTGGGCAGTGATAAAGCCACTGAGAATGAAGAAAAAAGCCACACCGCAATCGCCTCCGGCATCAAGAGGAGGGATACCGGCAAAGCTATAATGAGAGAGAAAAATGAGTAGCAGAAAGAGAAAACGAAGCGATTGTAGGGCGGTGAAGTGCATGGCGTTGAGGATTGGGAGGGCCAATGGCGGTTGAGGTTTTTAAGGTTGTGTTTCTCCTTCCACATATTGTTCCATGAAAAGGTGTTCTCCGTCCCACACAGCGTAGGTAAACTGCCACACCCAATCGCCAAGAATCAGCATGCGGGTTTTGTGCGATAGCATGAGATCGAGTTCGATGTGTCGGTGTCCGTAAAGAAAGAAATCTATGTCGGTATGTTCTTTCATATAAGCCTTGGTGTATTGAACGAGATACTCGTTATGCTCACCCAAATAGGGTGTTTCTTTTCCATCGGCTCTTTTTAGACGGCTGTGTTTGGCCCAGTTCAAACCGAATGCCATGCTCCATCTGGGATGAAGGGTGTTGAGCAACCATTGGCATAACGGACTGTGGAACATCTTTCGCATCAGGCGATACTTGCGGTCGGGGTCGCCCAATCCATCGCCATGGGCCAGATAAAAAACCTTTCCCATGATTTCGGTGGTGAGTGGCTTTTTGTGAACAATCATTCCACACTCTTTTTCCAAGTAGCCGTATGTCCACAAGTCGTGATTTCCTGTAAAGAAATGCACTTCTACGCCCATATCTGTCAATTCGGAAATTTTGCCCAAGAAGCGTGTATATCCTTTCGGAACAACGTATTTGAACTCGTTCCAAAAGTCGAACATGTCGCCTAAGAGATAGATGGCATCGGCCTTGTCTTTGATGCTGTCGAGAAAACGCACCAGGCGACGCTCGTGGGTACGTCCATGCTCAATGGCTAATGAACCAAGATGTGCGTCGGAAAGAAAATATACGTTCATAAGTTATAATTCACAATGGATTATCCATTATTCAAAACCTAATTCAACGCGTGCCTCTTCGCTCATCATACTTTGATCCCATGCGGGTTCAAACACAATTTCGATGTTGGCACTCTGTACACCTGAGATGGCTTCTACCTTGGTGCGAACATCTTCGAGGATGAAGTCGGCAGCCGGACAAGCAGGAGCGGTGAAGGTCATGTCGATATGTAGCGTGCCATCTTCCTGCAAATCAATCTTATAAATCAATCCCAAGTCGTATATATTCACCGGAATTTCGGGGTCGTAAACGGTTTTCAATGCTTCCACTATACGACCTTCTATCTGTAATTTTTCTTCTTGTGTCATCTTTTAAAATATTTAGTTGATGACAAAGATAATAAAAAAGAAATAAAACTCACCCACTTATCAAGCCATTTCCTTTCTCTTCTATTTCGGGGATATCAGGTAACATCAAAGTCTTCCTTCCTCCCTATAGCTATAATAACTCCCATCGGTGATGATAACGTGGTCGAGGAAATAGATTCTCATGGTTTCGCAAGCTTTTTGAAGACGCTCTGTAATGGCGTCGTCTTGCTTGCTGGGGCGGAGGTTATTGCTGGGATGGTTGTGGCAAAAGACCAGGATGGTGGCATTATGGAGTAGGGCTTCTTTGAGGATGAGGCGTATATCTACTGCTGTTTCGCTTATTCCGCCATGCGAAAGGCGTTCGGCTTTGATGAGCTTATAACTTTGATTGAGTAGCAAGACCCATGCTTCTTCCACGTCTAAGTCTTGCATGTGTGAGTGCATATAATTGTATATGGCTGTTGCCGAACCCAAATCTTTGCGTTTTTCTATTTGTTCTCGTTGTCTTCTCTTACCCAGTTCGCAGGCGGCAAGGATGGTTACGGCTTTGGCTTCACCTATTCCATGATAGGCCTCTAATTCGCGTTGGGTTTTCTTCCCCAAGGTGTTGAGATTGTTTTTGCAGTCGGCCAAGATGCGTTTCATAAGGTCGACGGCAGTTTCTTCTGGTGTTCCCGAGCCGATAAGAATGGCCAACAGCTCGGCATTGGTGAGGTTTTCGGCTCCCAGTCGCTGCAGTTTTTCGCGTGGGCGGTCTTCTTCTGCCCATTGATTGATTTTCATGATGGACTTGTCTTGGTGAGGGGATTGAAAGGTAGGAGGTGAAGAGGAAAGCTACTTATAGAAATTCTTTTCAAAAGCAGTGAACTCGTCTTTGCCTTTTACGCAGCGTTTCCACCATGCTTCGATAAATCCGAAGCCATAGCCCATGAGCTGTGTGAAGGCGGCAATAATACTCAAAAAGCCAATTTTGACACTTTTGAATAGCCAAGCCGACTCGCAAAAGATGGCGAAAGCATAGAGTAGAAGGGGTAGGAGAGAGAGAATCAATAGTCCGCAACCTATGTTTTGCAGAAGAGTTGATGTGGCAAAGAGGTGTAAGAGGATGCCCACGGTCATACAGACAAGCAGGAAGAGGACGCCCACCGTAAAAATCATAGGTAGCAGATGCACCGGTTTGAGCGATTCGGGGTATTTCTTATAGAGGTTGATGCGTGCGATACCGCTGTTATAAACCTGCCGGAAAAACTTGCGAAAGTCGGTTCTACGCTTATGCCACACCCATGCTTCGGGGAACAAACGGCAGGCTAATCCCGCCTTAAAGATACGGATAGAAAAGTCGATATCTTCGCCAAAACGCATCTTGGAAAAGCCTTTTAATTGCTGATATACCTCCTTTTTGATACCCATATTAAAGGAACGAGGATAAAACTTATCCATCTTTTTCTTACCACCGCGTATGCCTCCTGTGGTGAAAAACGCCGTCATAGAATAAGAGATGGCTTTTTGGATGGGGGTGAACGATGGATGAGCCGCATCTGGACCACCAAAAGCGTCGGCCGGTTGACGCTTTAACTCTTGGTCGACAGCCACAAGATAATCGTCAGGAAGCACCACATCACTGTCTAAGATAATGACATAATCGCCCTTGGCACGCTCCACTCCGTAGTTACGGCTTTGTCCCGGTCCCGAGTTCTCCTTATAATAATAATGTATGGCGAGTTGATTTTTATAGCGTTCGCATACCATTTGTGAGGATAGCGTTGAGCCATCTTCCACGATAATCACTTCAAAGTCTTTCTGCTTTTGTTGAGTGAGGCTGTTCAAAAGCTCGTCCACTTCGTCGGGACGATTAAAAACGGGGATGACAAAGCTGTACATGGGCGGTAGAAGAATTGTGGTTTTTGGGGGAAACAGGAATGGGCTTTAAAAGCAAAAAGAATGAGAAGAAAATAGGTTACATGATATTGTTATCCTAACTTTCTTGTCATTCTTTTTTATTGCTATCGTCTTGCATGCCTATTGGGCATATAAGGATGGTCGATAGCCCTTCGTTTATATCCGTATATGGTTATTCTTTCACACGTTGGAGGTAAGAACCGTCGCGAGTATCCACTTGGATCAGTTCGCCTTCATTGATAAACAAGGGTACACGCACTTCAACCCCTGTTTCCAATGTTGCGGGTTTGGTGGTATTGGTTGCAGTATCGCCCTTGATTCCAGGTTCGCTGTGTGTGATGCGAAGTACGGTTTTTACAGGCATTTCTGCCAAGAGTACAGTGCCGTCGCTTGTGTCAGTAACCACTTCAACCACGTCTCCTTCTTTCATGAAAGCAGCACCTGTAACCGATTCTTTGGGCAAAGGAATTTGCTCGAAAGTTTCTTGGTTCATGAAGATACAGCCCGTGGTGTCTTCGTAGAGATACTGATAGGGACGGCGTTCTACGCGTACATCCTCCAATTTGAAACCTACCTGGAATGTGCGGTCGAGTACACGACCATCCGAAACGTTTTTCAACTTAGTGATCATAACGGTGTTTCCCTTACCCGGTTTTCTGTGTTGAAAGTCGATACAGGTCCAGATTTTACCGTCTAAGCGAATACATGTTCCGATTTTGATGTCTTGTGAATTAATCATTTTGTATTTCTTGTTTTAATATGTTTTTATTTTCTATTATAAACAGGGACTTGTTATTGCAAAGTTACGATAAATTTGCTAAAACAAAAGCATGTTTTCTGAAAAATACATCAGTGGGGTGGGCATAGGGCTTGTTGGGATATCTCATAACACGAGGGAAGCAATGAAACGGTGTTCCATTGCTTCCCTCGTATTGAAAGCCCCTGTAAGACCAAGGCTTTGCACAGCTTACTTTCCGTGATGTTCGTCAGAAACAGTAAGTTTTTTGCGACCGCGTGCACGGCGAGCTGCCAAAACGCGACGACCATTCTTTGTTGCCATTCTTTCACGGAAGCCGTGCTTGTTCACTCTTCTTCTGTTGTGAGGCTGAAATGTTCTTTTCATTGCTTTATCTTGTTTTTATTTATTGTAATCCACACTTTGGGGTGCAAAGATACGCCTTTTTTCTTAAATAACCAAGATTTGCATTAAATTAATTGGCGGAATAGTGAAAAGTATGGTGTAACTTGGATGGAAATTTGCTTCAATTCGATTGGCTATGCCTGATGGATAGCAGCTTGTTGGCTATTGGAAGTGTCTTCTGTAAGTTTTTTCTTGTTTTTTACACTCTTCGTTCGCTTGGCTTTGAACTTATCGAAGCCTAATCCATATACACCGATTACAGCACTTTGCGATACAAAGGCATTGGGGTCAATGCTTTCGATGGTTTGAAAAATCTTTCTCGACTCGTTTTGGCGAGCTAAGACAAAGAGCATCTTCACATCTCTGCCCGAATAAAAACCGTTGCCACTGATGGTGGTACAGCCACGAAGCACTTTTTCGTTGATGGCCCGACCAATCTCTTCGTATTTTTCGGAGATAATGAAAAATTGTACCGATTGACGCATCATGTTAACCACTTTGTCAACACAGATGGACGAAACAAACAATACGACATAACCATACAGCACCTGTTCCCAGTCTTGCAACACCACATAGCATGACGAAACCACCATAATATCGACTAACATAATGACCTTGCCGAGTGATATGTCATGGTATTTATTGACCATGGCGGCAATGACATCAGTTCCGCCCGTACTGCCTTGGTATGACAAACATAGTCCGACAGACACACCCAAGCATCCGCCGCCTAAGATGGCTGCCATAAAAGGTTGGTCGTTGAGTAGGGTCGAGGCGGCATACCATGTCTGTATCGTATCGGCAAAGAGCGAGAAGACCGTAGCAGAGTAGATGGTCTTGAGGCAAAATCGCCATCCTAAGATGCGTAAGGCAAAGCCTAAGAGGATGATGTTGGTGCCGATAAACGATGCTGAAACAGGAATTTTAAATCCCCACCATAAGATGGATGAGAAACCTGCCAAGCCTCCTAAGGGGATGTGATTGGGTAAGAGAAAGAGCGCCCAACCGCCACCACCGATGAACATGGCGAGCGTCAAGATGAGCAGGTCACGCACAAAAGTGTGTTTTTGTGGCTTTTTCATTGCTTGAGTTGTCTTTTCTGTCATATTTGTTTGTGCTTGTTGTGGTATTTATTTCACATGGTTGCAAAGATAAATAAAAATATAGTTAAGAGCTACAAACTATTTCTTGTTTTTTCTTGTCAAATGTAGGAAAAATTAAAGCTGCGGTATGTGCAATTGCCCTTCCAACCTTCCCGAAGGAGGGAGAGAAGCCAAGGAGAGACGGCCTTGTTACCATTCCTTCATCTAAAAATACTTCAACAGGCTTCCTTTCATTCTTTGAATGGGAAGAGGAGGTTTCACCTAATCATCCGTCACTGGCATTTCGCACTTAAAACTCCCCAACTCATTTACCTTGACTCTTTTCTTTTGCCTGCTCTGAATTGGAGAGGCGAGATGCCGGTATAGTTTTTAAAATAACGTCCGAATGCTGATTGATCGGGGAAATTGAGGCGGTCGGAAATCTCTTTGATGCTCAAGTTACTGTCTTGGAGATATTGTTGGGCTCTTAATATTGTTACTTCCTCTATCCATTGGATGGCATTTTTGCCCGATAGTGCCTTGATGATTGATGTGAAATAACCCGGGGTGAGCTGCTGCAACTGAGCATAGAATGCTACCGAACGTTGCGACGCATAATGCTGGAGTAGTGAGGCAAGGAAGCGGTCGAACAATAGCTGGTCGCGTTTTTGCTGTGTTGCAGTAATGGGCTTGGAGTCGTAGTAGAGGTCTACCACCTCATACACCAAGGTCTCGGTGAGCGTTCTCACTAGTGAAAGGATGATAGGCTCTGTGTCGTCTGTTATCCTTGCTGTATAGAAAGCAACTTTTTCTTGGTATTGCAAAAGCGTTTTCTGAAAGCGTTTTTCTTGTTCATCGCTAATGATGGTACAAGGATTCTGTCGCATTTGCAGGCGATTTTTAAAGGGAAGGTGTGGCATTGCCCCATTGAGCGAGTCGATACCTTCTATCAATGTTACACCTTTAAAGTCGCTGCTGTGCTGATGTATCACCATGTCGGCAAAGGGCATGAAGATACACAAACTGTTGCGGGCAATGGAAAACTGCTTGTTACCCATGCTTACTTGTGCCGTTCCCTCCATGCAAAGGAAAGCCCCATAGATATCTTTGACGTTGAAAGGGCTGTCGGCATCAATCGTCTTGGCTTTGATTGTATTCAATATATAATTGTCCATCATTCGTGTGGATTAGCATGTGAGTTGGAAAAAGTGTTGTTTAGGTGCGGA
Organism: Prevotella sp.; assembly: GCA_022783515.1. Taxonomy (GTDB): domain Bacteria; phylum Bacteroidota; class Bacteroidia; order Bacteroidales; family Bacteroidaceae; genus Prevotella. The sequence continues at coordinate 34,714 of JALEWR010000125.1, forward strand.
TATTGCTACGAATAGAGAAGAAATAGATGTTGGTCGATTTTTCATTTTATTGCCGTTGAATAAGTGGGCTTTTCTGACCGTTTTCTTACTTTGAGTGTAGATTTTGCACATTTTTCATCTGCTTTTTTACTCCATCTCAACGAGTTTTTTGCAAATTTAGTATAATTTTTTCTTATTGCATGTATGCTCTTTGTGCTTTATACTTGGTTTTTCTTCTTTTTTTTGTTTTTGCATTTGTCTTTTTACTCTTCCCCTGTTGATTCTACGCTCTTTGCCGGTGAAAAAAAATGGTGTTCATGGGTAATAACAATATTTTTTATATACCTTTGTGAGCGTGAAGATGATATAATTTTTTCAACCTAACATATTAAATTTATGGAAAATAACAACAATCCACAAGCAGAACAAAACAGCATTGAGTTAAGACCGGAAGTAGCCATGGGTATTTATTCAAACTTGGCTTTGATATCTCATTCACCTACCGATTTCGTTCTCGATTTCTTGCAGATGCTTCCCGGAATGCCTCGCCCCACAGTTGCAAGTCGCATCATCCTTGCACCCGAACACGCAAAGCGTTTGTTGCAAGCATTGAACGAGAATATATATAAATATGAACAAGAGTTTGGCAAGATAGAAATGCCCGAAGGTCCTCGCACCATCGCTCCTTTTAATACAGGTAGTGGCGAGGCGTAAATGAAAGAAAAGAGATAAGAGTGGGGGATAAGACGACGTCTTGTCTCCCACTTTTGTGATTCATAGGATGTGTTGAGCAATATGGAATATTTCCATGGAATGCTTATCTTTTACGTCAGTTTGGGTTTATTCCGAACTGACGTGATTTTTTAAGTTTTACGTTTTTAAGTTAATGAGTTTTTGTTTTATGCTGTGTGTGTCGTTGCTTAAAATCTCGATCAATCGTTGCGAACCACGAACTTAAAAACTCATTAACTCAAAGACTCATTAACTCACCACCCCATCATGTCATGAATAGTCTCGTATCGCAATAATACAGAAGATGCAAGAAAGATTGGTTTGTCGCATTTTATTTTTCCTGTATCATCTATCGTGATGTTCTGTCGTGTTACTTCAAATCTGCGATCATACAGGCCATCTGCTATATCATTATAATAGACAACCGACAAACTATAAGGATGGGCAATTCCTTGAACAAGAGTATAGCCTTCATCGCTAGTTTCTTTTAACAGCAAATAATCTACGAGCGTTCCCGAAGGCGTAAACACAGCAATGAGGAATCTATAGTAGGGATATCCGATGCCCTTGGGAATATCGCAAGACACTGTGGAGTGCAATATCACCCACTTGTCTGTTACCACCTTGCGACCAAAAGAAAAATAAACGGAATCGCCACAAAGCTGCTTTGGCTTTATAAAAGAATATATTTTTGGCAAATAACGCATCACCGAATCGCGGTTATCGCTAAACAAAAAGTCGTCATTACTAATAACGTTTTTCTGCACAAGTGGTACGTCTGAAATGTGTTCCCACTCACTTTTCTGTGCTTGTGCAATGCCTACGATAAATGCTAAACATGCAATGATTATGATTCTTGTTTTCATCGTCTTTATTCTTTATTACGTCTAACCAAAGTAATTTAAATTTACCTGTCATCTTATCTTTTATTGCCTTGCGTCTTTTTGTGTGTCGTTATAGTAATTTACCAGTCTAGCATATCACGCATAACACTATATGGGATATGTACAGAGGAAGCCACAGTGGATGGTTTGTCGCATTTTATTTTTCCTGTATCATCTATTGTGATGTGCTGTCGTGTTACTTCATATCTGTTATCAAACATGCCATCTGCCATTTCATTATAATAGACAACCGACAAACTATAAGGTTGGGCAATTCCTTGAACAAGAGGATAACCTTCATCGCTATATTCTTTTAACAGCAAATAATCTACGAGCGTTCCCGAGGGCGTAAACACAGCAATGAGGAATCTC
>JALEWR010000131.1 GCA_022783515.1 Prevotella sp.
TTGACTTCGCTGTAGCAAATGTTCGCAAGGCCGATGGTACCAAAGGTCTTACCATTAACAATGATGTAACCCTGGCTTTTGCATCTCGCATCATGCTCTTTGAAGGCACTTGGCAAAAGTATAGAGCAAAAAACACCACAGCAGCAACCAAATATTTGAAAGCTGCCAAAGACTTTGCAGACAAGATTATTCAAGGTAATGCTTATCGTTTGTGTCCCAACTATAAGGATCTCACCACTTCTATCGACTTGGCCGGCAATCCTGAAATTATTCTCTATCGTGCTTATGTCGACGGCGTGGTAACACATAGTTTGATGACTTTCCAAAACACAGAAACCGAAATCAACAGTCCTTCCAAGTCGTTGGTCGACACTTACTTATCAAAAAATGGCTTACCCATCCATCAAACAGGCAATAGCATGTTTAAAGGCGACCAATGGTTCTACGACGAAATGAAGGATCGCGACCCTCGCCTTTATGCAACTGTGGATACCACAGGTCTTTTCCTCGTTGGCGTAGCAGGCGTTCCCGCCATCTCCGGCTATTTTGGCAATCGCTTTGTCAATGAGTCGTTGAAGAATACAGCAGGCGGTAGAAGTACAACTTGTATCACCGACGCACCTGTAATGAAATTGAATGAGGTGTTAATGAACTATATTGAGGCGGCAGCCGAATTGGCATCGATGGGTGCTTATACACTTACACAAGCCGACTTCGACAAGACTATCAACACATTGAGAAAGCGTCCTAGCACCAATATGCCACCGCTCACTCTCTCGGGCGATAATCTTTTGGTAAATGGCGTTACAATCAACGATCCAAAACGTGACGCAGACGTTTCCTCTATCTTATGGGAAGTGCGTCGCGAACGTCGCACCGAGTTGGTTTACGAAGGCATCCGTTTCAATGATTTACGTCGTTGGGGCAAGCTCCACTATGCTGACATGAAAGCCAATCCTCAACTTAATATGGGTGCTTGGTTAGATAAAGCTCGCTATGTGGAATGGTATAACAAACATTTCCAACCTGCTATTACTATTGAAAGCCTCAATAGCATTAAGTTAGACAGAGCAGGTAATGCGGGTTATATCATCCCCATCACCGACGAAGCTTTGATGCGTGTACATCAAGAGAAAGATTATCTCTATCCACTACCCGAAGATCAAATCACATTATATGAAAGTAGAGGATACAAATTACCACAAAATCCAGGTTGGTAAAACTCTTTCCTCGATAAGAGGGTAATTAAATAAAACAACGAGTTGACAAGTAATAAATAGCTTACTTCCATAGAGTAGTCTTGTTTACTTGTCAACTCGCTTTTTATTCACTCATCAATCAATGCCTGTCTCAAACTTAATAGATTCTCACATCTGCGATAACCATTGAGCCAACGCTATCGTTCAATCGCATCACTAATTGTCCTCGCATCATCGCTAAATCGTTTCGTAATGCAGGATTAGTGATTTTTACAAAGAGAGTTTGATTCTTAATATACTTCTCTGCCGTGTATTTCGCCACAACAGTTCCTGCCACCTCATCCCATGCCTCTATCAATCGACGCTGCAAAAGGGGTGTTTCCAATCCTGAAGACCGCAACAAATGATGGAGTACATCATCCAAAGACTTAACACTTCGCTTAAACATCTTCGTTCTCCTTTCGTTCCATTACTTCGCCCGACTCTACCTCAAACAACTTATAATCTGACGAACCGGCACTTAATATTTTATCCAAATGGTCGCGGTTGGTATCCGTAATAAAAATCTGACCATAGTTTTCGCCCGACACCAACTGCACAATACGCTCCACACGCCTACTGTCAAGTTTATCAAAGATATCGTCTAAGAGCAATAGCGGTGTGGTTTTAGAGGCTGTACGCTTAAGAAAATCGAATTGTGCCAATTTCAATGCCAATACATAGGTTTTGTTCTGCCCCTGGCTTCCCTCTCGTTTCATCTGATAACCATCCAGCAACATCTCTAAGTCGTCACGATGAATACCATGCAAAGAATAGCCCACAGCACGGTCTTTCATGCGGTCGCGACGAATAACATCCAGCAAAGGACCACGCTGACAATGCGAAACATAACGAAGAGAAACTTGTTCATGACCACCCGAAATAGCTTGATAAATATCTTGAAAGATGGGGATAAACTCGCGAATAAACTGCTCCCGCTTGGCATATACCAATTCTCCTTGTCGTGCCATCTCCTCTTCCCATAAGTCCATGAGCGAAACATCGGGTTCTTGTTCCATCTTCAACAAAGCGTTACGTTGCTGATGGGCTTGGTTATAATTGGAAAGAGCCTCGATATAAGTATTATCGTATTGTGAAATCACCATATCCATCAATCGTCTACGCTCCTCGCTCGCCCCATCAATAATGGTAGAATCGGCAGGAGAAACCAAGATAAGCGGTATCAATCCGATATGCTGCGACAGTCGTTTATACTCTTTCTTATTGCGTTTGAAATGCTTTTTTGAACCTCGCTTCATGCCACAATATACACTCTCTACATCGCCCAATTCATTAGTATATTGCCCTTCCACCACAAAGAAGTCTTGGTCATGACAAATCAGCTGTGAATCAATAGAATTATAAGCACTCCTACAAAATGAGAGATAATAGACCGCATCCAGAAAATTGGTCTTCCCCACTCCGTTATGACCTATAAAACAATTCATCTTTGCAGACAAGTCTAACGTTACCGACTGCAAATTCTTATAATTAATGATGGATATTTGCTTGAGAATCATGCTGATTTTTCCTAAATAAATGCAAGCCGACAAACAGAGATACGGCAGAAATATACTCAGCAACCCTTTAAGGCAACCGAAAAGAAGCTGTGCTTGGATATGTATAATTGCAAGAAAATTCAATCGCTTCCTTTATGCAAAGTTAGCATATTTAGACTGAAAAACCGAAAAAAGTGGTTGAGATATTTTACTATATGCAATAAAATCACTAATTTTGCCACACTCAAAAATGAAATATAAAACAATAAAATATAATGGCAAACAACATTAACAAGGAAGGTCTTGACGCAAACGAAAGCCTCCAAAAGACTGAAGTTTTCTTTGACAAGTACAAAAAACCTCTATTGATTGGCGTGGTAGCACTCGTTGTTATCATTGCCGGTTTCTTCATTTATAAGTCGCAAGTGGCCGGTCCTCGTGCAGAAAAGGCAAGCACTTCATT
>JALEWR010000060.1 GCA_022783515.1 Prevotella sp.
TTAAAGGTGCATCATCTTTTTCTAAGAGCACCCCCTCGATATACAAATAACCTTTTTGACCTTTGGTATAGGCGTAGTCCCCGTTGTCGGGACAGAAGCTTTCGACATTTTCTATTTTTTTTGACTCAATATATCTCATACTTGAAACTATTTTGTTGTTAATATCATATTTCTAAATGGTTGACAATTTGGTTCTTTCGATAATCCCTGTCTATTGCATAATCGTTTTAACCCTTCAAAATCACGTATTCCCATATTCTTCCATAATTGTGGTTTTGCTCTAAACACACTTTCTGCATCTTTTGCTATGGCTCTTTCAAGTTGAGTTATTATTTGCTCACAAGTTACTCTTCTACCTCCTTGTTGTATGATATAGAGTTAGTCGAAGTTGTCGATAGCACCCAAATATGCCTTAAATTACCCCAAGTCTATGCTTCTGCCGCCCTTTTCCAACATGGCGAGACTGTCGTCAGAATTATAGTGAAAGTTGGTCTGGGTGTCGTCTTCCTCGATGACGGTGCGTACTCTATGGGGTGCTCAGGATCATAGACGTAAATCTGTCTGGTGCCTTTGGGTGACATTTGGAGAATCATGCGGTCCTGCTCATCGAACACACGCATGGATAATGTGCCATCGGGGTGGGTCGTGCCCGTCTGATTGCCGTGCTCGTCATAGTGCCATCCCGTAATGTGCCCCTCAGGATCTATTTCCCGGTAGGGCTCCATCTCCTCGGTATAGTCATAGCGGGTCGTGTTGCCCAAAAGCAGTGTAACGAACGCAAACGCCGTATGTGAAGGCATCGTAAGTTCAGTCTTGAGGTGCGAAAGGAAATTATCGCACAGCTGATTAACGAGCAGTGGTCGCCCGAACAAATCAGAGGCTGGATGCTGTGCAAGGGAAAAGAATGCGTCTGTGTCGAACCCATTTACAGTTATATCCGTTTCGACCGCACTGTGGAGGAGAACTTTGGTAATATAGAATATATCATATCACAAGGCAAAAGGTGTGCTTTTGCCTTGTGAAGGATATGCTTTCGCACGCTAAGATGTATCCTATTGGAATTTGAAAGCATCATTAGGCATACCCATCATTGGTCTTCGCCAAACAAAGGGTCATCATAGGTGAGCATCATAGGTTTTTGTTCTGCCATCCTGGCTATGCGTTCCGGCACCACTTTCTTATCAACCACCAAGCGGAACATATATTCGTTGAACCAATCGTTGGTCATGATTAAGTAGCCCTTTGCACCATTGCTCTCTCCCCAACTGTTTTCCACCTTCCATTTCAAGGGCTTTCCGTTGGCGTCGAGGTCGACAGCGGTGAGCGTCATGGCATGAGTGGAACCACTCTCAAAGGTCGATATACGGTCGGCTTTGCTCATATTAAAAGAGGTGTCGAACAGACTGGCATAGTCGAAGTTGTTCAAATCCAGATATCCACGGGTGCGGTCGAGTTGCTTACCCACATCGTACGAGCTATACATCTTATGCCCTGCCTTGATGGAAGCAATGGCGAGAGTGCTGATTTCGTCCATGGGTAAGTTGAGATAGAGCCAGTTTTGACCATCGTAAGTGTGGCGGTCTTTGTCTATCTCGTAGGTCTTATAATAAGGATGGCGTGGGTCGTTCATTACCATGATATACCGACCTGTGAGTGGTTCGCCCACCGTCTCTTTATAAAACTCCATTGGCGTGTAAGTCTTCATAGGCGTAATGGCTTTTCCGTTCTTGTCGGTAAAGGCATATTGGAAGGTTTTTACGGGTTCGCCCAAGGTCATTGAAAGCATCTTATAGACCGTTGCAAGCATCTGTGTCTTACGGTTTTGGATGTCAGTCGACTTCTTTCCTGCCTTCACCATACCACGCAATTCCAACCCAAACTCACGCAATTTGGAAGAGATGAGTCGTGCCATGCGGGCCGTATTCTCTGCCGAATAGCTTTCGGGCATCACACTCTGTGGCACAAGTCCATACTTATCGACCAGGTCCATCACACCGCAGAACGTACCGCCGTCGCTCAATGGATTTTTAAAGAAGAAAACCACGTCGGGATGATTCAAAGGAAGTTTGGCACAATCGATTACGCCTTGCAACATCAGGTTTGACTTTTCCAGCTGATCCCAGAAAAAGAGATAAGCGTGAGAGTATTCCACTGTGCGGTCGCCAGAGCGTTGGGCATAGTCGGCACGCAGCACATTAAACCCCGTAAACATCCAGCACCGCCCCGATTTCTTTTGGTCTTGTATGTTCTGTTTTGGTGTTTCATCACTAAAATAAGTGTTGATGGCACCCTGTGTGGAACGATTTTTCACCAAGTCGTCTATCGAGTTGGTAGACAGTGCGTTAGCCAAGGCTTGTGCAGCAGGAGTGTTGCTGTTGGTCTGCTGTATCTGTTGTAACATGCGGGCGGATATTCCGCCATTCTTTTCTTGTGCATAGGCAGCCGTTGTTAAGGCGATACAAGCTGCCAACATCATTGTTTTCTTCTTCATGTCTTTGTCTTGTTTAAAAGTATTTTGTTGTTAACTCAAGCTACAGTACGATAGGATAAGGAGTGTTTCCTTGTAGTATTGTCAATCCATTTCCTCGTTCCCTCCTCATTCGGACTTGATTCTTGAATGGAGATTTGAAGCAAAGTTAATCAATAAAAACGAAACACAGAGTACTAAAAAAGATATTCCCAAGTTGGCATTCAACATTTTTTGCTATCTTTGCATAGTATATTGATTAAAATTTTGCAGTGGAAAAGAACCCATTTGAACTATTGGATAGCATTCAATATCCGCAAGACTTGAGGAAACTGAGTGAAGAACAACTGCCTCAGGTGTGCGAAGAACTGCGTCGTCTCATCATTAATGAGGTGAGCGTCAACCCCGGACATTTTGCCTCCAGCCTTGGTGTGGTAGAACTCACTGTGGCTTTACACTATGTTTTTGATACGCCCGAAGATCGCATTGTGTGGGATGTGGGACATCAGGCCTATGGCCATAAGATTCTGACGGGTAGAAAAGAGGTTTTTCATACCAACCGCAAGCTGGGTGGCATACGTCCTTTCCCCAGTCCGAAAGAAAGCGAATACGACACCTTTACATGCGGGCATGCCTCTAATGCCATATCGGCGGCATTGGGTATGGCGGTGGCTGCCAAGAAAACCGGCTGCGACAACAGGCATGTGGTGGCTGTTATTGGCGATGGGGCCATGAGTGGCGGTTTGGCGTTTGAAGGCCTTAATAATGCGTCGTCATCTCCGAACGACCTGCTCATCATTCTTAACGACAATGATATGAGTATCGACCGAGCTGTAGGTGGCATGGAACAGTATCTGCTTAACCTCGATACCAACGAGACGTATAATAAGATTCGTTTTAAGGCAGCTCAGTGGTTGCATTCCAAGGGTTATCTCAATGAAGAACGAAAAAAAGGCATTCTGCGTCTCAACAACGCCATCAAGTCGGTTTTGAGTCGTCAACAAAATATCTTTGAGGGTATGAACATTCGCTACTTCGGGCCTTTTGAGGGGCATGATGTGAAAGAGAATGTGAGGATGCTCAAGCAAATTAAGAAGATGAAAGGGCCCAAGCTGCTGCATCTGCACACTCGAAAAGGCAAGGGATATAAGCCTGCTGAAGAGTCGGCTACTGTGTGGCATGCACCCGGAAAGTTCGATCCGGAAACAGGAGAGCGTATCGTTCAGGATTCGTCTCAGGAGCCTCCGCGTTTTCAAGACGTGTTTGGAGAAACCTTGGTGGAACTGGCTCGTGCCAACGACAAGGTGGTTGGCGTAACCCCTGCCATGCCTTCGGGCTGCTCGATGAATGTCTTGATGAAAGCCATGCCCGAAAGAGCATTCGACGTGGGCATTGCCGAAGGACATGCTGTAACCTTCTCGGGCGGTATGGCAAAAGACGGATTGATACCTTTCTGCAATATTTATAGTTCGTTTGCACAACGTGCTTACGACAATGTTATTCACGATGTGGCATTGCTCAACCTGCCGGTGGTATTGTGTTTGGACAGAGCCGGACTCGTGGGCGAAGATGGGCCGACTCATCATGGGGCGTTCGATATTCCTTCACTGCGTACTGTTCCCAACCTTACCATTGCTTCGCCAATGGACGAACATGAGCTTCGCCACCTGATGTACACAGCCCAATTGCCGGAGAAAGGCTCCTTTGTCATTCGCTATCCGCGTGGACGAGGCGTGTTGCTGGATTGGAAATGTGAGATGAAAGAAATAGAAATAGGTAAGGGACGCAAGTTGAAAGACGGAGAAGACATTGCCGTTCTGTCGCTCGGCCCTATCGGAAATGATGTGGCTCAAGCCATTCAAGAGATAGGGGGGGCGAAGAGTGTGGCTCATTACGACCTGCGTTTTGTTAAGCCTCTCGATGCCGGCATCTTGGAAGAAGTGGGCAAGAAGTTTAAGAGAGTAATCGTTGTGGAAGACGGAGCACGCGATGGTGGAGTGGGGTCGGCAGTGATGGAATGGCTCAACGATCACAACTACACCACACAAGTGGTGCGTATGGGCTTGCCCGACAACTTTGTGGAGCATGGTACCGTGGACGAACTGCGTCGTATTGTGGGCTTGGACATCGAGTCAATCAAACAAAGAATCTTAGCATGAAAATAGTAATTGCCGGAGCATTTGCCACAGGTACCTACCTTGCCAAGCTCCTTTCTCGCAATCACGAGAATATAACCCTCATCGATGAGGATGCCGAACGACTTGAGAACATCGGCACCGATGCCGACTTGCTCACCTTGCAAGCCCCCATCGGGAGTATCAATACATTGAAAGAAGCAGGAGTAGGCAGTGCCGAACTCTTTATTGCGGTAACCCCCGACCAAAACCTCAACCTCAACACTTGTATGATAGCGAAGGCTTTGGGGGCTAAAAAGACAGTGGCACGAATAGACAACGATGAATTTGCCGAACCCGAATTGCAAGAGTTTTTTGAAGGGCTGGGGGTTAGTTCGCTCATCTATCCCGAGAAATTGGCTGCTGCCGACATCATCAACGGCTTGAAAATGTCGTGGGTTCGTCTGCGTTGGGATGTGCATCAGGGGGCTTTGGTGTTGCTGGGTATCAAACTAAGAGAAGGCGGTGAGATTTTTAACAAACCGCTGAAAGACATCTGCGGTCCTGACGATCCTTATCATGTGGTGGCTATTAAGCGTGGTTACGAGACGATTATCCCCGGCGGTAACGACGAGCTAAAGCTCTACGACCTGGCCTATTTCATGACAACCAAGCAATATATTCCTTACGTCAGAAAGATTGTGGGTAAGGAACATTATGCCGATGTGAAGAATGTGATGATAATGGGTGGCGGAACCACGGCTATACAAGCTATCAAATCGCTTCCCTCTTATATGGATGTCAAGATTATCGAGCGTGATGACAGTCGCTGCGAAGAGCTCAATAACATACTGGAAAACGACGATGCACTGGTTATTCACGGTGATGGTCGTAACATGGAACTGCTCAACGAGGAGGGAATCAAGACCACCCAGGCCTTTGTGGCATTGAGTCCCAATTCCGAAACCAATATTTTGGCTTGTCTTACGGCTAAACGTATGGGCGTGAGAAAGACGGTGGCGATGATTGAAAACATGGATTATGTTAGTATGGCAGAAAGTCTGGACATCGGTACCATCATCAATAAGAAAGCCATTGCTGCAAGTCATATCTATCAAATGATGCTCGACTCGGAAGTGAGCAACGTGCGTTTTCTCACTATGGCAAATGCCGATGTGGCTGAATTTGTGGCACATGCCAATTCAAAAGTTACACAAAAGAAAGTGTATGAATTGGGGTTGCCATCGGGAGCAACACTCGGTGGGTTGGTGAGAAATGGCGAAGGAATCCTCATTTCGGGTGGAACGCAAATCCAAGCGGGCGACTCGGTGATGGTGTTCTGCCATAACGTCAACATCAAAAAGATTGAAAAGTTTTTCATATAGCCGTTGAATAGGGGAACCTTTTCCACCTATCGGCGAACAACAAACAAAGAAATGATTAACAAACAAATCATTTATAAGATTATCGGGTCACTGCTTTTTATAGAGGCAGCACTGATGATTTTATGCTTATTGGTATCTATCTATTATCAAGAAGACGACATCATGTCGTTTCTTATTTCCATTATCTCCACTTTCTTGCTGGCTTTCATTCTGCGTTTTATGGGTAGAAATGCCGACAACTCCATGAGCAAACGCGATGCTTACTTGGTGGTTACGCTCTCATGGGCAATCTTTTCTGCCATGGGAACATTGCCCTTTCTATGTGGCGGATATATCAACAACTTTACGGATGCCTACTTTGAAACGATGTCGGGTTTCACTACGACGGGTGCAACCATCATCGACGATGTGGAACGGTTGCCCCATGGCATCATTTTTTGGCGTTCGCTCACACAGTGGATCGGTGGTTTGGGTATCGTCTTCTTTACCATTGCCCTGCTGCCCTCATTGGTTGGTGGATCGGTAAGAATCTTTGCTGCCGAAGCAACAGGCCCTATCAAGAGTAAGCTGCACCCAAAACTCAGTACGTCGGCAAAGGCCATATGGGCGGTTTACATCACCTTGTCGGTGGCATGTGTCCTCACTTATTATCTCTTGGGTATGGGTTGGTACGACAGTGTCAACTATGCCATGACGTCATTGGCTACAGGAGGCTTTTCCACTCATAACGAAAGTGTGCTATTTTTCCATTCTCCTTCTTTGGAATATGCCACCACCTTTTTCTGCTTTGTGTCGGGAATGAACTTCACACTGCTGTATTTCAGTGTGATAGAGTTTAAAATCAAAAAGCTTTTGAAGAGTTCCGAGTTCCGTCTTTATCTGTCGTTGGTGCTTATGTTCACGGCTTTTATCATGATGATGCTCATCTTTCGCAACAACTACGACATTGAGAGAGCTTTCCGAGTGGCTATCTTCCAAGTGGTATCGTTCATCACCACCACCGGCCTTTTCAGTGATGATGCAGCTACATGGCCACATGTTACATGGGTGGTATTGGCTGTCTGTATGTTCATAGGGGCCTGTTCGGGCAGTACGAGTGGTGGTTTTAAATGTATCAGAGCCGTGATGCTGCTCAAGATTGTACGCAACGAGTTCAAGCAGATATTACATCCCAATGCGGTGTTGCCGCTGAAAATCGATGGAACCAACATCCCCACGTCTAAGCGAGTGACGCTCTTGGCTTTTCTGACGGTCAATCTCATCATGTGTTTGGTGTGTGCTTTCTCTATGATTGCTGCAGGAATAGACAATACCAACGCTATAACCATCACGCTAAGTAGTCTCGGCAATGTGGGACCGACGCTGGGTATCGAAATAGGACCTACCATGTCGTGGAGTATGTTGCCCGACTTTGCCAAATGGGAATGCTCGGTTCTCATGCTCATGGGGCGTCTTGAAATCTTTACAGTTCTGGTGTTGTTCACCCGAGAGTTTTGGAAAGATAATTAAGAAATAAAGAATAAAGTTGCGGGGAGAAGTGTGCTTATAAGTCCTATATGTCTCCCCAGCCTTATCATTTTAAAGAAGAATAACCATCTAAATAAACAAAAAAGCAAATGAAACCACTAAAATTTAAGGCTCTACTCAAACAAACTCTTTGGGGTGGAGAAAGAATCATACCGTTTAAGAATGTAGATAGCGACCTCACCAACGTGGGAGAAAGCTGGGAAATATCGGGTGTTGAAGGCAACGAAACCTGTGTAGCCGAAGGCGAATATGCCGGTAGAGGGCTCAATTCACTCATAGAAGAAATGAAAGGCGACCTTGTAGGCAAGAAAAACTATGAGCGTTTTGGCAACGAATTTCCCTTGCTCATCAAGTTTATTGATGCCAACGACGACCTCTCTATTCAAGTTCACCCCACCGACGAGCTTGCTCTTCGCCATGGAAAAAATAGAGGAAAGACCGAGATGTGGCACATCATGGATTGCGATGCTGATGCTTATCTCTACTGTGGATTGCAAAAACAGATTACTCCCGACGAGTATAAGGCGATGGTTAACGATAATACCATTTGTGATGCTTTATGCAAGTATCCCGTAAAAAGAGGTGACAGCTTCTTTATTCCTGCCGGAAGAATACATAGTATCGGTAAGGGTTGCTTCCTCTTGGAAATTCAACAGACTTCTGAAGTTACTTATCGTATCTATGATTTCGACCGTAAGGATAAAGAAGGAAACAAGCGTGAGTTGCACACCGAGTTAGCGGCTGAAAGCATCAACTACGAGGTTCTTAACAATTATCGCACCGATTATGTGCCTGCTAAGAATCAGGGAGTGAAGTTGGCATCATGCCCTTATTTCACCACCAATATTTATAATCTCGACCAACCCCTGACCCTCGACATCTCATCGCTCGATAGTTTCGTTATTCTCATCTGCACTGCAGGTAAAGGAACAGTAACCGACAACGAAGGAAACGTGATAACACTCTCTACGGGCGACTCAATCCTCGTACCTGCTACCACAGCAAGTTTGAAGTTGGAAGGTGAATTGGAAGTGGTAGAAACATACGTTTAAATCAGAGTAAGGCTTGCCTTGGCGAGTAAAGATGTTGGCAAGTTGACGTTCAAGTATATGAAATAGACAACGAAAAGTCCGCCTGGAATAAATCCGGGCGGACTCTTTTTATTACGTCAGTTTGGTATAAATCGAGCTGAATGTTGACAAGTGGAGGCGTTAGCGAGTGGATAAGGAGATTCGTGTTTCTTGCATTATCTAAAGAAAGGAGCATAAGCGACAAGGGCAAAAGCCATGAAATCAGTCGTTCAAAGCCTTTGATGGCTGTAACTTCCTTGTCAACTCGTTAACTTGTTTACTCGTCAACTTGACCCGAACTCGTTTTTTTTTATAATGTTCTGTTTTCTCTTCTATTTCTTTTCAGGGTAAGTGGTCTTTGCTTCATAGCTGTCTGTCTTATCCACCTTGCCTTTCACCAATTCTAAAAAATCAGCTTTGGAAGCGTCTTTCTTTGCTTTACCGTAGTTGACATGCGACAGCTTTTCCGACACTCCACAGAAAAACCAGGCACCGCCTGTCGACTTCTCCAATGTGAAATAAGCAAAGCGAGTGTACGTTTTATCCCAGATGGCAGCCATATACTTACAGAGGGGTGGCTCCTTGGGGTCGGGCATGGTATATAGAAAAATGTCGCGGTCGGCATCAAGTGGCAGACGTTCTACCGCAACTTCATTCCAATCCCACTCATAATGGCTGATAATATATTGGTCCAAGTAGGCTTTCAATGAAATCAAATCTGTCAAGATATACTCGTTTTGTGCTTTTTTCTTCGCCTCTCTCAGTAGTCGTGGAAGGGTCTTAAACTCAAACTCATATAATCTGAAAGTGTCTGGCACTGCCAAATTCTTCAACAATCGCTGGGCTGTTTCCTTGTAATCTTCGCTCTTTTCCATCACTTCCTGCAAACATTCTCGAGCTTTTTCTACACTCTTTTCTGTTCCCCAAGCATTAAAATGATAAAGAGCCGACGTCAGTTGAGCATACTCTTCGCCTAATGATGCAGCTTGAAAGACCATCAAAGCCGATTTTTCCCAATCACGTTTCACCAATTCGCTGCCATAGAGATAATGCTCGCCCAAATCCATCAATGCCATTGTTATACTGTCGGCAGCAGCTTTGTGCAGACAGTCGAGTGCTTTTTTATTGTCTTTTTCTACACCACACCCCTCCTGATAGCTTTTGCTCAGCAGATAGATAGCCATACTGCTACCTCCTTGTGCTGCCTTATTGAGCCATTTAAACGAGGCTTCACAATCTTTTTCCACATGCCGACCTTTCTGATAGTAATAACCTAATAGTGTCTGGTACTTGGCTATTCCCATCTCTGCCGAATCTGTAATGGCTTTGATATCGACGTCCTGTGCTTGTAGAGTGGGCATTTTTAGCAAGAAAAATGCCATTAGAAACATCCATTTTTTCATCATAGCGATAGTTTATATATTACAATGGCAAAGATAGTGTTTTATCTTGTTCGTTGTACTTCCTTATCGTTTTTTTTTGCCAAAAACAAATCGATAGCTGCCAAAAAACAGTTTCTTGCTGCCGGTATGATGATAATGGTATAACAGGCACATGCCGCTATGCCTGCAATGCAACGCAATTTTATCGTAGATATCGTACTCTCAAACAATAAAAAACTCAGCGAAGATTGAATAGGAAGCTATTTGAAGCCTCTTTATTTCAACTTTCGCTGAGTCTGTTTTTTTATTTGTCCTATCTTAAAGAATCAAGTAAAACAAGTGGTTTCCCTTCTTCAGATTCTTTTTCAATTCTTCTTTGGACTTTTCTTTAATCCTTATTCGGATTCTCTTTAATAGCTTGCATAATCAAGCCCTCCAATTCCTCACACAATTCGGGATTATCTTTGAGCAATGCCTTGCAGGCATCTTTACCCTGTGCCAAGCGAGAATCTTTGTAGCTGAACCATGAACCACTCTTTTGAATGATATTGTATTCTACGCCCAAATCCAAGATTTCGCCCACCTTAGAGATACCTTCACCGAAGAGAATTTCAAACTCTGCTCTGCGGAAGGGAGGTGCCAATTTGTTTTTTACCACCTTTACCTTGGTCAGATTACCAAATACGTCTTCGCCGTCTTTAAGGGCTGTCGACTTGCGAACATCAATACGAACGCTGGCATAGAACTTCAAGGCATTACCACCTGTGGTGGTTTCCGGGTTGCCGAACATCACACCGATTTTCTCACGCAATTGGTTGATAAAGATACAAGTGGTGTTGGTCTTGCTGATAGTTGAGGTGAGTTTACGCAAGGCCTGACTCATCAAGCGTGCTTGCAAACCTACGTTGCTATCGCCCATATCGCCTTCAATTTCTTTCTTTGGTGTAAGAGCTGCCACCGAGTCGATGACAAGGATGTCGATTGCAGCCGAACGAATCAGTTGGTCTGCAATTTCCAAGGCTTGTTCGCCATTGTCGGGCTGCGAGATCCATAGGTTGTCGACATCCACTCCCAACTTTTCTGCATAGAAGCGGTCGAAAGCGTGTTCCGCATCGATAAAGGCTGCAATACCGCCAGCCTTTTGTGCCTCGGCAATAGCATGGATAGCCAATGTTGTTTTACCTGAAGACTCCGGGCCATATATTTCAATAATTCTGCCGCGAGGATAGCCGCCAATACCCAAAGCCACATCCAAACCGATGCTGCCGGTGGGAATGACTTCTACATTTTCCACCTTCTCGTCGCCGAGTTTCATAATGGTGCCTTTGCCAAAGTCTTTTTCAATCTTCGACATGGCAGCCTGCAAGGCTTTGAGCTTGCCCTCTGCTGTAGAGAGATTCTCTTTTTCTTCCTTTGCCATATATTTTCTTTCTGATTTTATTTCTTTTTTGTTTTGCTCTTAGGATAAGGTAAAACCCTCTCCAGAATAGCTGCAACCTTTGTTGCATGACTTGCCTGCGATACATCCAATACATAATGTTCTTTTGCTCCATTATATGGATATCCTCGCTCTGCCTCTTGCATCAATTCCTCAATATCAGGATGACTCTTGACGTATGCAATATCATCACAAACCAATATCACCGGCTTGTCGTTGACATAAATCATATATTCGCCAAACATCTTACGATAACGAACGTCGCCGGCAGGTGCTATCTGCTGGCAAACAAACTCGATAAATTCCAAGCTACATGCCATATCTGATGTTCTTTCGGGTAATGTTAACGTTGAGGATGTCATTGCACAAAGGTTGAAGTCGTATTTCTACAACTCCAAGTCCTTGCCAAACTCTTCGTGCCAAGGCAAGCCTTGCTTGTTGAGTTGTTCCATAAATGGATCCGGATCGAACTCTTCCACGTTCCAAACGCCGGGTTTCTTCCACAAACCTTTGAAGAACATCATCGCTCCAATCATCGCAGGAACACCTGTGGTATAGCTTACACCCTGCATACCTGTTTCCTTATATGCCTCTTGATGTTTGCAATTGTTGTACACATAATAGGTCAATTCCTTGCCGTCTTTCACACCGCGGATACGGCAGCCGATACTGGTTTCGCCGTCATAATTTTCTCCCAACTCTTGTGGGTTAGGCAATACTGCCTTCAAGAACTGCAAAGGCACAATCTTGACCTTGGCTTTCTTACCCGATCCGTCTGCCAATTCTGCCTCGTATTCAATCTCATCGATACGCGACATACCCAAGTTTTGGATGACATCGAGGTAAGTCAGGTATTGCTGACCAAAGGTCATCCAGAAGCGAGCTTGCTTGATGGT
>JALEWR010000165.1 GCA_022783515.1 Prevotella sp.
GGCTTTTCTGTATTCCACCTCTGCTTGTTGATAGTTGGAGCCGATAAACTGCTTGTTTCCTTTCTTGATATGCAACCGGTCGGTTTGTGCCATGAGTGATAGAGGCATGAATAAACAGACAATTAGCATTATTCTCTTAGATGAAAAGAGATTCAACTTCTTTAGTTTTGCATTCTGTCTTTCAAGAATACACACCTCTATGATTAATAGTAATAAGATGATAAAGCACACGGCTTGAAACTGTTCTGCATACTCGCTATATATCACTGATTGTGTATCAGCCTTTTGCAGTTTGGCTAACTCTTCATTCAACTTCTTTTGTGCATCGTTTGTATTATCCACATGGATGTACATTCCATGTCCTGCCTGTGCTATTTCCTTACACATCTGTTCGTTCAAAGCCGTAATAACGGTTTGCCCATAACCATCTGTCATATAGCCACCTTCAGCCAATGGGATAGGAGCACCTTTGATATCACCGATACCGAGAATATATACACGCATTCCTTTTTCATAGGCTTGCTTTGCCATTTCCATAGCATTACCTTCATGATTTTCACCGTCGGTGATGAGAATGATAGCCTTACCGATATTTTTTTGCTGTGTAAAGCTGTTCATTGCCAAGTTTAAAGCCTTATTGATATCAGTACCTTGGGCTTCGATTTGCGAGGGATCGATGTTTTGTAAAAACATTTTTGCCGACACATAATCGCTTGTTATGGGTAGTTGAGTAAAGGCATCGCCTGCAAAAACCACCAATCCTATTTTGTCGTTAGTAAAGTTTTCAATCAGATTCTCAATCAATAGCTTACTCTTATCCAATCGAGAAGGCATGACATCTTGTGCCAACATCGAGTTGCTTATATCCACAGCGATAATGGCTTCGATACCATTTCTCTTCTCGTTTGATATCTTCGACCCCATTTGTGGGCGTGCCAAAGCCACAATAACGAGTGCCAATGCAGCGAGAATGACATACATTTTTATATTATGTCTTATAACAGACGCGTCGGGCATCAAGTTTTTCAGCAAGTCGATGTCGCCAAATGCCTTGAGTCTGGCAGCTCTTCTCATATTAGATATATGGTGAACCACTAATAATAAAGGTATTATTAGTAATAGCCATAAGTATATCGGATCTTCAAATCTGAACATTTTTATCTTCTATTTATAGGTGTTATAGCCTCGTCGTTCCTCTCTTTCATTATGGGATACGTTTGAGAACGAACGTGCGTAACAATATTTCTAACAGCAACATGATGACGGCAGCAATGGCAAAGGGTTGATAGGCCTCATAACGCTTTGAAAATTTCTTCACTGTCATCTTCGATTTCTCCAACTTATCGATGTCGCTGTATATCTGTTTCAATTCTTTATTGTTGGTGGCTCTGTAGAAGTTGCCCTGTGTTGCGGCTGCAATGTCACTGAGAACCTTGGTATCTATCTCCACAGGAATATTGACATATTGCACTCCGCCTGCAACCATCATGGGGTAGGGAGCCACTTTATTGGTTCCCACACCGATGGTATATACCCTAATACCCAAACTTTTGGCAATGTTGGCACTGGTCATGGGCGACAAGTCTCCCATGTTGTTAGAACCGTCGGTCAGGAGGATAACCACCTTACTCTTTGCCTTCGAGTCTTTTAAACGCGATACAGCGTTTGCCAGACCCATACCCACAGCCGTACCGTCTTGTATCAATCCTCTTGCTGCCATGTCTGTTCGTACATTCATTAAAAGGTTGAGCAGACTCTTGTGGTCGGTTGTCATGGGGCATTGAGTGAAGGCCTCGCCGGCAAAGATTGTTAGTCCGATATTGTCGTCGGGACGGTCTGAAATAAACTCGGCTGCCACATCTTTGGCTGCTTCCAATCGGTTGGGCTTTAAATCTTCGGCCAACATTGATGTAGAAACGTCCATTGCCAACATGATATCAATACCTTCCACCGTCTTGTTACCCCACGAAGTCTGTGTTTGAGGGCGTGCCAAGATGAATACTACCAAAGCAAATGTAAGACATCTTAGCAACATTGGCAGGTGAATCATTCTTATTCGCCAGCTCTTGGGAGTGTACTCATAAGGATAAGTATCACTCATTTTCAGGGTGGGTTCTCCTCTTTTCTTCTGCAAAAAATACCATAATATATAAGGTATAATAAGCAGTAGCAATAGGAAATATTCTTTATTTGCAAATTCCATTGTGTCTTTGTTTAGCTCAAGATAACATATAGATGATAAATGACATAAGCCACGAGGGTGACAATGGCAATGGACAAGCCGACAATAAGCGTCTTGATAAGCCGGCGGGTTTGCTTAACCTTCTTGTCTTTTTCGGTGAGCTGTGGCACAACTCTTTCTACCGTGGGCTGATTTTCAATCTTTGTCTTGTCAATAAAGTTAATGGCGTTGACCAAATTCAAGTCGTTCTCGTTGATGAGAGTTGAGTATTTGGCAAACTTCACCAAGTCGGCAGTGTTG
>JALEWR010000201.1 GCA_022783515.1 Prevotella sp.
CTCTCCTATTCTTTCCCGGAATAAGAAAACCTTTTGTTAAGTTTTATAACCATAAAAGTGGAAATTGCCCATTTACTTTTGGTAGTCAAAAGAAATAGGAACCATGAAAAAAAGTAAAGACAGGATGATGTATTGACTATAAAGTCACACTTTTAATATTGTCAGACGCCCTCTCTTTTTTTTATACTTTTGCGGATGTTATGGCATGAAAGTCTTGCCTGCTCTGGGCATTTCTTTTGCCCTTAGCAGCTAACTATTACTTTATGATCAATGATATAAAAAAGGAGAATGTGTCAGTGTCACATTCTCCATACTATTTCTTATGCAATTAACTCATTAATAAGCCGACTCAAATTCTCGTAAGAAACGAACGTCGTTTTCAGAGAACATACGCAAATCGGCAACGTGATACTTCAAGTTGGTGATGCGTTCGATACCCAACCCGAAGGCATAGCCTGTATAAACGGAACTGTCGATGCCGCAGGCTTCAAGCACATTGGGGTCTACCATGCCACAACCCAAGATTTCAACCCAACCGGTGTGTTTGCAGAAACTACATCCTTCGCCACCACAGATGTGGCAAGAGATGTCCATTTCGGCACTTGGTTCGGTAAAGGGGAAGTAGCTGGGACGCAGACGAATCTTTGTGTCGGGACCGAAAAGCTGGCGTGCGAAGGTGAGCAACACCTGTTTTAAGTCGGTGAACGACACGTTCTTGTCTATATAAAGGCCTTCTAACTGATGGAAGAAACAGTGAGCACGAGCCGAGATTGCTTCATTGCGATACACACGACCCGGGCAGATAACACGGATGGGTGGCTGCTGTTTTTCCATAATACGACTCTGGTCGTTGGATGTATGCGAGCGAAGAATCACATTTTTAGCCACATCATCGGGATGTGTCTGAATGAAAAAGGTGTCTTGCATATCGCGTGCGGGATGGTCGGCAGCAAAGTTGAGCTTAGTAAAGACGTGCAAATCGTCGTCAATCTCCGGCCCTTCAGCCAAGGTAAAGCCCATCTGCTGGAAGATATTGATAATCTGGTTACGCACGATAGTAAGCGGATGACGAGTGCCAAGGCGTACAGGATAAGGCGTACGGGTAAGGTCGAGAGCCTCGCTTGCACCTTGTTCGGTACCTATATTTGCCTTGAGTTCTTCCAACTTGCTTTGTGCCAGTTGCTTGAGTTCATTGATTTTTACGCCCACAGTCTTTTTCTCTTCCGCAGCAATGTTGCGAAAATCAGCCATCAAGGCAGTAATTTCACCTTTCTTACTGAGATATTTCAGACGCAGTTGTTCTATCTCTTCCGCATTCTTTGCAGAGAGATGAGACACCTCTTTAAGTAATTCATCAATCTTATCAAGTATCATAGTTTTTCTTTGTTACAATTTGTTTGCAAAGGTAACATTTTTCCTATAAAATAAATACGATGTGGAAATAAAGTTGTAATTTTGTTGGAAATTAGCGAACCTCTGTGTAGGGGTTTTGAGAAAGGATAAAGGAAGATGAAAAAAAGTGCGTTCTATTTCGTTTGGATGTATTTTGTTGCGATTGTCATTGTTACATGGAGCTGTTCGGACAAGAAGACTACTGCCCAAGAGGATGGCGTTTCTGACACCACAGCAGTGGACACCGCAGCGACCGACACGATGGAAGCCATAATGGACGATGTGCCGATGCCTAAGGCGGCAGACGAACTGTTCGACGACTTTATTTTTAATTTTGCGGGTAATAAAAAACTGCAAATGGAGCGTATCGCCTTTCCTATAGAGGTTTATCGTGGTGGAAAGGTGGTGGAGAAAATATCACCTAAAGATTGGAAAATCGAGCGATTCTTTATGCGACAAGGATATTATACGCTGATTTTCGACAATCTGAAGCAGATGTCGGTGGTGAAAGATACGGCTATTAATAGAGTTGTGGTCGAAAAAATCCTATTCAAAAATAAGACGGTAAAGCAATATGCTTTCAATCGGATTGATGGTCGATGGATGATGACATCTGTCGGTTATAAATCGTTTGGGGAAACCGTCAATGCTTCTTTCCTCAATTTCTATCATAAATTTTCGGTCGATAGCACATTCCAAGTGGAGAGCATGGACGATTTGGTGATGTTTACCGCCCCCGATCCCGACGACGATTTCGGTTCTATTACAGGTTCTATTACACCTGAACAATGGCCTTTCTTCAAACCCGAACTGATTCCTAACGGACAGATATACAATATTCTTTACGGACAAGAGTATAAGGATGGTTCGCAAAAGATTTTTGTGGTGCGAGGCATTGCCAATGGTTTGGAAACCGAGATGACCTTTAAGAAGAAAAAAGGACATTGGAAATTGTCGAAGTTCACCAGTTAAGGGCCTCTAAAATTGTTTCCCTATGAAAGATTTTTACCATTTTAATCTCTTGGCATACAATACGTTTGGAATGAATGTTCATTGCAAACGTTTTTTGGAATTTGACAGTGAAGCCGAATTGCAACAATGTTTGTCTATCGTTGCAGCGAATAAAGAACCGTTGCTTTTATTAGGCGGTGGTAGCAATTTGTTGCTCACCGCAGATTATCCGGGCATCGTCCTCCACTCTCATATTTTGGGTGTTGAGGCCCAGAATTGTGGCGACGAGCTATTGGTGCGTTGCGGGTCGGGCGAAAACTGGGACGACTTAGTGGCTCGTTTCGTGGAGAACGGATGGCATGGAGCCGAAAATTTGTCGTTCATTCCTGGAGAAGTGGGAGCCAGTGCGGTGCAGAATATCGGAGCCTATGGCGTGGAAGTGAAAGATTTGATAGTGGAAGTGGAGGCTTTGGAGGTGGCTACAGGCGAGAAAAAACGATTTACCAATGCTGATTTGCGGTATGCTTATCGTTATAGCAGACTGAAAGACGATTGGAAAAATCACTATGCCATCACTTATGTAACCTATCGTTTGAGTCGTACTTTCCGTCCTTTGTTGGATTATGGGAACATCCGTTCGGCTTTAGAAAAAAAGGGGATTATCGAACCCAATGCCCAACAACTACGGGATATTATCATCGATATTCGCAACGAAAAACTGCCCAATCCAAAGGAACAGGGCAATGCCGGCAGTTTTTTTATGAATCCAATAGTGGCTCGTGAAGTTTTTGACACCTTGGCAGAGCAATATCCCACCATGCCACATTATTTGCTGGCAGACGGACAGGTGAAGATTCCTGCGGGCTGGATGATTGAGCAATGTGGTTGGAAAGGAAAGAGCTTAGGGCAGGCAGGCGTACACGACAGGCAGGCACTGGTATTGGTCAATCGAGGTGGAGCAACGGGGCAAGAGATTGTGGAGCTTTGCCGGCAAATACAAAACGATGTAAAAGAACGTTTTCAAATCAATATTTATCCGGAGGTGAATATCCTATGAAGGTAACATTGTTGGGTACAGGCACTTCTAATGGTGTCCCTATGCTGGGCTGTCAGTGTGCGGTTTGCCGCAGTGAGGATAAAAAAGACAAGCGATTGCGTTGTGTGGCGTTGGTCGAAACCGATACCACCCGCCTGCTCATCGATTGTGGCCCCGACATCCGCCGGCAGCTGATGCCACTGCCTTATAAAAGAATTGACGGTGTATTGCTCACTCATATTCACTACGACCATGTGGCAGGAATAGACGACTTACGCCCTTATTGTAAGTTTGGAGATATAGATTTGTATGCCAACGAGTCTACTGCTGCAGGTCTTCGACATAACATGCCTTATTGTTTTACCGACACTCTCTATCCCGGAGTACCCCGACTAAATCTTCATACCATTCAACCCCATGCTGCATTTCAGGTGGGCGACCTGCAGGTATTGCCCTTAGAAGTGCTACACGGACAAATGCCTATCATGGCTTATCGCTTGGGTAAATTCGCGTATATCACCGATATGAAAAGCATTAGCGAAGACAATAAAGCTTATTTGACCGGTATTCAAGTTCTAGTTGTAAATGCTTTGCGTTTTGATAAGACTCATCATTCTCATCAACTTGTGAAAGATGCCATTGCTTTTTCTCAATCGCTTGGAGTGAAAACAACAATTCTCACTCATGTCAATCATGATATCGGCTTACATGATGAAGTACAACAAAATCTCCCAGAAGGTGTTTATCTGGGTTATGATGGTATTTCTTTTGATGTGGAATAGGAAAAAAGGAATAGAATGAACCTTATTTTATCAAATTAAGCAAATATATTGTTCTTAGAATTAGAAGAGATAATGAGATACAATAAATTGCAAATGGGAAAATGGAATTCTCCCCAAAGAATCGCAATATATACCGCTATGTTTCTGTATATATCAGCATGCCTACTCCCTTGTCTTGAAACAAAATCGGATGTAATATATGGCCGGCATTGCCTGGCATTTGGCTGGCTATCTCTACTCAGCAATTTCAAACTCATCTTGTACATGGATTGAAAGCAAGGATGAAGAACAAGCTCATACCTATACATGACAAGATGATGTTACACAAGAGATACACCATTGAGTGCATCAACGATGCTGTTGAAGAACAAAGCTAACCTTGCATATTCAAGGCATCGGTCCATACACAACTTTGTTATAAACCTATGCTCGCCTTTAGCGGCATACTGCTTCTTTGAGAATAAGCCCGAAGCATTGCCGTTGTATATTGAAAAGACAAAACAATTAGAGATGTTTTAGAAGAACTTAACCCTAACTGCTATTTCTCTGCTCTTTTTTCTTGTTTTATGGGTAGGAATGAGAGAGCTGAATGGTTGGCCAACTAAACACGACACATGACCGTTTCTTAGAAAAAAATGGTTATCTTTGCAACAAAATCAATATAATGTAGTTATTATATAAGTAAATGGTGTGCAAAAAATAGTTATCAGCATCAAGCAAATAAAAAGACTTCAAACAGTGAGTCTATGTGGTTGGTTTTGCCCCCTCTTATATATAGGTTAATACTTTCAAATACACTTGAAAAAAATATGAACAGAGTTATTGTCTATGTTTGCCTCCTTATGATGAGCGTAGCAGCGTCTTTCGCCCAATCGTCCATGACCGATGAGCAGGTGATGCGATTTGTGATGAAAGAACACCAGGCAGGAACGTCGCAGGCACAAATCGTTACCAAACTGATGCAACAAGGAGTTGACATAGCCCAAATACGTCGGGTGAAGCAGAAATACGAGCGGCAGGTTAAAGAAAAAGGCCTGGGTGTGGTGGCTGACAAAACAGCCGACAAAGGTACCGACCGCATGCGTAAGAACAATGGAGATGAAAAACAAACACGCGAAAACAATACTAACTTTCGCTTGCAGGATACTCGCACCGCTCCCCGCACATACAACGAAAACGACGAAGAATTTCTCCTGATGCAAAGCGAATTGGGCGGAATGCTCCCCACCGACTCTATTCAGATGTTGAAAAAGATTTTGGCCGAACGCGAGAAAAACAAGCATAAGGTTTTCGGACGAGATATTTTTAACAAGAAAGATCTTTCGTTTGAACCCAATATGAATATTGCGACACCTCAAAACTATCGATTGGGTCCCGGCGATGCCGTTATCGTTGATGTTTACGGAGCGTCGCAGCGCAGCGAGCAGGCAACCGTATCTCCCGACGGAGAAATCACCATCGAAGGCTTTGGTCCGATACAGGTGAGCGGACTCACAGTAGAACAAGCCAATGCCAAGCTACGTTCTACGCTGGGCAGCCGATACAGCAGCTCGAAAGTAAAACTCACCGTTGGGCAGACACGCACCATCATGGTCAATGTGATGGGTGAGGTGAAAGCCCCGGGTACCTACACGCTGTCGGCATTTGCATCTGTTTTCCATGCCCTGTACATGGCAGGCGGAACAAGCGACTTGGGAACTTTGCGTAATATCAAGGTCTATCGCAATAACAAATTGGTTACCACGGTAGACGTGTACGATTATATTCTCAACGGAAAGCTTACGGGCAATGTGCGTTTGGCTGACAATGACGTGATTGTGGTGGGACCATACGACTGTATTGTCAATATCACGGGTAAGATAAAGCGTCCCATGTTCTACGAAATGAAACGCAACGAAAGCGTGCATACGTTATTGAAATATGCCGGAGGCTTTACCGGCGATGCCTATACCAAAGCCGTACGACTGATTAGAAAAACGGGTAGAGAGTTTTCGGTTCACACCATAGAAGAGTTCGATATGACCTCGTTTCGGTTGGCCGACGGCGACTCCGTGAGTGTAGATTCTATCATCCAACGCTATTCTAATATGGTAGAGGTGAAGGGAGCAGTCTTTCGCCCGGGTATGTATCAGGTTGGTGGCAACATCAATAGCGTGCGTACCCTCTTGGAAAATGCAGAAGGTGTAACCGAAGAAGCCTTTACGACACATGCCGTGATGCACCGTATGCGAGAAGACCGTACATTGGAGGTTATCTCGGTAGACATCGATGGCATTTTGAAAGGTCGTGTACCAGATGTGGCATTGAAACCCAACGACGTGCTGTTTATTCCTACCAAGAGCGAGATGCAAACCCAACAAACCGTAACCATTCACGGTGAAGTGCAATATCCGGGTGTATATAAGTTTGCTGCCAACCAAAGTTTGGAATCGTTTATCTTGCAGGCTGGCGGCTTGTTGGAATCGGCATCGACGGTTAAGGTAGACGTGGCACGACGCATAGTCAACCCCAAAGCTCTTAGCACCGACTCGGTGATAGGACGTACCTATAGCTTTGCACTGAAAGAAGGATTTATTGTTGACGGGGAACCGGGCTTCGTTCTACAGCCGTTCGACGAGGTGTATGTACGCCGCAGTCCCGGGTTCAGCGAGCAAAAGAATATCCAAGTAACAGGTCATGTGATGTTTGCCGGTACCTATACCCTCACCAGCAAAAACGAACGCTTGAGCGATGCCGTGAAGAAAGCAGGCGGCATAACCGATGTGGCCTATCCCAAGGGAGCACGTTTGGAGCGTCGCATCACCCCCGACGAGCGTCTGCGTATGGAAAGTTTGGTACGTCTTGCCAAGCAACAAAGCGGAAAGAAAGATACACTCGACCTATCAAAGATGAATCTGGGCGACACCTACTATGTAGGAATAGAGCTTGACAAAGCTTTGGAAAAACCAGGAAGTGATGCCGACATTGTATTGAGAGAGGGCGACAAAATTATTGTACCCGAGTATAATGGAACCGTAAGGATAAGCGGCAACGTGATGTACCCCAACACCGTGGCATACGAAAAGGGAAAGAGTGTAGCATGGTATCTTGACCAGGCCGGTGGCTTTGGAAACAGAGCCAAGAAGAGCCGCACATATATTATTTATATGAACGGAACGGTGGCACGCGTGGGACATGGCGTAAAAGTGCGTCCCGGTTGCGAGATTGTTGTACCTACCAAACCCGAAGGCAGCGGCTTGAAAATTGGTGAATGGCTCACCATCGGAACCTCCGCGGCAAGCATTGCCACGATGATAGCAACATTGGCTAATCTAATTAAGTAAGA
>JALEWR010000205.1 GCA_022783515.1 Prevotella sp.
GTATTGGCATTCATCATCTTGGTAGTCGTAACTGTTTTTATGGTGAGTGTTTCTTTGTTTTATGACCGACGGGAGTTGGCCACGACGGCTCTTGTGGGTGGCTTCCTGGCTCCTTTTATTGCCAGTACGGGCGAGGGAAACTATAATCTTCTACTTCTTTATATCGGTATTCTTAATATAGGTATGGCTGTGTTGGCCTTGTATCGCCGTTGGAGTGAGTTGCCTCTTTGCTGTTTTCTATTCACCGCTACCATTCTTTTCTTCTTTGAATATCCGCTCGAAAGCACTCAAAATACCACACGGCTCATCTTCGGATTATTCTTTTGTGTGTTGATGACGTTCACCGCTTTCTATTTGTTGAAACACGAAAAGGTCGTTTCCATGCGAATGCTCTTGTACAGTTTACTGCTGCTCAACGCTTTCTTTTGTTTGTATAATACCAGCGAAACGGCATGGTTTCTTGGTTATCGAACAGGTTATTGTTGTCTGTTCCTTGCTTTTCTGCATTTTGTCTTATGTTTTTTGTCGCAAAAAGAAGATGCCGAACATAGCGAGCTTCACGAATTTTTGTTGGCACTTTCTGTCACTTTTGTTACCTTGTCTATACCGATGTTCTTCGAGGGCGATATACTTCGTTTGTTCTGGGCGGTAGAAATGGTAATGTTGTTGTGGCTCTATGTGCGTAGTGAAAACCGAATTTATGCGTATGCTTCTGCTGCTATTGTGGCTGTTACAACCTTATCTGTAGTTTATACCTTTACTGATTTTACTTATGGGCAAACAACTATGCAAGCATTGGGAGCATACCTTACATGGTTGGTTACCGGACTGGCATACATCGTCTTTGCTTATTTGATGCAACGACATCGGCCGATTGTTGAAAGTATGTATTCGCCTTGGAATGCCTTGATGTATATAGTGGGTGTCTTTGTTATTTACTATTATTCTTGTATCTTTATCGATGTGCTACTATTACCCGATTATAATACGGAAGCAATCCTTCTTTTCTCATCATTGTATCTCCTGCTCGTGGCTTGTCTAAGTAAATCTCGCTTTGATATGAATAGTAGTTATCAAGTATGGGCGGTATGGCTATCGTTGCATGTTTTGATTTACTTTTTATATTTATGGTGGGACTCTCCGGCTTACAATCAGTGGGGAGTGTCATTCTTAAGTTGGTCGGTAATAGCGGTTTTGGCGATGGATATTGTCTACATTGCCAAGCGTTATTGTCGCGAAATGGAAAATCCAAAGCGTAATTTTACTGTTTTTATTGGTCTTTTATCCACGGCTTTGTGGCTCACAGCCGTTAAACTTCTATTGCTCCACTTCAGTGTCAGCGATTTCAGTGCAGGTATGTCATTGGGCTTATCCATTGCTGCTTTTGTGCAAATGTCTTGGGGTATGAAAACGCGGTGTAAGGATTTGCGATTGCTGAGCATTACCTTGTTTTCTTTTGTACTTGTAAAGCTTATTCTCAACGATGTGTGGCAGATGTCGGCTTTATGGCGTATCATCGTCTTTATCATCTTAGGTTTGCTTCTCTTAGTCCTCTCTTTCCTTTATCAACGTCTTAAGAATGTGGTGCTAAAGGATGATGGTGAAGCAATGAAAGAAGAAGAAACAGCATGTGAATCAGACTGAATAAAAAAGCATTTTAGTCTTAATCGCCCATCCATTTAGTCCAAATTGTTAATCGATTTAGCCTAAATAGGTGGGCGAAATGATGGATATTCAGTTCTCATTGTATTTTTCTAAAGTCATTATTTATTAATTCTCAACTCGGGTATGGGGGAAGAATGTTCGTTCATCTGCAATATAATACCCCTCATTTTCAATAAAAGATTCATACATCTGCATCCAACCGCTTGCTCATCCGCTTGCTCTTAGCATACAAGTCGTTAGGTCTTTTGTCTTCAATTTGGGTGAAAACCGAGAAAATGTCAGTATTTTACTCTGTTTTTTGATAAAAAAAATGTTACTTTGCAATAAATAGTCTGCCGATGAAACAGGCAGGATGACCCATAGTTACTATTTATGAGAAATGTTATTAAGTGGACAAGTGTTGTCTTATTGACACCCATTGTGCTTTTTATTATATTGGCTTTGTTGTTTTATCTGCCACCCATCCAAAATTGGCTGGTAAAACAAGTGACGGCTTATGCTTCTGAAAAAACAGGATTAACTATATCTATCGATCGTGTCAACTTGGCTTTCCCCTTGGATTTAAGCGTGGAAGGAATGAAAGTTTTGCAGCCTAACGACTCGCTGCCACAGTTGAATGATACCGTTGCCGACGTGCAAAGAATGGTGTTGGATGTGCGTTTTTTACCCTTGTTCAAACAACAAGTGCATATCGATGCCCTGCAATTTCATCAAGCAAAGATTAATACCGTCAATCTGATAGCCGACACGCGTGTGAAGGGAACTATAGGACAGCTCAATGTGGAGAGTCGTGGTATCGACTTAAAGAAGCAGGAGTTGCGGATTAACTACGCTTCCTTAACTGATACACGGATGGAAGTGGCGTTGAGCGATACCGTTCCGCCCGACACAACCAAGAGCGAAACTTTTTGGAAAATCTATGTAGACAGCTTGCAAATTGCCAATACACAGGCTTTGGTACGCATGCCCGGCGATACGCTACGCATAGCCGCCAAGATGGAACAAGCCGTGGCCGGTGGCGGATTTTTTGATTTAGAGAAGAAGCAGTATAAGGTGGCACGTCTGCGATGGCAGCAAGGAAATATAGCTTATGACAATGTGTTTGAAGATAAGGTTAAAGGATTGGATACCAACCACTTGTTGGTGTCGGATATTAACCTCAATGTCGACTCGTTGAGTTATCGCGAACCGCGGTTAAAGATGAAATTGTTGCCCAGTTCGTTTCAGGAGAAAAGCGGACTGTGGGTAGAGAAAATAGCCGGTTCGTTGGACATGGATGATAAGCGTTTGCTGCTTCCCTATTTTGAATTACGCACGCCCGAATCGGCTTTGAAAGCCAATCTTCACATGGATCTCAACACCTTCGATGCGGTGAATCCCGGCAGAATGAATGTGGTGGTGCATGGTTCGGTGGGCAAGCAAGACCTTATGCTAATGATGGCAGATATGCCGTCCGACTTTAAAAAACGCTATCCCAACTATCCTTTGAGCATTGATGGAGTGGTGAGAGGCAATATGCAGAGGGTTAGTTTTAGTGGATTGACCATGAAGCTACCCACAGCTTTCAACTTGCATGCCGATGGGTATGTGGTGAAACCCTTGGATAATGAACTTCGCCGAGGTGAAATTACAATGAAAGCCCAAAGTTCCAACTTGTCGTTTGTGTCGGCTTTGTTGAGCAGCGATTTGCAAAAGACCGTCAATATACCTCAAGGCATGACCTTGGACGGTAAGGTAGATTTGAACGGAAGCCGTTATGCCACTCGTCTGATGCTGACCGAAGGTAAGGGAAAGATGGGAGCCGTAGCGTCATTTGATGTAAAACGGATGGCATATCAAGCTCGTTTGGATGTACGAAACATGGCATTGCAGCGTTTCATGCCTAACCAAGGGTTGAGCGAATTTACCGGTTTTGTGGACGTGAAAGGGTCGGGTGTCGATTTTATGTCGCCTCGCACCACACTCGAAGCTACAGCTCGCATTGAACAATTTGCATATGGGGGCTATAGTTTAGCCGGCGTTTCGGCTACAGCCACTATGCGACAAGGCATTACGAAAGCAACAATCGATAGCAAGAACGAATTGTTGGCAGGTGTTATCCGGCTCGACGGACTCACCACAGGCAAACAGATGGCGATGCACATAAAAGGTAATATCGACAAGGCAGACCTCCATCGACTCAAGATTGCCGACATGCCTTTGAGTACGCAGATGTATGCCGATGTGCGGATAGAAAGCGATTGGAACGAGTATTATAAGGTAAGAGGTAGTATAGAGAATCTGTCTATTACCGATGCTAAGACCACTTATAACCCTGGCGATGTGCATTTGGATGTGTTGACCCGTCGTGATACCACCCATGTGGCGGTGAATAGTGGCGACTTCGACTTGCGACTCAATGCTAAAGGGGGATATAAAAAGCTTACCAAGGAATTGAATTATTTGGTGAGTGAAGTGGAAAGTCAGATAAAGAACAAGAAGATTGACGAGGTGCGATTGCGTGACCATCTGCCACTCGCATCACTTTATCTTAAGAGTGGCAAGAACAACTCGTTTATGCGACTGCTCCAACGCTATGGTTATCAAGCCAATTCGGTATATGCCGACTTGCAGACATCGCCCGAAACAGGGATGAATGGAGATGTGGCGTTGGGAACACTCATCGTAGACAGTATGCAGCTAGACTCGATTTGGCTGAAATTGCGGTCGGACGAATCGCAGATGGTCTATTCGGCCCAGATAAAAAACAACAAGAAAATCCCACATTATGTGTTCAATGCTTTGCTCGACGGTACGATAGAAGAGCGAGGCACGGACATTCGTTTGCGTCTTTTTGATGATAAAAACCGCTTAGGCTTGGATCTCGGATTGGCAGGTACGATGGAAGCAGATGGACTGCAAGTGAGCTTCTTGGGTGATAGTCAGGTGTTGGGTTATAAGGAATTTACGGTGAACGACAGTAATTATGTTTTCTTTGGCGATGACCGCCGTCTGCGAGCAGATATGAAACTGCGGGCCAAAGACGGCACAGGTTTCCTTGTTCGTACGGATAACACCAACACCGAAGCCTTGCAAGACGTTAGTTTCTCGGTTAATCAGCTCAACTTAGAAGACCTCTTCTCGGTTATTCCCTATATGCCTCGCGTAACAGGAACCTTGAATGGCGACTTCCACTTGATACAAACTCCCACCGACTTGTCTGTTTCGTCGTTTGTGTCGGTGCAGAAGATGACCTACGAATATAGTGAAATGGGCGATTTGCAAACCGAGTTTGTATATATGCCCAAATCGGATGGCACTCACTATGTCGATGGCTTTATCATGCAAAATGATAGAGAGATTGGCGTGTTGAAAGGAAGTTATCTGGCTGCCGATGGCGGAAAGTTGGATGCAAACCTGCATCTCAACCGTCTGCCACTATCGCTTGTCAACGGATTAATACCCAATCGTATCGTCGGATTAAAAGGTTATGCCGAGGGCGAGTTGACGGTAAAGGGACCTGTTT
This sequence comes from Prevotella sp., assembly GCA_022783515.1. Classification (GTDB taxonomy): domain Bacteria; phylum Bacteroidota; class Bacteroidia; order Bacteroidales; family Bacteroidaceae; genus Prevotella. The sequence goes on from JALEWR010000205.1 coordinate 5,171, forward strand.
CCAAACCCTTGCTGACAGGAGAGTTGATGTTGGATTCGGCAAGAATATATAGCGAACCCTATGGAGTGGAACTTCGCTTTGCCGATGACCCTGTGCGTATCAATAACAGTCATCTGCTCTTTGAGAATTTCGAGATTTTTGCCAATAACGATAAGTCTATTAATGCTGCGGGTTATTTTGATTTTTCTGACCCCGGCAATATGAATATGGATGTGAGATTGAGAACAGAAAACTGTCAGATTATCGATGCCAAAGAGAATATGCGGTCGGAAGTGTTTGGAAAAGTCTTTGTTAACTTCTTCGGACGCATGAACGGCCCGATGAGTAATCTGAAGTTGAGAGGTAAACTCGATGTGCTGGATGCCACGGATATGACCTATGTGTTGAGAGACTCGCCCCTTTCTACCGACAACCAGATGGAAGGTCTTGTGGTCTTTACAGAGTTCTCGGATAGTGTGGAGTATGCTGTCGAGCGTCCTTCGTTGACAGGTTTCAACATGGACCTTTCTGTTAGCATCGACAATAATGCTCATATTCTTTGTGCATTAAATTCCGATCAATCCAACTATGTCGATCTGACAGGTGGTGGCGACTTACGTTTGCAGTATAATCCTGTGGACGAAGTGAGGCTTCGCGGTCGTTATACGCTTAATAATGGCGAAATGAAATATTCGTTGCCGGTTATTCCGCTCAAGACATTCCATATCAAAGACGGTAGTTATATCGAGTTTACCGGCGATGCGATGAATCCCCGACTCAATATCACTGCCACCGAAATGCAACGGGCACCCGTATCGGATAATGGCGGCGACAGTAGGATTGTGGAATTTGAATGTGGTGTGGTTATCTCTAAAAAACTGCAAGACATGGGTCTGGAGTTTATCATCGATGCTCCACAAGATATGAGTATGAGCAATCAGTTGAACACGATGGGTAAGGAAGAGCGTGGAAAATTGGCAGTAACCATGCTCACCACAGGTATGTATTTGGCGGATGGCAATACCAAAGGCTTCTCTATGAATAACGCCTTGAGTGCTTTTTTGCAGTCGCAAATCAATAATATCACCGGTAACGCCCTTAAAACTTTGGATTTGAGTTTTGGTCTTGATAACGTTACAGACGCAAGTGGTAACATGCATACCGACTATTCTTTCAAGTTCTCTAAACGTCTGTGGAACAACCGTTTGCGAGTGATTATTGGCGGAAAACTCTCGTCGGGCAGTGATGCTTACGAGAAAGACAACACCTTTTTTAATAATGTGTCGTTGGAGTATCGTTTGAATCAAGGTTCCACACGTTATCTTCAGTTGTTCTATATTCGTGATGGTTACGACTGGTTGGAGGGCGATGTGAGCAAGTATGGTGCAGGTTTTATCTGGCGTCGCAAGTTGAGTCATTTCAAAGACATATTCAAATTTAAAGATAGAAAAGACAATTTATTGCCGGTTTTGGCAGTACCCGATACCATTAAAAAGAATGGAGATGAAATTAGTAAATAAGAGTGATATATATATAAGGTATATATGGCGGGCTGTCGCTCTGTTTGTATTGCCTTGCGGCTTCGCCTCCTGTTCGTCTACGAGTAATATTCCCGAAGGTGAACAGCTATATGCAGGTTTGGAGAAGATACGCTATGAGAATTACGAAAAGAGCGACCAGTTGGTTTCTACGCAAGAAGAAGTGGAAGCCGCTTTGGCCATTCCGCCCAACGGAGCATTGCTTGGCAGTAGTTATTATCGTACGCCTTTCCCCGTAACGCTGTGGATATGGAATGCGTTTGCCGATTCGGAGTCAGGGGTGGGGAAATGGATAGGAAAGACCTTTGGTAAGCGTCCCGTCCTCATCAGTAAGGTCAACCCCCAATTGCGAGCATCTGTTGCCCAAATGGTGTTGAAGAATCGTGGTTATTTTCAGGGTAGGGTGGAACATGATTTGCTGACATTGTCTAATAAGAAGAAGGCGAAAATTGCTTATACACTCAATTTCGGACCGCTCTATCGTTTAGATTCTATTCGTTATTTGAATTTCCCCCGGCCAACACTTCCCTTGCTCGACTCCACTCAGCACGAAGCAAAGATTAAGCGTGGGACACCCTTTGATGTGGCTATTCTCGATGCCGAACGAAGAAGATTGAGTAAGCTGTTAAGAGAAAAGGGATATTTTTATTATCAACCCGACTATGCCTCGTATGTGGCAGACACGTTTTCTGTGCCAGGAAAGGTACAGTTGCGTATGCAGGTGGCAAAGAATATACCCGATAGAGCCAAGCATCCTTGGTATATAGGTAAGGTGGATTTGCAGCTGAGAAAGCAGTTGATGGAGCAACTCAACGATTCGGTGAAACGTCGTCGATTTACCATTCGTTTTAACGGACGCCGTCCGCCGTTGCGTGCAAGAACCATTTTTAGAGAGATGAAGTTGCGTCCCGGTCGTTTATATAATCATGCCGAATACGAAGCATCTTATAATAAGATTACCGATATGGGACTCTTTAGTATGGTCGACTTCCAGTTTACCCCACGCGATAGCAGTATTCATTGCGACACTTTGGATTTGACGATGAACTGTGTCTTGGATAAACGCTACGATTTTTATGTGGAGTCTAACTTCACGGGTAAGACTAACGGACGTTTAGGCCCGGGGATTGTGGTGGGTTTGACCAAGCGTAATGCCTTTAGAGGTGGCGAAAAACTAGATTTGAGAGTCAATGGCTCATACGAGTGGCAAACGTCTTACGGTGGCAATGCTTCGGCATCGCAAATCCATTCTTATGAGTACGGAGCTTCCGGCTCGATAGAGTTTCCGAATTTTATCTCTCCTTTCTGGCGTAAGCACCGATTCTATACCAGTCCAACCACCTTATTGTCGGCATCAACCAATGTCATCAACAGGGCAGGATATTTTAAAAGGCATGTGGTTTCGGGCGAATGGACTTACCATTTTCAAACGTCAGAAAACTCTTTTCATCAGTTCAGTCCCTTGTCGTTGCAGTATAACTACATGACAAGTCGTAGCGATGAGTTTGAAAGCATTATGGAGGAGAACCCTTATATCCAAGTAACGATGCAGGATTTGTTCATCCCCCGTATGCGATATACCTATATATATAGTAGTCCGAAAAGCTACCGCCATCCCATTTGGTTGCAGTTGAACGTGAGCGAAGCCTCCAACCTTTTGTCGTTGGGTTATATGGCAGCAGGCAAAAAATGGAATCATAAGGATAAGGAGATGTTTAAAAATCCCTATGCACAGTTTGTTAAGATTGACGCGGAGTTTCGTAAGACATGGCGGGTGGCAGAGAAGTCCGAATTGGTGGGACATGTGGGGATAGGTGCTATCTGGTCGTATGGCAATTCAACCATTGCTCCTTACAGTGAGCAGTTTTATGTGGGAGGAGCCAATAGTATTCGTGCCTTTACGGTGCGAAGTATCGGCCCCGGAGCCTATCACACCGATTCGCCAACCGGTTCTTATCTCGATCAGACGGGTGATTTGAAGTTTTTGGCCAACTTAGAGTATCGTCCGCAGTTGATAGGTAATCTTTATGGAGCTATCTTCTTGGATATGGGTAATGTATGGACGATGCGTTCGTACGACGAACGTCCCGAAGGACAGCTAAAACTGAAGAATCTGTTGAAGGAAATGGCTGTAGGCACAGGCATCGGATTGCGTTACGACCTTGGCTTCTTTGTTATTCGTGCTGACTGGGGAATAGGTCTTCATCTGCCTTATAAGAAAGGTTGGTATAATATTTCCAACTTTAAAGAGGCACAAAGTTTCCATTTGGCAGTAGGTTATCCGTTCTAATAAGGAATAAAAAATGCGAAAGAAGGGCTATTTACATTATTCTTGCTAAATTTGCAGATATGAATGCCATTGATGGAACAGTGGTAAGTAAGCGAGAGACGATAACTATTGTTTTAATTTAAAATATACAAGCAAATGAAACCAACACTATTACTATTGGCAGCCGGTATGGGAAGCCGTTACGGTGGTTTGAAACAGCTGGATGGAGTAGGTCCTAATGGCGAAACAATTATGGATTATTCTATCTATGATGCCATTCAAGCCGGTTTTGGCAAGATTGTTTTTGTCATTCGTAAGGATTTTGAAGACGAATTCAGAAGTAAGATTTTGTCTAAGTATGAAGGTCATGTACCTTTGGAACTCGTATTCCAAAGCATCGATGCTTTACCCGAAGGATTCAGTGTTCCTGAAGGTCGTGAGAAGCCTTGGGGAACCAATCACGCTGTGATGATGGCGAAAGAAGTAATCAAAGAGCCTTTCTGTGCGATTAACTGCGATGACTTCTATAATCGTGATGCTTTCATGGTAATGGGTAAATTCTTGTCTGAACTACCTGAAGATGCAAAAGGTGTTTACTCAATGGTAGGCTTTAGAGTGGGCAATACCTTGAGCGAGAATGGCACAGTGGCACGCGGCGTGTGTGCAACAGACGAAAGCGGACACCTCACAACCGTAGTAGAACGCACCGAAATCATGCGTATTGAGGGAGCAGTTTCTTATAAGGATGAGCAAGGTGAGTGGGTAGCTATTGGCGATAACACACCTGTTTCGATGAATATGTGGGGTTTTACACCCGACTATTTCGAGTATAGCGATGCTTATTTCAAAGAGTTTTTGGCTGACCCCAAGAACCAAGCTAACCTCAAAGCTGAGTTTTTTATTCCATTGATGGTCAACAAGCTCATCAATGAAGGTACTGCAACAGTGAAGGTTCTTGATACAACCAGTCAATGGTTTGGTGTTACTTATGCTGCCGATCGTGAAGCAACTGTAGAGAGAATACAAGCCTTGGTAACCAATGGCGTATATCCCAACAAGTTGTTTTAAGTAAAAAAAGTTTTTGAGTTGGTGAGTTTTGGTTGATAAGTTTTTGATTTTTGAGCTTTTAAGTTATTTAATTTGGGGGGTTAAAGTTATTGAGTTTTACTCGACAAACGTTGAGGGGCTGAGTAGATAACTTACCGGTATTGGCCCTTTTAAATGCCTCAATTATCTGATTGTTAGCTTATTGGTAAGAAACTCACCAACTTATCAACCAAAACTCATCAAGTCAAAAACTTAGAAACGTTAAATCTCACCAATTCATCAGATTTTCCCCTTTTTCAATTATTCTTTCATTATATGATGAACAGATTGTTTCATCTTTATCTACTATATCTGTTAACACAAGAGCCAATACTCTAATGATATAGAAGTTACCCTCTCACTCTTTTTGCTACACACTCTTTTTTTACTATC
>JALEWR010000221.1 GCA_022783515.1 Prevotella sp.
ACCCTTTAAATATTTGCTGTCAGAGATATGCACATTGCCCCTTACCTCGCCATATCTGCCGGCTTTGAAAGCATCGTAGGTGGCCGCATAAAGCGACTCTTCCATTTGCACACCAATGCTTGCGTTCTCGTAGAAATGAGGGTCGGTAAGCAAAGTTGTCCATTGGTGGGTGGGATATTGCGTTTTCAGTTTGTCGATATAGCTTTGTGCCACGGCCGGCATGCCCATTCTTGAATAGAGTAAGAATAGATGATAATAGATGTCGGGCATGTTTTCGTAGTTCGGAAAACTATTGACCACACGCATCAAGGCCTTCTCGCTGAGAGGCAGATGGTCGAGTTTGTCCTTAAAGATAACGCCCGAATGGAACAGACCCTCGGTGAGCAGCGTGTTACTTTGTTGAAGTTGTTCGGGAGTAAAGGGAATTTGAGCCAGATAATACTCGCGTTTGTGCGGATCGTTTTGGGGTGAGCTCATGCTTTGTTTAATCGAATCTTCCATAGCTTCGATATGTGTAAGCGAGTCGAGCATGGTTTCTGACATTTCGTTTTCTGTGCCTGGAAGTGCCACAACGGTTTTATTGTGTCGCTGCCAGTTGTCCACATTCTCTCTCTTTCCCCACTGACGCTCAAACAAAGCCTTACCTTGCGACACGCTGAGGGGATTGTAGAAGTACCATGCCGAAGACGAATTGTTGGGCGTGGGTTGAGGTCTGACGGGCTGATACTCTTCAAAAAGGTCTGTGTTATCGCTCGTTTGGCTTTGCAATTGGGCCATGGCTTTTGCCTCTTTCTCTTCTTTTTCCTTTTTCTTCAATGCCTCAATCACACGGTCGATGGCTTTGTTGCGGTCGCTTTCGCTCATCTTTGCCAAGGCTTGGAGTGAGTCTTGAAGGTGTACGGCATCGGTGTAGGGTACAAGTTCGTCCAACACTTTCGAACGTTTCGACAGCTCTTGGTAGTCGTCGCGTTCCTTGTCGAGCATACCCAACGCTTCGTTATAGCATCTGCGAGCATCGCCAAAGCGTTCCTTTTGCCAATAGATGTTGCCCAGTTTGAGCAGCAATACGCCTTTCTCGGGGCCACTTCTCATACCTTTTTTCGCACCTTCTTCGTAGGCAGAGATAGCACTGAGCGTATCTTTCTGTGCCATATAGATATTACCGATGGCATAAAACACCTGGTCGAGGTAATCCTTATTGTTATCGGAAACAGCCATGCGACGCAACTTTTTAATGGTTTTCTTGCTGTCGCCAAGTGGCATCACCTCGGTCATTGCTATGCGGGCGTTCAACTCCAGCTGGTAAGGCGGATTGAGAGAAATGACCTTTTTAAAGGCTTTGAAGGCCTCTTGAGGTTTGTTAAGACGTGTAAGGAGTTGTCCCATGAGGAACCATTCGCGGGCTTTCTGTTTTCTTCGCATCTCGTGTTTAATCACTTTGCGAAGATAAGGGATAGCTTTTTCGTATTCGCCCGCATGGATGTAGTAGTCGGCAAAGGTATAATCCCACTCCTTAACGGCCCGCCAATCCAAGCTGTCGCGTTGAATATCGCGAATCACATCTTCGGCATCATACATCCATCCTTGTTCAATATAAGTCTTGGCAAGCCACGCCCGAGCCTTGCCATATATGTGAGGTTGGGTGCGATAGATACGACTCATATAGGCAAAGGTCGAACTTGCTTCGTCGAAAGCTCCTTGATGGAATTGTGAACGCCCCATCAACAGCCATGCTTTCCATAAAAAGGGATTGTATTCGCGACGGTTCAGCCACTCAATGTCTTTGGGCGTCTTGCGTCTGCTCTTGTCCCAGATGGGCTTACGTTTGATGCTATGCAACTGGATAGCTTTCTGACTCTTCTCTATGGCACGGTCGAAATTGCCCTTGCCCAATGCGATGCTCGACTTGTTTCCTACGGTATAGAGCGGTATCAATTCGGTATAATTGTCCTGATTGCCACGTTCTTTCTCCAACGAACCATCAATATATGCCACCGAACCGTTATAATAAACATTATAGCGAGTGTTGAATGAATGCCACCAACGAGTCTGAGAAGTGTTCTTCTCAGTGGAACATGCTGCCAACAAGATGGTCAATAGTATCAGCAATGCATAACTAATATGACGTTCATTCAACTTTTTCAAAATCTTATTTTCATCTTTTTGAGGTGTCTGTCCCATCTTTTTATGATGCCGTTTCTACCTCACGCCTCTGTTTATTCAACTGATTTTGTGTCCATTTTATTGCCTTGACCACGACATAAACCATGATACTGACAAAGATAATGGATGCACCCGAGGGTACATTCAATATATAGGATATGCCCAAACCGCATAGACAATCTACCCACCCAATGAGTATGCTCAACCATATCATGCGTTTAAAACTATGAGTTAGGACGTTGGCGGTCATCTGGGGAATGGTTAGCAAACTCATTGCCAGAACAATGCCCACCATTCGCAGTGAGGCTACGATGGTCATGGCGATGAGTGCCATGAGTAAACATTCGATGGTGTCGACAGGAAGACGTTGGGAACGAGCAAAACCACTATCGAAAGCGATGCTCAAAATGCTGTGATATAAACGCCAGAAAGTGAGAATGACCACTGCTGTGATGGATGCCAACATCCAAAGGTCGGTTTCGCTGATGGTTAAGATGCTACCAAAGAGAAACGACGGAAGGTCGGGCATAAAGCCGGGGGTGAGAAAGCAGAAGATGATGCCTAAACTCATGCCCAGTGTCCA
>JALEWR010000018.1 GCA_022783515.1 Prevotella sp.
GTGCATTATCGCATGTACCCTGCCATGCAGACATTGGCAGTAAAGATGTGGACAGGAGCGAAACCAACAATTCCCTTCAATGAATTCGACACCAAACGCCGGCAGTTGAGCGAAGCACCCGATGTGAATGTGGCCGGCAGATACCCCAAAGGCGTGGTATTGAAACGTGACATGGTGAAAGCGGGGCAAACCCTTCCGTTACAAAACATTGGTTGGAACTACAGCGTTTCGTTTGATGTGGAGGCAGCCAAGGAAAGTCGCGGCACCATTCTCTTCCAATCGTCTACTGCCGACTTCTATATCTCCGACCCCGTATCAGGTAAATTGGCTTTCAGTCGCGACGGCTATCTCAACACCTTTAATTATAGTTTCTATCCTGGCGAGAAAGCCCATGTGCGTGTAACAGGCAACCAAACCGAGACGTCGCTTTATGTAAATGGAAGATTAGTAGAAACACTCGGCATCAAGACCTTGCACAGAAGTGGTAATGTCACGATGAAATATATCAGTACCCTCACCTTCCCTTTGCGACAGGTAGGCAAGAATCTGAATAGTAAGATTAAGAATCTGAAGGTGGAGAGTCTATAAACTCTCCCACCTCCTCCCAAGGAGGAGAGCAATATATGGGACTTATAAGGCTTATAGGTCATATAGGTTCCATATATACTTTTTGTTTTTTATCAGGCTTATACCCTTATTTGCCTTGTCATCCCGATAATCATCACCACTCCCCTATGCCCCACTCTTCTCTATCACCCTCGCCCCAACGCTTATCCCTCTCTCACCTCTCTGTGGGCTATCCGCAAGGAAGGAAAGAGCATAAGGCGGTATTGAGTGATATCAACGCCACCCTTTATGCCGGCGAATTGACCTGCATCTTGGGAGCTAACGGCATAGGCAAGTCGACCCTCTTACGCACCTTGTCGGGCTTTCAACGTCCGCTCTCGGGACATATCACCCTGGAATCTGAGGCACACAACGAATCAATCGACCTGCAGCGTCTGCCCCACGCTGCCATGGCACGCATGGTAAGCATCGTACTGACAGGCAAACCAGAGGTGCAAAACCTACAAGTACACGAGCTGGTGGCCTTAGGGCGTTCGCCTTATACCGACTTTTGGGGCAATCTAAAACCCGAAGACGAACACATTGTGAAGCACGCAATGGAGCAAGTGGGCATCCTCCATCTGCACAACCGACAGCTCAATACACTGAGCGATGGCGAACGTCAGAAAACAATGATTGCCAAAGCGATGGCACAATCCACTCCCATCATCCTCTTAGACGAACCCACTGCCTTCCTCGACTTTCCCAGTAAGGTGGAGATGTTACAACTCTTGCAACGCTTGGCACACGAGAGCCAAAAGCTCATCCTACTCTCCACACACGACCTCGAACTCGCCTTACAACTTGCCGACCGACTCTGGCTGGTTGAAAAAGACCGTCCTCTCAAGACCGGAACACCGCAAACACTCGCCCAAAGTGGCGACCTCAAAGCCTTTATCGACAGTAAACACCTCGTGTTTGAAGACGGACGAGTGAAGGTGAGAGAGTGAAAGAGTATGCGACAACACGTTAGTGTCAATAAGAATTTTTGGAATGAATTAATCAAGAAGTATTCCTTATGATACAGGGAATAAATGGTGAAAGCTGAATAAATTAGAAAAATAAGATTAATCCGCACTTAAATTCAAAAATATTTTGTTACTTTGTGAAAGATGGCAGTAGAGCGATTGGACGAAGGAAATGGGCAGAAGAAGCCAAGAAATAGAATGGAGGCGTCCACCGGTCTACTCATTCAGCTGTATGTTGGGGCCGTTTCCCAACCTACTTATATTTTTTCACCAATATAGATATATTATGGTAAAAGCAAAAAAAGGCGGCAAACGCCTCAACAAAAAACAGGTGGGAGAACGATTGCAAGATTTTTTTCAATCGCAGCCAAACAAGGACTTTAGTTTTAAAGAGATATTCAGAACATTAAAATTTGACACACATCCCTTGAAAATGCTCGCCATCGATGTGATGGAAGAAATGGAATGGGATGATTTCCTAACACGAGTGAGCGACAACTCTTATCGTCTCAATCAGATGGTACAAGTGGCTGAAGGTAAATTTGTGCGGAAGTCGAACGGTAAAAACTCGTTTTTGCCCGACGATGGCAGTACGCCCATCTTTGTAAGCGAACGCAACTCGTTAGGAGCGACCAATGGCGACCGTGTGAAAGTGCAACTCTTGGCACGCCGCCGCAATCATATCAAGGAGGCACAGGTAATAGAAATTCTCAAACGCTCACGCGACCAGTTTGTCGGAAAACTACGAGTGGAACGTGATATGGCTTTCCTCATAACATCCGAAAATACCTTTGCCCACGATATTATCATTCCTAAGAAACGACTGAAAGGAGGAAAATCCAACGACAAAGCCTTGGTGCGTATCATCCAATGGCCCGACAGCGAGCATAAGAACCTGATTGGTGAGGTCATCGACATCTTGGGGCAGACTGGCGATAACGATGTGGAGATGCATGCTATCCTGGCTCAATACGGCTTGCCTTATGTATATCCCAAAGCGGTGGAAGAGGCTGCGGAGAAGATTTCGGGTGAAATTACATCGGAGGATTTGGCAGAACGCGAAGACTTCCGTGATGTCTTTACCTGCACCATCGACCCTCGCGACGCCAAAGACTTCGACGACGCTCTTTCTATCAAGCTCCTCGATAAGGGTTTATGGCAAGTGGGCGTGCATATCGCCGATGTGAGTCATTATGTTACCGAAGGTAGTATCATCGACAAGGAGGCAGTGAAGCGTGCCACATCCATCTACTTGGTAGACCGCACCATCCCCATGTTGCCCGAACGTTTGTGTAATTTCATCTGTTCGTTGCGACCCAATGAAGAGAAATTGGCTTATAGCGTCATCTTCAATATGGACGATAACGCCAATATCAAGGCTTACCGCATTGTGCATACCGTTATCAAGAGCGACCGCCGATATGCCTACGAAGAGGTGCAAGAACTATTAGAAGCCAATGGTGTGGTTGACGGAACAGGCGAGCCTGCACCACCTGCCCCAAAAGGCGGATATAAAGGTGAGAATGCCGACATGCTCATTATGCTCGACCGTCTGGCAAAAGGTTTGCGAGCTAAACGCTTTGCCAACGGGTCGGTAAAATTCGATAGAGAAGAACTCCGCTTTGACATCGACGAGGCAGGCAAACCCACCAAGGCATACTTTAAACGCTCAAAAGATGCCAACAAACTGATTGAAGAGTTTATGCTCTTAGCCAACAAGACCGTGGCAGAACACATAGGAAAGGTGAAAAAAGGCGGAACAGCGAAAACTTTGCCTTATCGTGTACACGACAATCCCGACCCATTGAAGATAGAATCGCTGCGAGAGTTTATCGTAAAATTTGGCTATAAGCTCAAATCTACCAGCACCAAGGGCGAAGCGGCAAGGGCCTTGAACAAGCTGATGGACGAAGTGGAAGGCAAAAAAGAACAAAATGCTATTCAAACCGTGGCTTTGCGTGCGATGATGAAGGCAAAATATACCATCCACAACATCGGACACTTCGGCTTGGCGTTCGATTATTACACCCACTTTACCAGCCCCATCCGCCGTTATCCCGACACGATGGTGCATCGTTTGCTCACCCGTTATGCCAACGGCGGACGTAGTGCCAACAAAGAACACTATGAGGAGTTGTGCGAACATAGCTCGGAAATGGAACAGATAGCACAAAATGCCGAACGCGACTCTATTAAATATAAGATGGTAGAATTTATGAGCGATAAGATAGGAGAAGTGTACGATGCCCACATCAGCGGTATTGCCAGCTATGGAATTTATTGCGAAATAGATGAGAATCACTGCGAGGGAATGGTTCCGATGCGTGATTTGGACGACGATTATTACGACTTTGACGAGAAGAACTACTGTCTGGTAGGTCGTCGCAGACATCGCAAATATCAGTTGGGCGACGCCATTAAGATACAGGTGGCTCGTGCCAATATTGAGAAAAAACAATTAGACTTCACGATAGCAGATTAATATTTCAAAATAGTAGATACAAGCTTATGGGCTATATTGAAAAAAGTTTGATGGCAGGTGAGCAGGTGATATACGAGGCTGAGCTACATCCTATGGTATATCGCATGCCCATCTTGCTCACATTAATAGGTATTGGACAGTTTGTGATACCCACCGACGGTACACAATTCTTCCTGCAAATCGTCTTTTGTGTCATTCTTTTGTTCACAGCCTTGGTGATGGCTATCAAGGCACATGGTGGCAAACGTTTTGTTCTGACCAACAAACGGCTGATAGCTAAACGCGGCATCATCAACCGGGAGTCGTTCGAACTAATGCTCCGCAAGTGCGAAGGAGTGCAACTTCAACAAAGTCTGTTAGGACGAATGCTCAACTACGGAACCGTATTTGTTACCACAGGAGAAGCCACGACCTACTTTCCTTATATCGAAGACCCCATTACCTTCAGCACACAAATCAACCAACGAATAGAATGGTTGATGGTGGAGAGTAGAGAGGGAGTAGCAAACATGTAAGGCAGAATATTGGCATCCTCCCCACTTATTGCAAACCCCACTATTGTATGAATACAAGTTTGGCTTTCAGCCGTCCCATGTATGTAATGCTCAAGCCCTCCGGGTCGCTCTGTAACCTGCGTTGCAAGTATTGTTATTACTTGGAAAAGAAGCACCTTTACACAGATGTAAAGAACCATATCATTACCGATACCTTGCTGGAGAAATTCATCAAGGAATATATCGAGGCACAAACAACACCCAGCGTACTCTTTACATGGCATGGAGGCGAAACACTGATGCGACCTCTCTCGTTTTATAAGCGTGCCATGCAAGTGCAACAACGATATGCCCGTGGCAGAAGAATAGACAACTGCATTCAAACCAACGGCACATTGCTCAACGACGAGTGGTGCAAGTTTTTTAAGGAGAACAACTGGTTGGTGGGTGTTTCCATTGACGGACCGCAAGAATTTCACGACGAATATCGCAAAACCACAAGCGGACGTCCCACCTTTCTGCAAGTAATGAAGGGTATTAACCTACTCAATAAACATGGTGTGGAATGGAATGCGTTGGCTGTTATCAATGACTTTAATGCTGATTATCCGCTCGATTTTTATCATTTCTTTAAAGAAATTGGCTGCCGTTATATCCAGTTTACACCCATTGTGGAGCGTTTAGTGAATCGTACCGACGGTTTGACATTGGCTCCCGGTATGCAGGGCGATGGTCAAGGAGTAACCGACTTCTCTATTACCGCCGAACAATGGGGCAATTTTCTCTGTACCATCTTCGACGAGTGGGTGAAGAATGATGTAGGCGAATACTTTATTCAGTTGTTCGATGCCACGCTGGCCAACTGGGTTGGGCAGGCACCGGGCATCTGCACCATGGCAAAAGAGTGTGGTCATGCCGGTGTGATGGAGTTTAACGGTGACGTATATTCGTGCGATCATTTTGTCTATCCCGAGCATAAGCTGGGTAATCTTCATGACAAAACCATTACAGAGATGATGTATTCCGACCAACAAAAGGAGTTTTCTAAGATGAAACATCAAATGTTGCCACAGCAATGTCGCGAATGCAACTACCTGTTCGCTTGCCATGGCGAATGTCCAAAAAATCGTTTCATCAACGACAAATACGGCAATTATGGTCTCAACTATCTCTGTAGCGGTTACTACAAATTCTTTAAGCATGTGACCCCGTACATGGATTTTATGAAAGGAGAACTCGAAGCAG
>JALEWR010000045.1 GCA_022783515.1 Prevotella sp.
CAAAAAATAAAGTTCCACGAGTATCTTCAAATCCGAGTTGTTTACCGCTGATAGAAAAAGCTTGACAAGGGAAACCTGCACATAGAATGTCGTGTGCAGGAATGGTTGATTCATCTACTTGAGTTATATCACCTTCTGGCAAGTCACCAAAATTCATCTGATATACCTCCTGTGCAGAACGATCCCACTCATTAGAATAGACACAAGTAGCCCCTAGCGATTCCAAAGCCAGTCGGAACCCACCAAGACCGGCAAATAAATCGATAAAAGTAAAACCTTTTAATGTCTTATTCTTGATTTCAATCATAACTAACTGGGCATACTGCCACACAACTCCAGAACATTTCATGATGGCTGATAATGCAGATCATTCAAATCAGCAAAAAGTATCAACACCCATTCTAATCACATGCAGTAATATAACCAATGCAAATATACACTTTTTCTGTCAATTCAATGATTCTTGCACTTACTTTCTTGCACACACCGCAGCTTTATCAAGTACAAACATCCCCATTACAAAAGAGGAACTCTACTATTGTAGAATTCCTCCTATTGTTGAGGTACCTGGCAGAGTCGAACTGCCCTACACGGTTTTGCAGACCGTTACCTAACCGATCGGCCAAGGTACCATTGCTTATTTGCGGTTGCAAAAGTACATATTTTTATCGAACTAACCAAATATTTTCCAATATTTTATATCCTCAATTCTCTTTTTAGCTATGTCCACAGCTTGTTTTATTGCTGCCTTCGTTTCCACAACATCCTGTACAACCGTCGCAAGGACTTGATTTCTGAGTAAAGGTGTTATACAAACGGAGGCCGATATAAAATACCACAATACCTAAAATAATGGAAATAATAATATACTGTGCCATTGTTATCTACTTTTCTTAAATATACCTATAACCTAAATACATGACAAAGATAGTGGTTTCATACCCAATAATGGAATTATTATTATTAAAAGTAAATAACAAGATATAGAAATGTATAATTGGAGAGTTTTTTTTAAATGGCAAGTCTTTGAGTTGGTGAGTCATTGAGTTGATAAGTAAATAAAGTAACAACCCAACTTAAAACTTATCAACTTTCAAACTTAACAACTCAAAAACTCACTCCGTCATCGCTGTGGGGCTATCCTACATCCATCAAACAAATAGCGTATCAGCTGACCTTTGGCATTGCGATGGGCATAGGGCGTAAAGCGACAGGTTAAACCACGAATATGTTCGGGTGTAAAATCGTCCTGATGTTTAACACAAGAACTTCTCACTACAAGCTGAAACTTACCCACTTCGCCCAAACTAACGACATAACCCGACTGCAAACCGTCTTTCATCACGTCGACCAATTCTGCAAGAACGGCTCGTACATCACTTCGTTTCAGGGTGCAGTTGGCTTGAATGCGACTCTCAATATCTTTCAAAGTCCACTCCCCTTGCTTCACGGTATGGGCGTAATACATCCCTCCATCGTTGCTCATTCCACGTTGATGCTTTCTCAACTTATAAAAAATACTCATAACTTTATGTGTTTTAAATGGTTATACAAAAAGGAAGAGAAAAAGACAGAATAAATTATCCCGCAATTGTTCATCAAATCTTCAAGCTCTTCTTATTCATTAATGCTGATGCAAAGGTACTTAAACAGCCGGCCAAAAGCAAGATTCGCATGTATAGTTTGGTATATAGTTCATGGCAAAACCTACGCAACGAGTCTCTTATCAATAAAATATAAAATGATGAGATGCCAACTATCAGATGGCAATTAAGGCTCAATTCCTTGAGAATTGAGCCTTAATTACGTTTTGGTTCAGTCTGTCTTCACGAACGAAACAGACTGTTTTACACTTCCACCTTATATCTATATCCCTGCAAAAGTTGAATGAACGGGCGAAGAAACGAGATAGGACGAAGGTTCAGAGAATTTGAAACACTAAAACTGTTCAAGTATTTCTATCCGCTTTTGAGGGTCGGGATGGGTGCTAAACAAGCTATTCATCCAGCCCATAATGCCCAATTGCATCTCGTCGGGGTGCATGATGAAGAGCTGTGCGATATCGGCACGCTCCACATTATCAAGTCCGGGATTTTGAGAAATCTTGCGTAAGGCTGAAGCCAAAGCCCATGGCTTTCCGCTCAACTCTGCCCCACCAGCGTCTGCCATATACTCACGCTTACGCGATATGGCAAAACGAGTAACGATAGTGAAGAGATAAGCTACTGCACTACATACCAATCCAATGATAAGAACGACGATGATGCCTCCGCCTCCATTGCCTTCCTTATCCCTACTGCGATGCGTGCCTGAATACAAAAACGTGTGATACAAGAGATTGACCGTAAGACTCATAATGGTACTGATAATTCCTACAAATACAATACTTGTGATAAGCAATCTCGTATCGTTGTTGCGAATGTGGGTCAACTCATGAGCTATGACGCCCTCCAACTCGTCATCGTCGAGATAATGGATAATTCCTGTTGTTAAGGTTACGGCATAACTCTTCTTATTTATCCCACTAGCAAAGGCGTTGAGTTGTGGATCGTCCACGATGTTGATGGCAGGCATATCCATATTGCAGGCCATACAAAGATTTTCTACCATATTGTAGATACGCGGATTCTCGGTTCTCGTCAGTGGTCTGGCACCCGTAGCACGAGTTACCATTGAAGCATTGGCAAAGTAGGCAATGGTGAACCAAACAAGCACAATGCCTATGACCCAAGGCAAAACATTCAAAAAATAAGCGTTAACCACGTCCAAATTAAGCTCGTTGATGATATTGCCATATTGGTCGTAGTATCCCGTTCCCCAATAATTGACAAGTGCAAGAAAAACCCAGACCGTTGCCAAGATGATTACGGGAAACATAATGAGCAACAACACGCTAAACATGTTGTTGCGCCGTATCTGGGATTGCATTCCTACATACTTCATCTATCAAAACTTGATTTCGGGTGCTTTGTCGAGAATAGCCCTTTCTTCTTGTGGAACTTCAAACATAGGTTCTTTCTGAAAACCAAACATCTTGGCAAAAATGCTTGACGGGAAGGTTTGCACCGCATTGTTCAGCTCGCGTGTTGTGGTGTTGAAGAAACGACGCACAGCTGCCAACTTATTCTCAATATCCGATATTTCGTTCTGCAATTGCAAGAAGTTTTGGTTAGCTTTCAAGTCGGGATAAGCCTCCAACGATACACGCAAACCTGCCAAAGCACTGCTCAAGGTGTTTTCGGCTGCCACTTTTTCGTTGATGGTATTGGCACCCATTGCAACCGAACGAGCCTCAGTAACGCGTATCAACAATTCTTTTTCGTGTTCGGCATACCCTTTCACTGTTGCCACCAATTGCGGAATGAGGTCATGACGTTGTTTCAGTTGCACGTCAATATTCGCAAAAGCATTTTCCCGATTATTGCGTAATTTCACCAAATTGTTGTAAAGGCTTACGCCCCAAATAACCAAGACAGCAACAACTCCAATAATAATTAATAGATTCATACGCTTTAAATTTGTTTTATGAGTAATCTGGTTCATAAAGAGATGTAGCGTCATGCATCACGATTGATGCACTTCTGCCCCACTTCTATCGTATGCAAAGATAAGAAAACAGACTGTTTTTACCTAAAGAAACAATAGAATTTAATAATTATTCTATATTCATGAAAGCCTTACCAGATAGGCGAAAGCGGAGATTTGAATTGTATCAGCATGATAGGGAAAGCCCCTTGGGAGAGTCCAAAATTTGCACAATTCAAGTTTTTTGTGTAATTTTGCACCCGATAAAGACAAGTAGGGATGAGTTTTTGTATTATTGATTCTTACTTTTAGTATCTAACGGAACTGAAAATTGAGGTTGAACTTTTCTCATCAACCTGTTATTTGCGAGTATATTTTTTTATTTCTACTCAGGTTCCATAAACAAGTATGTATGGAGAATAAAAAAAGAGTATTCTTCTTCTGTATGATGCTGTTGTGCATTAATTGTATATCGGTATTTGCAAAGAAAGGAACTCAAACATTGAGAGAGTTTAATTGGGAGCCAATCATAGCCGCCATTATTGCTGTAGAAAGCAATGGTAATCCAAATGCACGAAGCGGAAAATCGGTAGGTGCGATGCAAATCACTCCCATTTTAGTAGCTGAATGTAACAGAATTTTAGAGAAACGAAAGAGTAAAAAACGTTATACTCTATCCGATCGTTTGAGTGTTTCCAAATCAAAAGAAATGTTCTTGCTGTTTCAATCCTTCTACAACCCCCACAACAATGTAGAATTGGCTATACGTTCTTGGAATGGCGGAATGAATTATTCGGTTAAAGGCACTCAGAGATACCTGCAGAAAGTGATGAAAGCAATGAAAAAATAAAACTTTCGGTTAATATTGAAAAAGTCTGGAGAATGGGCATTAGCTCTTCTCCAGACTTTTTGTTGACTCTCACCTATCTTCCTACTACACAAACATAGGGTGTAGATGCTTGAAAAACATGGTATAAAAACTTGACTTATACAAAAATATCCACTAACTTTGCGAAAAATCCGTGTCAATATCAAACGATGAAACAAGCTACTATTGTTTGTTTTTGTTGATTCACGGCAGATATCTATTACCCTATCAACACCCATCACCATGAAAGAAAGGTTAAGTTTAATAATCCTTTTCCTATCATTCTCCATCGTTGTTCAGGCACAAACAAACGACGATTGGGAGGAAATTTATGGACAAGTGGAAGATTTTGAAGAAGAAGAAAGTACCTCGTGGGAAGAAATGTACGAACAGTTGAGTGACCTCAAGGCTCATCCTATCAACCTCAACACCGCCACACGCAGCGACTTAGAACGTCTACCCTTTCTCACTGCACAGCAAATGGAGGATATTTCAGAATATCTTTACCACTATGCACCCATTCAGACCTGGGGCGAATTGGCTATGATTGAGTCGCTGAGCGAGAGAAGCAGGCAACTTCTACATCAGTTTACTTATCTGGGAGAAATGGGAAAACGTGGTTTTCCTACATGGGGAAGCATCACAAAATGGGGAAAACACGACTTAACAACCACGGCTAAAATACCTTATTATAATAGGAAAGGTGATAAAAACGGATATTTAGGCTATCCCTACCGACATGGATTGAAATATAGGTTTCGTTATGGCAACAACATTCAAGCCGGTTTTGTGGCGTCACAAGATGCAGGAGAACCCTTCTTTGCCAACAAAAACAAGTGGGGCTACGATTATTATTCGCTCTATGCAGTGATAAGAAATTGGGGAAAATTGAAAACCTTAGCAGTGGGAAAATATCGACTACGCTATGGTATGGGACTTGTTCTTAACAACGATTTTATGATGGGCAAAGTGACCGGTATGGCATCCGGCAGTAGAATAAGCAACACAATAAAAGCCCATAGTTCGCGTAGCAGTGCCAATTACATGCAGGGTGTGGCAGCCACCTTTCAGCTTAACAAACATTGGGAATTCTCTACTTTCGTTTCATATCGCCCCATCGACACCACAACCGATAGCACAAATACTGCCATCCGCACCCTACTCACCTCCGGGTATCACCGTACCGAGAGCGAACTGGAGCATAAAAACAATAGCAAAATGTTCTTGGGAGGTACCAATATCAACTTCTCCAAGATGGGATTGCGGGCAGGTTTAACTGCCGCTTACTATAGCTTTGATAAGCCGTTGCAGCCCAATATCGCACAGTTATACCGCTTATACGATGCACAAGGCCAATCATTTTATAATATCGGTATCAACTATGGCTATATCAATAGACGTTGGAATATTGGTGGCGAAACAGCTATGAGTAAGAACAAAGCATGGGCTACAATCAACTGCGTGAGCTTTCGAGCCACCGACCGCATCACTCTCACCCTCCTACAGCGTTTTTATAGTTATCGTTATCAAGCACTCTTTGCACGCAGTTTTAGCGATGGCGGAAAGACAAAGAATGAAAGTGGCATTTACTTAGGGGCCGAATGGCAACCTATTCGCCACCTTCTCATCAATGCGTATGCCGATTTTTCCCACTCCCCTTGGCTCAAATACCAGCGTTCATCCTCATCTTTTGCATCCGATTACTTTCTCTCTGCCACTTACACATATAAACAATCAGCTTTCTATTTACGGTATCGACTGCACAGTAGAGAGAAAGATAACGAAAAGAAAACAATGCTTATCCCGCATCGAGAGCATCGTACACGACTCTCGTGGAAGTTCAACATGTCGCAAAGCTACCTCAAGACACAGGTTGACATGGTGCATAGCAGTTATAAGAAAACAAGTAAGGGGTGGATGATTACAGAAAATGGAGGTTATCATCTCAACAAAGTGCAGTTACATGCAGCCATCAGCTATTTTCATACCGACGATTTTCAAAGTAGCATATACAATTACGAGCGAGGTACATTACACAATTTCTCCTTTCCATCCTACAATGGGCATGGCATCCGCTACATGGTTTTAGCACATGCCCAATTATTGAAAAACTTTCAAGTGGTGGTAAAATGTGGCACAACCAATTATTTCGACCGGAATAAAATAGGTAGTTCATACCAGGAAATCAACCGTAGTAGTATGACAGAAACAGACATTCAACTTACCTGGAAGTTTTAAACCAATTTCCATCAAAGGGCAATAAGAGAACAAAAGACGACAAAACAAGATAAAACTCATTGCAAACAAAATAAGATAAAGAGAAAGGGGATGTGCTCATTTTGACACATCCCCTTGTATGGTTGATTGAATATTGCGTATTAATCGCAACTCATCCGACATTTAATATTACAAATCCCAACCCACAGCACTTGCACCAAGTACGGCAGCAGAAGAACCTTCCAAACCACTAATCAAGAACTGTGCCTTACCTTTAAATATCTTCAACACATTCTCATCGTAAGCTTTCTTGATGGGATCCATAATCAAATCACCCGCTTTAGTTAATCCACCGAAGAAAATAAAGGCTTCGGGAGAAGAGAAAGCAGCAAAGTCGGCACAAGCCTCACCAAGCATACGACCTGTAAACTCATAGATTTCCAATGCCAATTTATCGCCCTTGTTAGCTGCCATAGCCACATCATACGAAGTGATATCAGTAGGATTCATTTCGCGAAGCAATGAAGGCTCATCGCGAGTTTCCAACAATTCGCGTGCTGTACGAGCAACACCTGTAGCCGAACAATA
>JALEWR010000078.1 GCA_022783515.1 Prevotella sp.
GGTTGCCGCCAAGCCGTGTCGCAACACTTGTCGGGCTTTGACAAAGTCGTTGGCACCAATAAAATGGGCTACTTGAACAGAAAAACCTAAGGATGCAGCCGAACATATTCCTCCAAAGAGCCATGTGGCTGCCTCCACCAATCCGATGGCAGCTGAGGCTTCAGCCCCTAAAGCTCCAACCATAGAGGCATCAATATAGAACATCAGGACATTGGACACCTGTGCCAATATCGATGGGATACTCAAGCCGATAATCAAACTCAGCTTTTCTCTTTGAGTCATGGCCTTTCCCTCACGAATGGAGGCGAGTAAGGCTTCGTTGTGTTTCTGATTGAACATATATAAATATGTGCAAAGGTAAACATTTAATTTCGGCAACAAAAAACAATAACATTTATTACAAACTCTGTTGCGATTCGATCACGATGTATTAACCGGAAAGATAGTGTTTTTTTATAATAACCTGATAGGGAAATCAGTTGTTGCATGAAAAAAAGTGAGTTGATAAGTGTTATTCCTGACAAGGATGTGACACTTATCAACTCACCATCTTAAAAAATTGCGAGTTTCAATTCATGATTTCATGTCCTCATAAGTTGAAAAACAGGATTTATTCGCTGAAAACTCATCAACTCATGAACTTAAAACTCAAACAATCACTTACACCAAGTGTGCAATTAGTTCTTCTTTATCGCCGGGCAGCATGTCGATAACGGGAATTTCAATCATTGTGTAGCATCCGGGTTGCAGACGCATAGAGGCACGAGCCACGTTAACAAGCACTTGAGCTGTGAGGGCGGGATTGTTGATGCTCATGTCGAAAGAGAAGTGTTGGTTTTGTGTTTTACCGCTCACACCCTTGCGAACGAGATGCACGCCATGTCCCATATCTCTAACCTCGTCTACTGAAGGCACTGCAAAGACGTGTGTTTCGTCGTGCGAGAAATAGGGGTCGGCCTTAATTTCAGCTGTTACAGCCTCTAAGGTTGCACCCTCTTCCAATTCGACATATACCATACGACGATGAATTCCTTCGCCCAAGGGGATAGTCATAGAGAGGGCATTCTTTACGCCTTTCTTGCTGCGGGCACATACGCTATGCCCCATGCTCATACCGGGGCCAAAGTTGGTGTATGACAAACCTTTGGGTGCAAGACTCTGCATGAGCGTGCGAACGATAGAGTCGGAACCCGGGTCCCAACCTGCCGAGATAACGCTTACACGTTTATGTTCATGACAAACAGGCATCAATTCGGCACGATAGTCCACAATGCCGGTGTGTATGTCGTAGCTATCAACGCAATTAATACCCAAAGCCAATATCTCTTTGGCATACTCCGGGCATTGACGAGTGGGTACACAAAGAATGGCTACGTCTACATCTTTCAATTCAGAGATATGTTTTACCACTTCGTAAGCTGCCAATTCGCCGGGACAATCGTTGTTTCCATTGCGACGAACAACGCCTGCTATTTCAAAATCGGGTGCTGCTTCAAGTGCTTCGATTGAATACTTTCCAATGTTGCCGTAGCCCACTACGGCTGCTCTTACTTTTTTCATATAAAATCTTTAATGGTTATTATTGTTGTTAATTGCTTGCAAAATTATATAAATGAACTGGATTATCTGTCTTTTTAGATGTGTTTTTGATGAAAAAATGACATAATGACTGGTTTTATAACTTCTTTTCTTGTTTTTTATTGCAACTTTTAAAGAACATACAATAAAGTAATTATAGTATCGTTATTAACATGTATATACAAAATAACATGTTATGATAGAATATATCAAGGGTGAGTTGGCAGAACTTACTCCCGCTTTGGCTGTTGTCGAAGCCGCGGGGGTGGGGTATGCTCTCAATATTTCTCTTCAAACCTTCAGTGTCATTCAAGGCAAGAAGGACGTAAAACTTTATGTCCATGAATCTCTTGTAACAGGTGGAAGGGATGATTCTTATTCTTTTTATGGCTTTGCTACCAAGCAAGAACGTGAGCTTTATCGTTTGTTAATCACGGTGTCGGGAGTGGGTTCTAATTCTGCTCGCATGATGCTTTCGGCTATTGCTCCGGGCGAATTAAGTCAATACATCGCCTCGGGCAACGACCGTGTGCTGACCTCGGTAAAGGGTATTGGTGCAAAGACCGCACAACGCATCATCGTAGACTTGAAAGATAAAATCGGTAGTTTGGGTATCAGTGGTGAGGCTCCGACAGCGATGAGCGGTGGTGTGATGATTAATCATGAGGTGAAAGACGAGGCTGTGGGAGCTTTGACCATGTTGGGCTTTGCACCGGCAGCATCGGCTAAAGTTGTAACAGCTATTCTGCAAGAAGACAATAGCCTGCCTGTGGGACAAGTGGTGAAGCTGGCTTTGAAGCAGATAAAGTAAATTTTAGAGTTGGCAAGTTGACGAATCAACTTGTCGGCAAGGAAGATACTTGTTATAAGTCTGCGTGAATGATGAGCATTGGCAATGTCATAACATTCCTTGTCAAGTCGTTAACTGGTCTATTCATCAACTAAAAAAGGAATCTACTCGTGTCAAGGCATAAGAAAATAACGATTGTATTTGTGGTAATGCTTGTTGTTTATGCAGCAAGTTATGCCCTTACTATACCCCATTGGCAAGGCAATCGTACAGCCCGAACACAACAACGCACACAACAGAATACTGCTCGCACGCAGCAAAACAGACAGCGTAGTCAGACGAATAATACCAAAGAGAAGCCTGTACAGATTCCCATTCCACTGGTGTTGGATGAGGATACCATTCCCGACAGCTTGTTGAACGCTCGTTGGAAAGTGCAACGCACCACGCCCATCGAGTATGGCGATTTGGACAGAAACGCCATGGACTTGCAGCAACCCGATAATCTGAAGCCCGCGGTAGAATATAACGACACGCTCAACCTATATATAATAGGTAATAAAATAGGTAATCGCTATGTGAGTACACCTATCATGATGACGCCGGCCGAGTATCTGAAGTGGAGTGAAAAGCAGGTGAGAACAGGCTATTTCCGCAAAAAGAACGATGAGATTTATAAGGCAAAGGGCAAAGAGAAATTTGATTTCACCGATATGAAGTTCGACTTAGGGCCGGCAGAGAAAATCTTTGGCCCCGGTGGTGTGCGTATTCGTACACAGGGAACGGCAGAGGTAAGACTGGGAGCTACCCGCAAGAGTATCGACAACCCCTCACTTCCCGTTCGCAACCGTCGTACCACGAATATGAATTTCGAGGAGAAAATCAATGTCAACGTCAACGGTAAGGTGGGCGATAAGGTGAATATGAACCTCAATTACAACACCGATGCCACTTTCGATTTTGACGCTCAGAGTTTGAAACTCAAGTATGACGGCAAGGAAGACGAAATCATCAAGTTGGTCGAAGGCGGTAATGTGTCTTTCCCTTCCAACTCTTCGTTAATCAAAGGAGCCAGCTCACTCTTCGGTTTACGTACCGATTTGCAGTTCGGAAAATTAAAAATGCAACTCGTGGCGTCGCAAAAAAAGTCGTCATCTAAAAGTGTTTCGGCTCGTGGAGGTGTACAATTAACTCCTTTCGACATTAATGCTGCCGACTACGAGGATAACCGCCACTTCTTCTTAGCCCACTATTTCCGCGATAAATACGATGGTTGGATGTCTACCTTACCCAATGTTATGACAGGTATAACCATCAATCGGGTGGAAGTGTGGGTAACCAACAAAACGGGAACGACACAAAACACCCGCGACATCATCGCCTTAACCGACTTGGGAGAGGTGAGCCATATCGCTAATCCGATGTGGGGCGTGTCGGGAAATGTACCCTCGAATGCAGGCAATACGGCTTATTCTACGATGGTAAACAGCTATGCAGCAGCCAGAGATGTGAACCAAACCACCACCATTCTCGACGGAATACCCGGTTTTGTGGGTGGTATGGACTATGAAAAGTTGGAGAATGCCCGTCTGCTTTCCAGTTCGGAATATACCCTGAACAGTTCGATGGGATATATCTCGCTACGCACCGGCCTGCAAACCGATCAGGTGTTGGCCATTGCTTTTGAATATACCTATGGTGGAGTGACCTATCAGGTGGGCGAGTTTGCAGGCGATATAACCGATATTAATCAAGCTCTTTTTGTCAAATCGTTGAAGAATACGGGTAATAACCCAACGCAAGGCAACTGGGATTTGATGATGAAGAACGTGTATTATCTGGCATCGTCGGTTGAGAAAGAGAAGTTTAGATTAGACATTAAGTATCAAAGCGATACTACCGGTGTCTACCTCAACTATATTCCCGAAACCGCAGTGAAAGACCAAACCTTGGTTCGCGTGATGGGAGCCGACCGTTTGGACAATAACAATCGCAATAATCCGAACGGCTATTTCGACTTTGTGAGTGGCTATACCGTGTCGGACGGTCGAGTGTTTATACCCAAAGCCGAACCCTTCGGTCAGCATCTCTACGACTATTTGGTGCGTAGGGGAGTGCCGGCAGCGGTGGCTTCGCGTTATAGTTTTACCGAATTGTACGACTCTACCAAGACCGTTGCCAAGCAGATTGCTGAGAAAGACAAGTTCCAATTGGTGGGACAATTCCGCGGGACATCGGCCAATGTCATCTCGTTAGGGGCCTACAATGTGCCACAGGGCTCGGTTGTGGTAACGGCAGGTGGCATCACGCTGCGAGAAGGTTCTGACTATACAGTGGATTATAATGCAGGTGAAGTCACCATTCTTAACCAAAGCATCATCGATGCAGGTACATCCATCAATGTTTCGTCGGAGAGTAACACCGATTATGCCCAAGAACGCAAGACGATGTTCGGTCTTAACTGGGAGTATAACTTCACTCGCGACTTCCAACTCAGTGGTACGCTACAGCGATTAACCGAGCAAGCCCTTACCACAAAGGTGAATATGGGTAGCGAACCCCTGAACAATACATTGTGGGGGGTCAACTTAAATTGGCGAAAGGAGAGTCAATGGCTCACCAATATGCTCAATAAAATACCTTTCTTGAACGTTACTCAGCCTTCGCAAATCAGCTTTACGGGCGAGTTTGCTCATCTTATTGCAGGACAGAGCAGGGGAACGCAAGACAATGCGTCGTATCTTGACGACTTTGAAGATACCAAGAGTGCCATCGATGTGAGTGCTCCCACTTCATGGATTATTTCGAGTGTGCCAACGATGTTTCCTGAATCGAGTGATAAAGCAGGGATTACCAGTGGTTATAACCGTAGTTTGTTGGCGTGGTATAATATTGACCCGCTCTTCACACGACGCAGTAGTTCGCTCACTCCGGGACATATCAAAGGCGATTTGAACCAACTTTCCAACCACTATGTGCGTGAAATATACACTCGTGAGTTGTTTCCCAATCGCAATCAGAGCAACTATAACGGAGCCACATCCACCCTCTCGGTGCTTAATCTGGCTTTCTATCCCAACGAGCGTGGCCCTTATAACTTCAATCCCAACCTCAATCGCAACGGAACGTTAAAAGACCCTACACAGAAATGGGGTGGTATGATGCGCCGTTTGGAAACGAGTGACTTTGAAACAGCCAATATCGAGTATATCGAGTTTTGGTTGCTCGACCCTTTCATCTATACCAACAAGCAGGCGAACGCCAACGAATATGGTGGCGACTTCTATATTAACTTGGGCGAGGTGAGCGAAGATGTGCTGAAGGATGGTAAGAAATTTTACGAAAGTGGTATGCCTGTAGATGGCTCTTCGACTTTCACAACGACCCAATGGGGTAAGATACCGAACGAGCCAACGGTCAATTACTCGTTTGCAACGACAAGTGGTTCGCGAGCACTTCAGGATGTGGGATTTAACGGTTTGTCTGATGAAGAAGAACGAAAGTTTGCTTCTTATCAAAACTTTCTTACCTCTATTCAAGGCATTGTTGATGCTGCTGTCTTCGATTCTATCATGAACGACCCTGCCAACGACAATTACCACTATTTCCGTGGGGCAGATTACGACCGGATGGAGGCATCGATTTTGCGTCGCTATAAGTATATCAATAATCCCCAAGGCAATTCGCCCGATTCAGAATCGCGTACCGAAAGCTACGATACCTCTTATAAAACCACACCCGATGTGGAGGATATTAACCAAGATTATACCCTTAACGAATATGAGAAGTATTATCAGTATCGTGTTTCGCTGCGTCCTTCCGACATGGTGGTGGGAAAGAACTTTATCGTAGACAAACGCGAAACATCGTGGACTTTGCGTAATGGAACGACCGAACCTGTTACTTGGTATCAGTTTCGCATACCTGTCGACGACTATGAAAAGCGTTATGGCTCTATCTCAGATTTCACCAGTATTCGCTTTATGCGTATGTTCCTCTCTGGTTTTGAACATCCCATTGTGATGCGTTTTGCTACGCTCGACTTGGTGAGAGGTGTATGGCGAAACTATGAACAGAATATTAGTAACACGGCAACACAGACAGGTAAAGTTACGGTGAGTGCAGTCAGCTATGAAGAAAACGGAGACAAGACTCCCGTCAACTATGTGCTTCCTCCCGGTATTCAGCGTGGAACAGACCCCTCACAACCCCAGTTGGTGGAGGAAGACGAGCAGGCGTTGAGTATGGTAGTGAGCGATTTAAGTTCGGGCGAGGCAAAGGCTGTGTATAAAAACACCACCATCGATATGCGTCAGTACAAACGTTTGCAGATGTTTGTTCATGCCAATGCTTTGCAACCCAATGTTACCGACTTGACCGATGGTCAACTCTCGCTATTCATTCGTTTGGGAAGTGACTATAAAAACAACTACTATGAGTATGATATACCTTTGAAACTCACGGATCCGGGTATGTATAATGCCCAGTCGTTGGCCGATTGTATGGCGGTATGGCCGGAAGAAAACATGCTCGATATACCGCTTTCTCTCTTCACCGATCTGAAGAAAGCCCGCAATATAGCTAAGGCGTCAGGCACGGCTTCGTACACTCAACCTTATAGTGTGTACGACGAAGATAAACCCAAAAACAAACTGACGATTATGGGTAATCCCACCTTGGGCGAGGTAAAAACCATGGTGGTGGGTGTGAGAAACAATGCCGGAACGTTGAAGAGTGGTGAAGTGTGGGTCAACGAGCTACGCCTCAAGGAGTTTGATAATGAAGGCGGATGGGCAGCACAGGGTAATCTCAACGTGCAACTCTCCGACTTTGGTACCTTCAATCTGCAAGGCCGGTATGTGAGTGCAGGCTTTGGCGGATTGGAAGAGGGGGTGAGCGAACGTTCTACCGATACCCGCAAGAACTTCAACCTTACCACGAGTTTGGAGCTGGGCAAGTTTTTCCCCGAGAAAGCAAAGGTGTCTGCACCGCTCTATTATTCGATAAATAAGGAAGAGGTGAGTCCCAAGTATAACCCACTCGATACCGACATGCGGCTGAGCGATGCTCTCGAGGCCACTGGCAATAGGCAAGAACGCGACTCCCTTCGTAGCATTGCCGTTACGAAAACCGTCAATACCAACTTCTCTCTCTCTAATGTGCGTGTGGGAATACAAACCAAGGGGCATCCCATGCCTTACGACCCAGCCAACTTCTCCTTCTCTTACAGTAAGTCGCATCGTCATAGTAGCGGTGAAACCACTGTCTATGAGAACGAAGATACATGGCGTGGAGCCTTGACGTATAACTGGACACCGGTGTATAAAACATTTGAACCGTTTAAGAAAATCAAATCCAAGAGTAAGTGGTTGGATATCGTTAAGCGATTTGGCATCAACTGGCTGCCTCAAAATATCGCCTTTAATGCGGAAATCAACCGCAGCTATTACGAATTGCAAGAACGCGATTTAGAGAATACTTTGGGCAATAGCTTGCCCTTAACCTTCAGTCAGCAGTTCTTGTGGAACCGCGATTTTACGCTGCGTTGGGACTTGACCAAGAACCTGCGAATGAACTTCCAGAGTGCCACCAATGCCGAAATAGAAGAGCCTTACATGCCTGTTAACAAGGACCTCTATCCCGATCAGTATGCCGTATGGAAAGATTCGGTATGGACAAGCATCCGTTCGCTCGGAACGCCGCTCGACTATAGTCAGCGTTTCACACTCTCTTATCAGCCACCCATTAATCTTCTTCCCATTTTGGATTGGGTGAATATCAATGCCACCTATAATGCTTCGTACAACTGGACACGCGGAACCAACTTAGAGAGTGGTGTTTCTTTGGGTAATAATATCGCCAACAACCGCGATATCAATGTTAATTCCACCTTCGATTTGGTGAAATTCTACAATCACATACCTTTTTTAAAGAAGACCAATGAGCGTTTTAGCCGTGAGCCTAGTTATGCCGATGCGGAGAAGAAAAAGAAAGAACGTGAGGCTGAACGCTTAGCTGCCAAGAAGAAAAAGGAAGAGGCCTTGAAGAAAAAACAAACCGGTGGAACTGCCAACGATAAGGCATCGGAGGTGGACGACAGCAAAGCGTTGGCTCAACAAAAAGCCTTGCCCAAGAATAAAAATACCTTTGAAAAGGAAATTACACTCTTGCCCGATACCACCATTGACGTGAATCATAACAAGAAGACCAAGCGACTCGTCGTGTCGGCTAAGACCGAGGAGGGCAAGACCTTTATGCTTAATTTTAAGAAGCGTGGAGACAACCAGATACGCATCCTCAACAAGGTGGATAGCAGTATGAAAATCAAGCTCACGGTACGAGCCAAAGAGCCATTGGAAAACCTGAAATGGTAT
>JALEWR010000055.1 GCA_022783515.1 Prevotella sp.
AGACTGAATTGCTGATGAACCTAGCCTATATTGCTGAGTAAATCAGCCTTCATTGCCTACCAATTCAGCCTTAGTTGCTTGGCATATCAAAAGCCATGATAGAGAAATACCTACCTTTTCTCCTATCCGGTTAATAATGACCAAAGGGTTATTCGTGAGATGATAGGCCGGAAAAGATAAGAAACAAAATAATTAAAAACTAATATACACTTCAATTAAATTAATACAAGTTACATGAAACAACAAAAACTATTGTCAGCCTTAGCGGCATGTTGTCTTTCTATGGGTGTGGCTTATGCCCAAGAAACCGACCTGTCGGCACAGCGTTCGGAGGTGCAAACCATCTTGAAAGTGCCGGGAAAGAAAGTAGATCATCGTGGTCTTATCATCAATCCCATGCCCCAGCAAATGAATGTGGATGGCTCGGGTGTGCTAAATATTTCAGCAGGTGTCAAGTTGAAAGATAAAACAGGCAAGTTTGCTTCTAAACTTTCGTTTTTACCTTCAGTGGGTAAAGGCTTGCCATTGACCATTAGTGTAAAGCCTGTTTCCACCAAAAAGCAACAGCCGGTGGCAGGTTCCTACTCGCTGGTTATTAATAAGAAAGGTATCACGATTACTGCTAACGACGAGAGCGGAGCATTCTATGGCCTGCAAACCTTGCGTCAAATTGTAGAGAGTCCTATATCAAAGGGCGGCACAAGTGTTCCTTATCTTAACATCACCGACTATCCCGATATGCCTTATCGTGGCGTGGTTGAAGGTTTTTATGGCACACCTTGGTCGCACGAAGTGCGTCTGTCGCTCATCGAGTTTTATGGTCACAATAAGATGAATACCTATATCTACGGACCTAAAGACGATACTTACCACAGCACTCCCAATTGGCGTCTGCCTTATCCGGAGAAAGAGGGTAAAAACATACACGAACTTGTGGAAGCTTGTAGGCAAAACTATGTGGACTTTGTATGGGCAATCCACCCCGGTCAAGACATTAAATGGAATGATGAAGACTATCAGAACCTTGTTAAGAAGTTCAATCTGATGTACGATTATGGTGTACGTTCGTTTGCTATTTTCTTTGATGATATTTCGGGAGAGGGAACTAATCCTATGAAGCAAGTAGAACTTTTAAACCGATTGACCAAGGAGTTTGTGCAGGCAAAGGGCGATGTTACACCGCTTATCGTTTGTCCTACCGATTATACAAAGCTATGGGCTAACCCTTCACCCGAAGGAGCTTTGAGCGTGTATGGTCGTCACCTTGACCCTTCTATCAAAGTATTCTGGACGGGCGATGTGGTATGTAGCGATATAGACCATTCAACCTTGAATTGGGTTAACTCTCGTATCCAGCGTCCTGCATTTGTTTGGTGGAACTTTGCTGTAACCGACTATGTTCGTCATATAGTGTTGCAAGGTCCCGTATATGGGTTGGAAACCACATTGAGCAATAAGGATATGAGTGGTTTTGTGAGCAATCCGATGGAACATGGTGAAGCTTCTAAGCTCTCATTGTACAGCGTAGCCGATTATACCTGGAATACAGCCGGCTATAATGCGATGGATAGCTGGGAGAGAGGTTTGGCAGCTGTAGGTCTGGAAGCAAAGGATGCTTATCGCACTTTTGCAATTCATTCGGCTGATACCGAGACCGGTTATCGTCGTGATGAATCCTGGGAAACCGAAATTTTCAGATATGGCAATTACACGCAAGCACAGTATGATGCCCTCTATCGGGAGTTTGAGAAAGTGGCTCAAGTTCCTGCCGAAATGGAAAAACGATGCCGCAACAAGGCCTTGTTGAAAGAGTTGAAACCTTGGCTCACAGAGTTTGGTAAGTTGGGTGTAAGAGGTCAGAAGGCGTTGAAACTCATGACGCTCTTTAAAGAAGACGATATGAAGAACTTCTGGACCAATTATGTTGACAATATGATGAGTAAGGATGACAGAAAAGCATACGAAGCTCATCGCTCGGGAACAATGAAGCTGCAGCCATTCTATGAGATGGCAATGGTAGACTTGGCGGAAGCATTCTACAAGAAACTGACAGGTGAGATGCCATTTATTAATCGTGCTTTCACCAGTTTTCCTAACGGATTAACAACTTTGGGCAGTTTGATGTTTGATGGAGATGACAACAGTTTTTATACTTCTGCCGAATCTCAACGCACTAACAGTTGGATTGGAGTGGATTTGGGTCAAGAAACACCTATTAAAGAGATTAGAATATTGCAAGGACGCAACTCGGTTGACGATGTAGATTATTTCGATAATGCCACACTTGAGTATTCTGCTGACGGTAAAACATGGAATACCATCATCGATGAGATGTCTAAACAATACGATATTCATTGGAAAAGTGATGCTGCTCTGAAGGGTCGCTTTGTACGTTTGAGAAAGTTGCCTTCAGAAAAGAAGAATTGGGCTGCTATCAGAACATTTGCCGTTAATCCTGTAAGAGCAGAAAATTTAGGTTTTGCGTTGAAAGCCAACGAACTTGAAAAGGCGGTTTTAGCTTTCGACCGGCAGCCTGCTACCGTTTATTCACATAAAGGAATATGTGAGTTTGGGGTGGAAAAAGGCGTGAAGGCTTATTCTTTCTTGTTGAAGTTGAAAGGCGGTCAGATGTCTGTTAAGCAGTTAGATAAGAAAGGAAAACTCGTAGATGAGTGCATATTAGACAGCGATTATAGACGTCTGAACTTGAATCCCGGTACAGTGAAGGTGGTGTTAACCGGGGAAGCAAGTATCTTTGAGATTGTGCCTCATAAGAATTAACTTCAGTTCGACATGAATCAAACTCATAATTGACAAGTAGACGGCTTGACAAGTTAAAAGACGATGTCTTTTTCTTATTAATTCTCTAAGAAAAAGAGTAAAAGATAACAGCAAGAACAATAAAATCATTGGCTCAACTATTTTGATGTATGTGACTTGCCTTTAACTCATCCACTTGTTAACTCGTCCACTTCACCCAAATTCGGGTGAAGATTAAAACATAGCGAAAGCCCTTGCAAGAAGTTGTCTTGCAAGGGCTTGTGGGGTAAAAGTGAGTTTTAAATCACTATATCTGTTTGCTTTTACTCGTCCTTTTGCAGAATATCGTCAATAAAGGAGTCGAGTTCGCTATCCAGATTGGTCATGAGCGAGTCGCCCACAATAATCATATCATCATCCGAAACATAGAGTTCGGCAATATGTTCTTTGTCTTCTGTTTCCAATACAAAGCTGAAAGGCTGCAGTATTCCGCATCTATCCACTTGTTCGGACATCTGCGTTAGGGTGGTTTGCAGAATGTGCGTAACTTCTGAATAGAAGTCTTCGGCAGTATTGTCAATCCATTGTTCAACCACACATCTTGTTATTTCGTCATCATTGTCATCAAAAGCAAGCATCTCACCTGTTTCTTGATTCACACGGATATGAATGTCGGTAAGAAGCGTAACCTCATTGCCTGAGGGAAATTTTTCTACTATTTTGCGTACAAATCTTTCCACTTGCTGATGTGTTTGGAGGGTTGTTTTCATCTTGTCTGTTGTTTAGAGTGTGTAGCAAAGGTAGTAAAAAATATGATACAAGCGAAGAAAAACCCTTTTTTGATGCATTTAATACGCTTTTGTAGCTTATCATCGACTTTTAGACTCCTATTTATGCTTTTCAAAGAGTAATTCTTTGTCGCGTTGAATGGCCTCAATAGTCCATTCTTCAGGTATGAATTTCCAGTTATTATTGGCTTTCAGTGTTAGATGTTTTCTATCTTCTATGTACTTCATCAGATAGTAACGCTGGTCGTATTCACTCCTAAGAATGGTTCTCTTTGCCAATTCTTCTTGGGCTATTCCTGCCCCTTTGGTGAGCAATTCGCCCCCTCCGTTACCACGATAGCTGTGCATGGCAACGGTATAACGTTTGTCGAAAAGGAAAGGCAGACCATTTTCTAACGAAAGGATTTTTATTTTTTTGCCATTGGGTTGACGCACATCGACCGTATAGATGATACCCATCGCACTGTCGAAGTTGAATGTGAGGTGCTTGAAAAATGTCCTTTCACACCCATTGTGGTTATATTTTTCCAGTTGCATGATATGGTCTTGAGGCGACAACATGGTGTTGCACCATTGTCCGTACGACATTTCCAGGTAGTCTTTTATCTCCTGTCCTGTCATTTCCAGTACATATATCTGATTCTCATATTTATATAAATTGAATAAATCGCTTACATGCACATCGCCCTGATTGATAGCTATGTCGAAGGCTAAGGGAGCATTAAAGGAGATGTCGGCGTGTGTAACATCCAACTGCACTTGGTGTATGAAGTCGGTAAAGGCAGCACTTCCAAAGTAGCTGTCTCTGCTATAGATTGTCGTTGCAAATTCTCCAATTTTTCGATTGGTAAATGCCAACACTTCGTCAATATTCTTTTGGAAGTGTTTTATGAAGTCGGTGTCGATATATTCTTTTCGGATATCGATATTTTTTCCTGTGATTTGACGGTCAATTACTTGATGGTTGTCGATAGTAAAAGTAATTTCAGCTTCACTTAGGAATAAGGCATCAGATGAGGGATTGAGGCATAACACCTCTTTCCCATCATCATTGATGATATGTTGAGCAAAAAGTTTGTGGTCATGACCAAAGAAAATGATGTCGAAACCATCCACTTTCTGAGCTACTTCGAGGGTTGAATTTTCTTTATAGTCATTGGCTTCAATCCCTCCGCTATGTCCGCTATGAAACAATCCCACGACTAAATGCGGAGCTTCCACTTGCTTAATATGGTCAATCCAATGTGCGGCACTCTCCACCATATTCTCCAATCTCATTCCTTTCCATAGTTCTTTGCTGAGCCATGAAGGTATGGCAGGAGTGGTAAGAGCTAGTACAGCTATCTTGATTTCACCTTT
>JALEWR010000088.1 GCA_022783515.1 Prevotella sp.
TTTCAAATAGTTAAGCCATTTGATGTTCTGCATAAACTTTTCTTCGGAAATAACCCAGCCCAAGGAAACAGACGGGAAAGTAGCCCAACGAGAATTGCGGGCAAAACGTGAAGAGCCATCACGACGGAGATTAAATTCAAATAAATACTTGTACGCGTAAGAATAATTGAGACGTCCAAAAAGCGAGCGATAAGAATACTCCAAGGCATTGCCTCCGGTGTTACGAAAATCGTTAGGACTGAGATCGAGATAAGGATATTCGGTCAATTCATAATTATTTCCAAAACCCTGCATATTCTCCAATCGCATATAGTAATATTCGTAACCTGCCATAGCAGCAAAGTGATGGTCGCCAAAATTCTTTTCGTAATTAACGAGTGCCTGTGTGGTAATAGAGGTTGAATCATTGCGTTCCTCCTTAAGATTCGTGGTGTAAAAACCACCCATATATCCCACAACCTTATTAGGATTCTCTGCATTGGTATAAGGAATTTGCTTGACAAAAGTCTTGATTTTATTGAAAGTGAAGTTGGGAGAGGCCACAAAGGAGATTTTCAATCCATCAACAGGCTTAATGTTAATCTCTCCCTTAGCTCCAAACATATAGCGGTTATCGCGTGCCGAACCACCTTCTTTCATCTTAGCATACGCGTTTTCGCCGTCTTTCACATCGCCATAGTATCCATTCTGCCAAAACGCTGCATAGACAGGAGGAATATTTCTGGCTCCATCAGCATAAGGATTGGTGTGCGGATTCTTTTTCTTTGCGTATGTAAAATGAGCGTCAAGATGAGCCTCTATGTATTTACCAAAATTGAAATCATTGTTCATTCTTGCCATATATCGTTCAAAATGCCGGTTGACATAAGCCCCATTGTTCTTGTCGTAACGGAAAGAAACCTTGGTTCTTACATTCTTTCCACCACCCATAATGTTGACTGAATGCGTTTGGCGGAACAAACTTTTCTTATACAACACATCATCCCAATCCGTGATAGGATACTTGTCGGGATTACTTTGGTTGTAGGTCAGATAATTGTCTATCACATCTTGTGTATAAGTCTGGTTCTTTCCACCTCCGGGATTGTCGTTATATCGCAACTCGTTGGTCATTTCCATAAATCTTTTCCAACCGGTATAACGAGGCATTGTGGTTGGACTGTCGAAACCCAACTCGCTGTTATAGGAAATAGAAAAGTCGGTATCTTTGGCACGCTTGGTAGTGATGAGGATGACACCTGCCGCTGCTCTCGAACCATAAATAGCTGCCGATGCAGCGTCTTTCAATACAGATATATGGTCTACATCATCGGGATTGACCATCGACATGTCGCCTGGCACACCGTCGATAATGACCAGTGGACTGGTGTCGCTAATGGTTGTGACACCACGAATTTGAAGAGTAGCATTGCCTTCGGGTGCTCCACTGGTTCTGTTAACAGTCAAACCGGAAGTTGAACCCTGCAAAGCATTAGCAATGTTGGTTGCATGACTGTCTTGAATAACCGATGCATCTACCGAACTTACAGCTCCTGTAAGATTGCGTTTCTTCATCGTTCCATAACCGACCACTACCACTTCTTCCAATACTTTGTTGTCTTCTGCCAACTCAATTTTCAGGTTTTCGCCTGCTTTTACTTGCTTGGAAAGGAAACCAATATAAGATACTGTCAGCACACTTTCTGAACGTACGTTCAACTCAAAGCGACCATCGATATTGGTAACGGTAGCATTCTTGGTGCCTTCTTCATGCACGCTGGCACCGATAATGGGTTCGCCGTTTGCATCACATACAACACCCGAAACAAACTTAGTGTTATTTTGTCGTGCCACAGGCTTGTCTGCCACTTTGTCGGAAATAACGATTGTCTTAGGCGGAACAATAGAATACTCCAACATTCTGCCTGCAAGAACCTCATTCAAAACATGACGTAAAGGAGTGTTTTGCCTTTTTAACGTAATGTCTTTTCGATCGTCGACTAAAGCATTACGATAAGAAAAGCGATAACCGGTTTGTTTTTCAATAATGTTAAAAACTTGTTTTAGCGTAGCTTTCCGCACATCAATCGTTATAGACTGGTCTTGTGCGAATGCCATAACACTGCATAATAGCAGCAATACAAGGGTCGCAACACGCTTGTATCTACGGTGTAGTGCCATATTTCAAGGATTTTAGTTAAACATAAATTTTCTTGTAAAGGCACTACACCAAATATCAACAACTATAACTTACGACGATATTATTTTTATTTTTATCAACCTAAAAATATATTTATTAACATAATATACATTTACTTCTCGAAAATAACTTCCTTACCACATACCGTTGTCTTGATATGGTAAAGGCGTTCAATAATAGCAAGATTCACTTGCATATCAGAAGAAGACATTGTTCCTGTATAAAGATCGCTCGTATTGATGTCGCCCTTTATACGCACCGTTACATTATATGTATCTTCCAGTGTTTTAATAACCTCGTGTAAAGGCGTGCGATGAAATACTATTTCGTTTCTTCTCCATGCCGCTATATCTTGAAAAGACATTTCTATACGGTCTACTGTTATATTTCCGGTGGTTTTATCCAAGGTACCTTGTTGTCCCGGAAAAAGTTGTACCTGCTGTTTACTCTTTGTATCGGTGAAACTTACACTACCCTCTTCAAGTTCCAAAAATGACTTTTGCTCGTCCTTTCGTGAAAAAAGATTGAACTTAGTGCCAAGTACTTGTACCTTGAGTCGGTCGCCACAGATGAGGAATGGGCGGTCTTTTTCTTTAGCAACATCAAAATAAGCCTCTCCGTCAAAATCAATCATACGTTGATTTCCATTAAATTGCTGCAACTGATATACTAAAGTTGAATTTTGATTGAGAATAATACGACTTCCATCAGGCAATGTAATATGAGCTTTCTCGCCTTTCGAAGTGGTCATCACAATAGAATCTTTCAAAGTCATACCATGCTGTTGATAAAAATAAAAGGAGAAAAAAGCCAAGAAAGGCAAGAGGATAACCGATGCTATCTGGAGCCACCTCCACGCTTTAGTTATAGGATAAGTTTTTCTCCTCTTCTCGATCCTATGGTACACTCGAGTCCAAACAGAAGCAAGTTCATGCCTTTCCACACTACTTGTTTCTATCTCCTCATCAAGCCATCTTCTATACATCCGCTCTAAAACAGCAT
>JALEWR010000093.1 GCA_022783515.1 Prevotella sp.
CGGAATGATGGGATATTGGGAAGATAACGACCGGTATGACGTTCTTTTGCCCACACCATACTGCTCATGGCATGATATTGCCATTGTTTCAGAGGGCGGATTGTTACTTCGGCATCGATTCCCTTAAAGGTGGCGTCGCTCTGTCGGTATCTAAACACAGGATAAGCTCCCGAGATAACGGTCATCACATCGTGTGTCGGTTCGTCGTAGATAAATTGGTTGACCCACTGAAAAAACACGTCTGCCGATGCTTCCAGCCAACTGTTTTTCCATTGAACACCCGTTATCCATTTCGTACTGCGTTCCGATTGCATCGTAGAATCGCCCACAGCGTATATGCCTGAGGCATGATCCAGACCGTTACTGTACAACTCGTGTACATGCGGAGCACGCCATGCCACACCCACATTCGTTCTTACATGGAAACGGTTGTTCGCCTTATAGCGTCCGCCCACATTATAAGTGATGTTAGTGAAGTGGCGTTTGTCGCCATACTCTCTGCTGTACGAGTTGATGCCGTGTGCATTGCTACTTTGGTAATCGAAACGAATACCTGCCTCAAGGTTCAGCTTTTTATAGTCAAATTGCTGAATACCATATACCCCAAGACCGGTTTGCGTATAGTTGGGGATGATAGGAACGATACCGGTACCGGGTTGATTGCTGTTGTTGGTATATCCCATGAAAGCACCTACGTCGCTATGCCAATTGCCATAAACATGGTGCCAAGCCGCATCGGTTTGTGATGATTGCAGGCGAAGGCTAAGCGATGGAATGTGGGAACGATTGCTGCGCCGTTGATGAAACTCATCTCTTAAATCGCTTTGAAAAGCATATTGCAGAGAAAATTTACCCATTCGAGGAGTGATATAGTAGGCATTCACCTTCACGGTGTGGTGGGTGACCTTCTGAAAGGGATAGTCGATGTGGCGTGTATAAGGGTCAATCTCGATGGGTTGTCCGAACTGTAACCGTTCTTTCAATAAATCAATACTGCCCAAATGAGCTGATGACATCACGCCAAGTCGGGTTGTATAGAGGCTGTAAAAGCCTTCAATACCATACTGCTTGTTGTTAAAACCGAAGGCACCCGAGAAATCCAATTCTCTCATTCCTGTGTTGTTGAGCAGATATTTGGCAGTTTTTCTATCGCCGCCGTTGATATATGTGCCTTGCAGACGCCACGCCAGATTTTGCTGTTTGCCAATACTTCCGTCTGCCAAACCTGTGAAAGCATACCTATGTCCGTTGCTTCCGTAGGTGCCGGTGATGTTTCCGTGGATGCCATCGCGGTGATAGGGTAGGCTATAAGGGTTGAGAATAATCACTCCCCCCATAGCATCCGAGCCATAACGTACCGCTTCTGCACCTTTAACCACAGTGATGCTGCGAGCATTATTCACGTCAATCTCGGGGGCATGGTCGTCTCCCCACTGTTGCCCCTGTTGCCTTACACCGTTGTTGATGATAAGGATGCGATTGCTATGCATACCTTGTATCACGGGTTTGGCAATGGTTGCACCGTTTTGGATGGATGAGATGCCCTTGATTTTCTCTAACGAGGACGTGAAACTGTTTCCCAATCCTTTCCTTATATCCTTGTTTCCCAAGGTCTCTTCGCTGCGGGCAATGGGCTTTTTGTTACCATGTCCAAAGACCACAACATCGTTTATCTTGACCAATGTGTCTTGTGCTGAGGCTGGAAATGCCATTGCCAAGGCACAGACGGCAAGTAGAATTGCTATGTGCATTGTCGTAAGTAGATAATAAGACGTATGGTATTTGCCTCATGGCCCGACCATTCGTCGACTTCAATAAATGGGATGATTGTTTCAGACGCTTATTCTTATCTGTTTTGAGTTAATGGGTGTACTGCCCTTGGAGAAGTAAATCTCTATGGCTTTCATCGGTATCTGCCACAGACTCGAGGAATAACAGGTGTGAACCTTTATCCATTCGCAGATGCAGTAGGTGGATACCGGGGATAAAATCGAATCAGTACTTGTCTTTAATGTTGTGCTATAGCATGATGTACATAAGCGATTGTCGCTCATGTCACTGAAAAAACTATTATCATTCTCCATGCTTGCGTCTGAAATAAAACGTGGGTTTAAGCTCTCGCAGGTGGCGAGTGGCTGTTGATGGTGAGTATATCTCTGTAAACAATTTGTACAGTGGTGATATAAGGTGTATGGATGGTGAAACTCAAAAAAGGTTGAAAAGTCAACGTTTTGGGAGTTTCGGCCTGACAGAAGTTGAAGTCGCAGATAAAACAATCGGTGTTGATGTGATGATCGTTGCAATGTTTTTCAACATGCAAGTCGGCATGCTCATCATGATGAGAGTGGAAATCTTTAATAAGATAGGTAGACATGAATGCTACCAATAGCACCCAAGCAACTGTTCTTATTATGTTTTTTCTTTTCTTCATCAATGTTTTTTCTCTTCTTCAATAATTATGTCGATACACCTGAAAACCATCAGTTATCGCTCCTTATACATTTTTTATCAAGTGGATAAAATAAGCGATGATATACAAAATTAGGATAAAAAGCTGAAAGAATGATGTTTTCGTGTGGTATATTAGTAAGTTTTAACAAGAAACGTGGATATAGAAAAAGAGCAAGACGTTATGTTATAGTCGGTGAGTTGATAAGTTTTTTAGTTGATGAGGTTGTGGGTTGACAACTTGTTTATTCGTGCCTTAGTCCGTACTCGAATCTTGACTTATGAACTCACCCACTTCTATACCAACTCCAAATCAAAGAAATTTTTGAGCTTTTCCATTGCTTTGTTCTCTTCCAAAAGTTTGTCGAGCACTTCTTTCTTTGATAATATCTTTTTCACCTCTTCGGCTTTAGCAAGTCGGATG
>JALEWR010000138.1 GCA_022783515.1 Prevotella sp.
ACTCGTTATGATAAGTTTGGCTTCGATTTCTATCTTGGAGATACAGCCGGAATACGTCGTAAGAATAAGGTTTCTGAAGATTTGGAATTTTATTCTGTGATGCGTTCTATCCGTGCCATCGAGCATAGTGATGTATGTATCTTGATGCTGGATGCCACTCGTGGCATTGAGTCGCAGGATATGAATATCTTCCAGTTGATACAGCGCAACAACAAGTCGTTGGTAGTGGTAGTCAACAAGTGGGACTTGGTGGCAGATAAAGACCAGAAGGTAATTAAAACTTTTGAGAATGCCATCCGCGAGCGTATGGCTCCATTTGTCGACTTCCCCATTATCTTTGCTTCGGCATTGACCAAACAGCGTATCTTTAAGGTATTGGAAACCGCTAAGCAGGTATATCTTAACCGTAAGGCACATGTCGGCACATCAAAGCTCAACGAGGTGATGTTGCCACTTATTGAGGCTTATCCACCTCCTTCGGTTAAGGGTAAGTATATCAAGATTAAGTATTGCACACAGTTGCCCAATACACAGATACCCTCTTTTGTGTTCTATGCCAACCTACCGCAATATGTGAAAGAAAATTATCGTCGTTTCTTGGAAAATAAGATTCGCGATAATTGGAATATGCATGGATGTCCTATTCATGTATTTATTAGGCAGAAGTAGAACTCATCCCTAGCCCCTCTTCCTCAAGGGAGGCCGGAATAGAGAGTGTATAAATTTGATATAGGGTATAAGGACCATACGCTTGCTGCATGTAGTAAAACGGTCTGTTACCAACAAAAAGAAAATGGGGCTTGTAAGGTACACACCTTATAAGCCCCATTTTTTCTTTACCCATTTCTCCTCATTCCTTGGCACGAAGGGCAGAGGAGGGCTTAAACGCCAAGAAGTAACATATATAGTAGCCTATATGTGATGTTATAATGGCAAGGTGGTGGAGCATGAAGAAGGTTTGAGTGGTAGCTGTTGCATTGTTGCTGATGAACCAGGTAAGGGGGAGGATATTGGGCAGTATGAATGCGGCAATGGCAAGGATGCCGGCCCCTTGCAGATAACCGCTGTATTTCCATGCTAATATTGCAGAAAAAACAAAGAGAGGAATGCTTTTCACTGCATATATACCATTGGTTAATGCTATAGACATTTGACTTATAGGCGGCATTGCGGAGTTGGTTACATTAAAGAGAAAAATAAGTACTGTGGCTCCTATCATCCATGCACAAAGATACTGCAGTCTGCTATTTTTTGCACGAAACTGTTTATATAATTCATAGAAGAACACGCATTCTGCTGTCAGAGTCATTAGTCGAAGGGTACCGGAGAAGATAGACGACCTGATTAACCTTTCGAGTAGGATGCCAAATACATTGTTATAGATAGTTTCTACAAGAATATGTTGTATGTTAGTCCACGCAGTGATGGCAATCATTGCGATGAGGGCTATTCGCAGACGTTGATATGTCTTCGCGTCAACGGTAAAACTTGTTGCTTCCATATTTATGACTTTTATTTTACAAGCACCTTTCTTGTCCGTTTATCTTCACTTTTGATGATGTTCACTCCTTTTTTTAGTTGCTTTGTGGAAATACCGTTGATGTCGTAATAGATTTCCTTTTGTGTTGATACGGCAGCGTTATTGCTGATATCGGTTGTGATGTCACTCCATTCCACTTCCAAAATATCGGGCTCGTTGCCACTTATTGCCACTTCCGTAATTTTTTCGTCGAAATCTCTATAGTAATCTATTTCCATATTGTCTTCAGAATTCCAACCGTAGGAATTGGGTACATGTGCAATATATTTTACCAAAAGTATATTATTCTTGATACGTTTGCCAAAATATCCCTCGGCTATTTGAGCTGTAGGCATTACGCCTTCATCAGAGAGAGTGGAAATAAGGGGTGACAAGAGACCGTTTAAATCGTTGTTACCGGTTTCATTGTCGTAAGTATATACCGTTTCTCCCACCAGTGTGTTGCCTCTGTGTTGCTTCACCCGTGTGATGTTGCCGTTCTCCCACACCACTTCGTGGCGTATTGTTTCTCCGTTTTGTTTATGTTCAATTACTTCTGTCAGTTGTCCGGCGGTGTCGTATGTAATGTTGTAATCATTGGTATATGTTACATTGCCAAGTTCTCCTATGAGCTTGAGGGTTTGTCTGACAATTCTTCCGTTTTCCAATACAGCAATCAATGAATCAGCTCTGCCACCATTTTCAGTATAGGTTTGTATGATTTTATCTGTCTGATAGCTAAAGGTGTTTACATAAATGCCGTCCGGCGAATTAGACGTTATTTTACTCATCTTCCCTTCTTTATTATATTCAAAAGTCTGAGTGCCACCAGTGCTGTTAAGCATGATTTTGGTGAGTCTTCTCTCGGTTTGTGCCAAGATGCTTGCCGTACAAGTAGCGAGCAATACAAGTGTAAGGTAAATCTTTTTCATTGAACCACTTAATTGTTTAGAATGTTTAGGTGTATTGACATAAAAAAACTCCCACGATAATACAATCGTGGGAGTTCTATTGTGGGCGTTGACGGATTCGAACCGCCGACCCTCTGCTTGTAAGGCAGATGCTCTAAACCAGCTGAGCTAAACGCCCAAGACTTGTTTGCCTTAGCGGTTGCAAAGGTATAAACTTAATGTTAATCCACCAAATTTTTTTATTACTTTTTACAAAGGATGTTCGATTTTCTGCCTTGTCAGTCCTTTCTTTGCATCAACATACGATGGTTTGAGCCAAACAGGTTCCTCCGGCAGTTATCCGGGAAAGTCGGAAGACGGCATTATCTCATATACCACTTTCCTTTTTCCTCCACCATTGGCACAACAATTTCTTCGGTGGTGCTATCCTTATAGGTCAATAACAGGAACACATGGGCGGCATGTAGAGCTGTATCGGCATATGCTCGCACCACTTTCACATCGCTCACGCCCTTACGTTCTTGTTCTTGCTGGTGCATGTACATTTGTGCATTCTCTATAAGGGAGGCACGATAAGTATGCGGAATGCTGTCGGGGCGATAAAATCCGTCGACAAAATCGTCATACTTGCCATCGAGCAAGTGTTGATAATAGAGTCGGGCAGTCTCGCCTGCCGCTTCCGAGAGGTCGCCACTACATGCCATAGTGAGGAACAACACCATTATATAAAGTAGTTTTTTCATCTTATAAATGTATTGATAGAACAAAGATACAAATTTAAAAGTGATAATAGGTGGTTGGGAGTTAAGTATTAGTGATTATGTGTTGGTGTTAGGTCTTAATGAATGAGCCGCTTGACTATTTAGGAATATAGGGGTAAGGAAGTCTCTCCTGCGTGTAGAAATAGGCTTAATTGTTATGTTCATCAGTCTGACGAGCTGAACAATTAAGTCTATATTGTTTTGTTAAAGCATATCTTTTGATTTGTCAAAGGATAGCTTTCGTATTCTAAAAGTATATCTTTTATGTCTTTAAAGGATAATTCTTGTAATCTCTGTGTGTATCTTTCGTTTCCTCAAAGCATAAAGTTTAAATCTTCATTGGCCCTCACCTCCGGGGCCGGAGATTGTATCCGCAGCTTTGACTGCGGGGACAAGCAATGGAGGGGGAGGTTAGGGCGTAGACATCCCTTCATTCTCCACAGCCTTTACCTTTCTGAACAAGTCGGATGCAAAGACGAGATCATTGAG
The DNA here is from genome assembly GCA_022783515.1 of Prevotella sp. Taxonomy (GTDB): domain Bacteria; phylum Bacteroidota; class Bacteroidia; order Bacteroidales; family Bacteroidaceae; genus Prevotella. The sequence goes on from JALEWR010000138.1 coordinate 3,681, forward strand.
ATGTTGATTGGTGGCAGCCATCACGTCATCTTTTGTACCCTGCCACTCTTTTCGTCCGTGATAGATGAAGACAATATTTTCACCTATGCCCATCACCGAGTTCATATCGTGGGTGTTGATGATGGTGGTCATGTTATAGTCTTTGGTAATGTCTGAAAGGAGTTCGTCGATAATCAATGAAGTTTTGGGGTCAAGACCAGAGTTGGGTTCGTCGCAAAACAAGTATTTGGGGTTGAGAACGATGGCACGAGCAATCGCCACACGCTTTTGCATACCGCCTGATATTTCTCCTGGGAATTTTTTCTCGGCATCCACCAGATTGACGCGTGCTAAACATTCCTGGGCTCTTTTTACGCGGTCGCGGTAGGTCATATTAGAAAACATATCCAAGGGGAACATTACGTTTTCTAATACCGAAAGCGAGTCGAACAGGGCTGCATTCTGGAAAATCATACCCATCTCGCGCCGCATCATGATGCGTTCTTTCTTGCTCATCGTTACGATGTTTCGACCATCGTATAATACCTCACCGCTGGTGGGGGTGAACAGACCTACCAAGTTTTTTACCAGTACCGTCTTGCCACTTCCACTTTGTCCGATGATGAGATTGGTCTTGCCGTTTTCAAAGACCACATTGATGTCTTTCAATACCACCTTGTCTTCAAACGACTTATATAAATGTTTAACTTCGATCATGACAATAATTGTGTTAGGAATACATCTGAAAACAAAATCAATACGCTACTGCATACCACGGCATCGGTACTTGCCTTACCCACTTCCACCGATCCGCCCTCAACGGTATAGCCAAAATAAGAGGATACGCTGGAGATGATAAAAGCAAAGAATAAACCCTTGATGATACTCATCCACATAAACCATGGATTAAACGAGTGTTGCAAGCCTGCTGTAAGGTCGTCGGGGGTGAGAATATGCCCAATATATGCTGTGGCGTAGGCTCCAACAATACCCATTGCAGCACTGAAGATAACCAAGAAAGGCATGATGGTTATCAAGCCTAAGATTTTAGGAAGGATGAGGTAGCATGCCGAATTTACGCCCATGATATCGAGGGCATCTATTTGTTGCGATACACGCATACTGCCTAATTCGGATGCTATATTCGAACCTACCTTACCGGCTAAAATCAGGCACATGATGGCAGATGAAAATTCGAGTAACATAATCTCGCGAGTGGTGTAGCCCGAAACCCATCGAGGCATCCAGGGACTCTGGATGTTGAGTTTCATCTGTATACAGATTACTGCACCTATAAAGAACGAGATAAGAAGAACTATGCCGATGGAGTCGACTCCCAACTGCGACATCTCTTTGATATATTGTTTGAAAAACATTCTCATACGTTCGGGACGGGCAAAAGAGCGTCCCATAAGAATGAGATATTTACCTAAAGTGGTTAGGTATTGCTTAATGAACATATTAAATACACGTTGATTTCTATTGCAAAGGTACTAAAAAATGTCGGTAACCTTGTTTTTTGTAGGATTAGTGTTTGTGTTAATTTTGAGTTTGTAAGTTTGAGGCTTTAGTTTTAAGTTTATGAACTCTGTTTGTAGAGAGCGTGGTTAAACAGGATAATGCTGGATGCAGGAAAATTCATCGATTGGCATACCATAAAAAAAGGATGTGTCAGTAAAGACACATCCTTTTTATTAATGCTATTATTTTTTAATCGATTGATTATTCTGCGATTTGAACAGTAGCACGACGGTTGAATGAGATTGGAGACAATTCGTCTACACCACCCTTACCAACTGTAGAAATCTTATCGCGGCTTACGCCCATGTTAACCAATTCGTTTGCAACGGTTTCAGCACGCTTTTCAGACAACCATTGGTTGTGATCAGCCTTACCTGTTGCACTATCAGCGTAACCAGTAACGAGAAGACCGAGGTTGTTTTCTTTAGCATACTTAGCAACTGCTTGTACGTTAACCAAGTCTTTCTTAGATGCGATGTTGTACTTGTCAAGGTTGAAGAATACTGTAACTGCTGTACCAACAAATTCCTTAACTGTTACGTTAGATGCAGGCTTTTGGTTCGCGAGCATGTTCTTCAAACGTGCATTTTCTGCATTAGCGTCGTTCAACTGAGCGTTAAGAGCGTCAATCTGTGATTGAGAAAGAGCCTTGATAGCGTCTACATCAGGAACCTTGTTCCAAGTAGCCTTACCCAAGTTGAAGGTCAAGCCAAGTTCTGCATAAAGCATGTTGTCTTTGTCTTCCCATCCACGGAGGAAGTCAGGACCGCCCATACCGTTACCGGTGTCACCGTATCCGTCCATATCTTCTTCGTAGCGGTTCCAACCCAATTCAAGGTTAACAGCTACCTTGTTGCTGATACGGAAAGTGTTCAAAACACCCACACTCAACTGCATTGCATACAAGTTGTGAGTCATTGTACGGCTAAAACCTGCACCAGCGAAAGGAATCAAGTTCCATACGCGGTTAGGATTGTAACCCAATACCATATTGCTAACGTTGAACATAACATGTTCGTTCAATGTCCAGAATTTGTTGAATCTACTATGATCTTTAACTGCTACACCGTTAACTTCACCCATTACTGAGCGACCCCAAATACCTTGTACTTTAGTACGCAAACCAAGACCGGGAGTAAACCACTTACCGATAGCTACTGCTGCACCGGGATTAGAACGGAACTTTGCGAATGGGCTGCTACTATTGCCACCATAACCATGTTCTTGGTTACCATACCATGCATTCCATTGTCCACCTACCTGAATAAACCAATTACTCCAAAAAGAGTTTGTTGCAACGCTATGCTTCAAAACAGGCTCATCTTGAGCTGAAGCTGTAAAAGAAGCGCCAGCCAATGCCAACACAATCAATAATTTTTTCATAACTTTTACTATTTAATAATCAAAAAAAATATCGTTAATATTAATTCACATTTATTTCGGTGCAAAGTTAGTGAATATTTTCTAAACATTCAATTTTTTTTAATAAAATATGACTTATTTCCTTAGTATTACTGCTTTTAATCAAGTTTTTAGGCCCTTTTGGCTTTATCTGTTGCTCATTCTTCATATTTATAAGCGGAAAATGATGAGATTTTATGCCAGTTTGATATAAGCTGAATGGCATATCTCCATGAAACTTAAACCAAAGGGAGGTAAATGTCACGCTCAATCCAACATCTGTTCAATATCGTTTTGTTTTAATATTGTTAATATTTTTTCTCCGTTGGGGGAATAATTGACATTGGAACAAGAGAAAAGGCCATTGATAAGATGTTCCATTTCCTCGTTTGAAAGAATTTGTCCATAGGGAATGGCAGAATGGCGTGCTAAACTCAAGGCGATAGAATGGTTGATATCGGCTTGCACCTGTGTGCCTCGTTCGCGAGTGGTGGCAATGATATCCTCTAACATGTCAATGGGATTGATGCCCACGCAGTCAGCGGGTATGGAGTTGATGGCATAGTTGTTGGCTCCCAGATCGGTGAGCTCAAAGCCTAAGCCTGCCACATCGTCCCATATCTTTTCTAAAACGAGGTGGTCGCTTACGCTGAGTTGTATTACTTCGGGGAACAGCACACGTTGAGAGGTTCCGCTTCTGCCTTCTATCTGCTTGATATATTTTTCGTATAGCACCCGGGTATGAGCACGATATTGGTCTACAAACATCAAACCCGACTTAACGGCAGTTAGCACATACTTAGCCTTGTATTGATAATGTGCGGGCGACCGGTCTTCGGCTAAGGAGGAGGCGGTATTTGCCGCTTCTATCGTCTTAGGTATATCTCCATTCGGGAAGAGGGTGGGTTCAACCTCATCGTCCGACTTCAAGCCGGCATATAGTTGCTCCCAGTTGCTATTGTGCTTGGGTGAAGGATAAGTAGTGGCAGAGGATTCAAAGGGGTTATACTTGCTATTGGCGGTAACCGTTGGAGCTTCTCTGTGAACGGTAGGATTAAAGACAGGAATGTCGAGTTGTCCTTCTGTGTCAAAGTTGAATGACGGTACATCGCTGAACATGCCGATGGTTTCGCGTGTACCGGCCAATAGTATTTGCCAGATTGCCTGTTCGTTTTCAAATTTAATTTCGGTCTTGGTGGGATGGATATTCACGTCAATGTCCTCGGGATTGACCGTTATATATAAAAAATAAGGTATCTGATCGCCTTGAGGAATCAATCGCTCGTAAGCGGTTTGGATAGCTTTATGAAAATAAGGGTGTTTCATGTAGCGGCCATTCACAAAGAAGTATTGATGTACACCCTTCTTCTTTGCCGACTCAGGCTTACCCACAAAGCCGGAAACCTTACAGAGTGTCGTATCAACATCCATCGATAGAAGGTCTTGATGAAGACGCTTGCCGAAAATATCGATGATGCGTTGCTTTTGACCTGCAACTGGCAGATGAAACATTTCGGCTCCATTGCTATACATCTTGAAGGCGACATGAGGATAGACAAGGGCGATACGTTCAAAAGCCGTAACAATGTGATTCAGCTCCGTAGAGTTTGATTTCAAGAACTTACGACGAGCGGGAATATTGTAAAAGAGATTCTCGACCAAGAAGTTGGCACCTACGGGACAAGCACATACTTCCTGTCCTACAACTTTAGATGCTGCGATAGAAATATGTGTTCCTATCTCATCTTCCTCGCGTCTTGTTTTGAGTTCTACTTGAGCAACTGCCGCAATAGAGGCCAAAGCTTCACCACGAAAACCCATGGTATTGAGTGCAAAGAGGTCGGATGCCGACTTAATCTTTGAGGTGGCATGACGTTCAAACGACAGGCGAGCGTCGGTCTCGGACATTCCTTTGCCGTTGTCGATCACTTGTATGGACGTTCTGCCTGCATCCACTACAGCAATGGTGATACTTGTCGCACCTGCATCAACAGAATTTTCTACCAATTCTTTGATGATTGAGGCCGGACGCTGTATCACCTCACCTGCTGCTATCTGATTGGCAACGCTATCGGGTAAAAGCTGTATTATATCACTCATATATTATATAAGGTGGAGTCAAAGAATATCCACCTGGCTATTCAATTAAACTTTAATGACTATAGATGACTTTCAAAAGAAGAACAATACAAGTGGGACTATCAGCAATAAACCAAGAAACAGGCATAACTGCCATAGGTTGATGCCGAAGGATGAGTGGGCGTTTATCAATTTGCTGTCAGATAGCTCATATCGTTGTTGTGCCTCTGACTGTTTCATCGTCTTTCCATTTTCCGCCATCTTGCTGTTTTCTGCTTCTAATGCTGCCTTGGCCCGCTGCTCCAATTGCTGCAAACGTTCTTGGCGTTCATCTATATAGATAGGAGGAAGACGAAATCGTCGCGGTGGAGGTGTGTGAAAGATACCCATTCTGTTTATCCTTTCTTCTTTTGAGCAGATTCACTCCCTTTCTGTGGAGTTGTTACGACTATTGAAGGTGACGCTGCTCCTGATAGTTTTTTGAGAGGAGGAGCCGTTCGTTTAATCTCTTTCAACTCCGAACCTGCTGCTTTGCCTCTCCAATTCATGATGTCGTTTTTATCTACCGGACGAATATAATCGAACCAAGCATAGGTCGGCAACATGGTCTTCCCCGGTGGAATCTGCCCCATAGGGTAGAGGGTGGATTGAAAACGACAAGTCCAAATCTTTTCTAACTGTCGTTCCCGACTTAAATACATCCTCATTGTATCGGTTTCCAGATAGTTCAGTCCAATGAGCGTACTATCTTTATCATCTGCGGAATAGTAGATGGTCTTCACGCCTTTGATAGCATCACAACGTCTCAACACACCTTCAGTGAAATAAGCATACATATTTTCAGAAGATATCTGATTGAAGTGTATGCTATCGGGGAGTTGTTCCACCGACAAAGCCTGTCGCAACACCTGTGCGTGGCGTATGGTTGAGTCTGCCATATATACTTTTATCTCTTCGCCCAAGAGTTGTCGTGTGCCATTCCAAACAATAGGGTCTTGATACATTGTTAAACAAGAATCCTTTGAGTGTATTACCATCGAATCGCACACCGCTTGTATGTCGGTTCTGAAAGCCCTCACTTTGCGATAGCAATGCACCTCACGCGATACCGAGTCGGTATTGATGTGGAAGGTCTTGATGCGGATAGTGTCGGCATGAACGTATAAGGTGTCTTTCTGCGAATAGTCTTTTGCCACTACTCTCTTGGTGGCAAAGCCGTTTCCTGTCTTTTCATTATACACCAGATAGTCGCAATAGAGCGAGTTTTGATTCTTCTTGTCATGATAAATCACATTGCCAAAGCCTTTGCTTTCGCCTGTTTTATCATTAAAAAACAAGCTATCGCCCGTTATCGTCTTTTCTTTATCTACCACAGTAGAACGTCCATAGAGTTCTGCCAAATCACTCTTGGTGTCAAAGAAAGCATTGGCGGTATGAATAACACTACCTTTAGAGGTGATTGTAGAAGGACCGGCCACTTGTGCCTTCGATAGTCGGGTATCATAGAATAAGGTGTCGGTTTCAATCAACTGTCCATCGCTCGACATCTTCACACCATAATAAAACTCTGCTTTCTTGGTGTCAAGGCTATATTTACCCCAGTCTGCCACCAGCCGGTCTTTCCCTTCGGTTAGCTCACCACCTTCAAAGAAATAGGCATAATTATAAAGGCGGTCATAATTCAAACTGTCGGTTGTCAGTAGGCGATTGTGGTGCTTCAACTTCACACGATTCACCTTACTGCGTGCTTCCAGCTGCATGCTCTGTCCATCATAAAAAGCTCGTTCGCAAGTGAGCGATAAGGTATCGCCCTGCTTTAAACGCACATTGCCAAAGGCACGCACCGAGTTGGTCATTTGATAAAAATACGCACTATCGCACCATAAATCAGCTCCACGATGTCTAAAATGCACATTTCCTTTCACTATCTGTGCGTCGGGGTTGTTGCTATATTGGTCAAACCGCAACTCGTCCGAGTGAATGAGATACACTCGCTCATCCACCGCCTTCTTCTTTTTACCTTTCTGATAAACAGCGGAAGAAGGAAGTATCCCTAGTAGAAAGAGGCATAGAAGCATCCAAATGATGTTTCTATGCCCAATATTTTTCTTTATTATTGTTAGATTGAAAATCATTTTATCCAACCTTCGTATTCAAACTTACAATCTTTATAGCGGTCGTTCATTCTTACATAAGTCTGCTTGATCTTATTCACGACCCAATTATGCAAGGTCTTCTCGCGTTCCTTGGCCAATACCACATTTTTCATTACCTGAAAATCTTCTGTGATAGTGGCTTTATGTCCTTCAATCCTATTCTTTAGTTTGATGATGGCACTCACCGTTTTTCCGCGAGCATTCACCATTTGGAAAGGAGCCGAAATATCGCCAACCTTCATGCCTTCTACCTGACGAGCAATCTCTGTGGGGAGATCGCGCATGCGGAACTTAGAAGTCAAAGACCTGCTTTCCATGTCATTGAAAGCCATCAAACCATGATTGTTGCGTGTATCCTTATCGTCGGACACATAGGTTGCAGCTGTTTCAAAAGTAAACTTGCCAGCACGAATATCTGCCACAATAGAATCTAAGCGAGCATTGGCTTTATCCACCGCTTCTTGTTCTACACGAGGTTTCAAAAGGATATGACGCACATTAACCCGGTCGCCACGCTTCTCAATTAGTTGGATGATATGGAAACCAAACTCGGTTTCTACTATCTTAGAAATTTTCTTAGGGTCGGTGAGGTTAAACGCCACACTGGCAAAAGCAGGGTCGAGCGTACCCTTGCCCGTAAAGCCGAGTTCACCGCCTTGACGTGCTGTTCCCGGGTCTTCTGAATAAAGACGTGCCAAGGTGGCGAATGAAGTTTCACCTTGTGTTACACGGTCGGTATAACTTCTGAGCTGATCCTTTACTCGATTGATTTCTTCATTCGAGATTTTAGGATTTTGGGTGATGATAGCTACTTCTACTACAGTAGGAACAAAGGGAATGCTGTCTTCGGGCAGATTTTTGAAATAGTTTCGCACGTCGGCAGGGGTAACTTTCACATCAGCCACCAATTTCTCCTTCATCATACTAATCAGGCGATTGTTCTTATAATCATCACGCATAGCCTGTCGCATTTCCGTAATGGTTTGCTTACGATATTCTTCTAACTTTTCGCGAGAACCAATCATCTGTATCCAGTAGTTGATTTGTTCGTCTACGCCCTGTGTTATTTCGGATTCTGTTACTTCCAAACTGTCGATGGCAGCTTGGTGCAAGAAGAGTTTTTGGACAGCAATCTGCTCCGGGATAGAACAGTCGGGATTACCCGCCCACTTCTGTCCGTCGGCCTCTGCTTGTAAGCGTGTGGCTTCAACATCCGACTTTAGGATCGGTTCGTCTCCCACCACCCAAATCACTTCGTCAATGACGCTTGTTTCGGGGATAACAGGCTGTGGAGCGACAACAGCCTTGGCTGTATCTTGTGTATTGGCTGCTTTGGCTATTCCTTTTCGAGCGTTGGCTGTAAAAGCCATTGCCAAGGTCATGGCAACAACGCCACAAACGATTTTTCTTTCTACTTTCATTCGTTGCTATCTGTTATGAATGCCGTTAATGGCGATTGACGGTTTGTAAAACAGCGTCATCAACCTTCACTGCATATTTCTTTTTCAATTCATTAACCCAAGCCTTTTCCATCGCTTCCTGGTAGTCGGTTACGACCAAAGCCTTGACGTCTTCCATCTCTTTGGGGGCTTTTAGCTTCTTGCCATACACTGCCGAGAAAGGGAAGTCTTTCACTGTCTCTATCTTCTTGCCGGTTTTGAAAGCGTAGGCATCTACCCAAGCATTATCTTTTACTTTGAAAATACCTTTCTCTACTTTAATCTTCAATATAGAATCGGCATTAAAAGTTGTTCTTAGTTTTTCTGCCCACTGACTAAAAGGCAAACCTTTCACCGCCTTTTTCACGGCTTTGATGTCTTTTTTGTCCTTTGTATGATAGGCTATTCCTTTAAAGCGTGGCTCATCCCAAGCATATCTCTTTTTGTTCTTGTTGAAGTATGCCTGCAATCCTGCCTCGTCTTGTGCAGCCTTGTCCCACACTTGTCGGTTGCTAATTTCAAATACCAGAAAACCTTCATAATATTCACGAATCAGATTTTTTAAGTTGGGATCTTGAACTTCTAATTCCTTGCGACGAGCATCTAACACTTCCTCAGGTGTTTTAGTGGGAGTCGACTGACTGGCTATTTCGTTCAACTTACGGTCGATGATTTGTTCTCTTAAACCACGTTGTTCGATAAAGGTTATGATGCTTGTTCTTACTGAATCGTAGGGATAAAAATTTTGTTTGTCTTTCAACAAATCGATGTGATAACCGGCAGGAGAGATAAAAGGTTTGCTCCTCTCGCCTTTCTTGAGCGAGTAGGCCACATCCTCAAAT
>JALEWR010000084.1 GCA_022783515.1 Prevotella sp.
GATAATCGCCCCATCTTCTTCCCGACTACATCGTTATTCTATTTCATTTCTTACCGCCAGCATTTGCAGCCTCGCCCACTCTAAACTCTTTAATAGCTTGCTGCACATCCATGCGTTTGCCATCTTTAAAAGCGATGACAAAAGCATCGGGGAATTTATCGGCTATCGTTTTACGCAACTTCAGCATCTCTCGATAGTTGGCTGAAGCACCATAGGTGTATTTCGCCATATTGCCCTCTGTATAGGTATCCACATCGGTTAAGCCCTTGAAAGCCGCCTTTGAGGGTTTCATATTCTTGGGTGTGGTGAATAGTTGAATCTTAAAAATGGGCAAAGACACCGACGCTCCATTAGACACGACAGGCTCTGTCGAGGGTTCAGCCACAGATACCTCTTCGGAAGGTTTCACCGGCAACGTATCTTCAGCTTTCTTTTCTTCCGCCTTTGGCAGAGCCGCCAATGGGCGAATGTCATTCTTTGGTACTGCCTGACGTGGCTTTTCCGCAGGCTTAGGTTCGTCCTTATACTCTTCCGGTACAATATCTTTCACCTTAGAATGTGGTGTAGACGCTTTATAAGGTACCACAATGTTGCCGCCATACTTATTCTTATACTTCGCCAAAGCATTGTATAAGCCTTGTGCTATCTTATCCACCTTTTCAGGAGAATTGAGCAAACGTTCTTCTTCGCCAGTGGTGATAAAGCCTAATTCCACCAAACAGCCAGGCATAGACGTTTCTCTTAACACCAAGAATCCTGCCTGATGAACGCCCTTATTAGGACGATTGGCGATGGAACAAACCTCTCGCTGTATCATCTTGGCCATGTCTACACTGTTAGCCATATTAAGGTCTTGAATAAATTCAAACATGATATAGCTCTCCGACGAGTTGGGGTTAAAGCCCTGATAGCTTTGTTTATAATCTTTCTCGACCAAGATTACCGAGTTTTCACGCTTCGCCACATCAAAGTTTTCGCCTGCTCTATGCATACCTAAAGTATAGGTTTCAAAACCATAAGCCTGTTTGCCTTGAGGCAAAGCGTTCGTATGGATAGATACAAACAAGTCGGCTTTGTTGCGATTGGCAATATTAGCTCGCTCGATAAGCGGAATAAAGACGTCGGTTTTACGCGTATAAATCACTTTTACGTCGGGCATATTGCGTTCGACATAGCGACCAAATGCCAGAGAAACAGCTAAGTTGATGTCCTTTTCCTTGGAAAAAGAACCCAAGGCACCCGCATCACGACCACCATGACCGGGATCGATAACAAGCGTAAACTTACCGTTAGCTGCAACCGCAGTTAACAGAAGTGTAAAAAGGAACAAAAGACTAAGACTGATTTTTTTTGCCATCTGTTGTGAATATTCCACTGCAAAAGTAGTGAAAAATGTATAAAAACCGACCTCTTTCAAATCGTTTTATCATTTATTAAGTGCAATTCCACCCCTGCCCCACCACAATCGGCTCCCATGGGAGGATTGATTTTGGTGAGCCGGATATGCACAGAACGAACGGCCATGTCTAAGCCCAAAACAGCTTGGGCAATGCGATAAGCCACATGTTCGAGCAGGGCGGAAGGGATATTCATCTCTGCTTTCACCGCCTCGAATATGTCGGCATAACTCAAGGTATCCTCCACCCTATCGCTTTGCATAGCTTGAGTAAAGGGATACTCCACTCGCAGGCTCACCAGATAGTCGTTGCCCACCACTCGTTCTTGCTCTAACACACCATGACAGGCATTAAAACGCAGGTCGTTGAGGTATATATAACTTGTTTGCATGATTCCTTCTATCCGCACCTTGATGCCCCACAGTTTTTGCAAATGAGGCATCCTTCTTCGTAAACTAAATTTTCTTGTCCGCAAGAAGGGCATTTCTGCCCTTGGGCTTCGGTGCCATCGGTGATATATTTCTTCAAAGCACGCTCCACACCATTTTTCCAGGTGTTGATACTTTCGTTCTTTAACTGGAGCGAGCCCACTAGCTTGATAACATGGGCAATGGGCATGCGATAACGCAAGACACCGGAGATGAGCTTGGCATAATTCCAATACTCGGGATTAAACTTCTCGCTCAATCCCTCGACAGTGGTTTTATAGCCACGCTTATTCTCAAATTGGAAGTCGTAACGACTATGTCCGTCGGCTGTTCTATTCTTGATAATCTTACCTTGAACAATGCTCTTGGGCAGCACAATACCCTCGTCGTCATCCTGCAGACCTGTGAATATTTCGTAAGGATAGCCATTGAGCAAACCCACAAAAGCCACCCATTTTTCTTTGTTGTTTTGGAAACGTACCACGTCGCACAGCAATTCTTTGGGGCGAACCTCGGTCACTTCGGGCTGTCGGCAGGGCATCTTCTCTTCTTCTGCAGGTGCTTCCTTGGCTTTATCTTTCTTTGGAACGGAAATCATCACACCCGATCTGCTGCCATCGCGATAGATGGTACAGCCCTTACAGCCCGACCGCCACGCTTCTATATACAGGCGGTTGACCAACGCCTCGTCGACATCATTGGGCAGATTGACCGTTACGCTGATGGAATGGTCGACCCACTGCTGGATGGCTCCTTGCATCTTAACCTTCATCAACCAATCCACGTCGTTGGCAGTGGCTTTATGATAAGGTGATTTTTCAACAATCTGTTGTATCTCTTCTTGTGTATAACGTTTCTCGGTGTCATATCCATTGATTTGCATCCAATCCATCAATTTCTTATGATACACGATATACTCTTCAAAACTATCGCCCACCTCGTCGACAAAGTCTACATGCACGTCGGCATCATTGGGGTTAACCTTGCGTCGACGGGTATAAACGGGCATGAAAACAGGTTCGATACCACTCGTGGTTTGGGTCATCAGGCTGGTGGTTCCTGTAGGAGCGATGGTCAAACAAGCGATGTTGCGACGCCCATATTTCACCATATCGGCATACAGGCCCGGGTCGGCATCCTTCAGACGGAGGATAAAGGGATTGTTCTTTTCGCGTTCGGCATCGAACACCGCGAAGGCTCCACGCTCGCGAGCCATCAGCACCGACGAGCCGTAAGCCGCCAAAGCCAAGGTCTTGTGTACGTTTACACAGAAGTCGGTTGCCTCTTGTGTGCCATATCGCAAGCCCATGGCGGCCACCATATCGCCCTCGGCTGTGATACCAACACCCGTGCGACGCCCCATGCCACTCTTGCGTTTGATTTTCTCCCACAAGTGATATTCTGTTTCTTTTACCTCATCGCTCTGCGGATCTTCCTTGATTTTTGCCATGATGAGGTCT
>JALEWR010000159.1 GCA_022783515.1 Prevotella sp.
TAACAAAGACTACTTTATTAGGTAATAAACACATCTATTCTTTGCCTACATCATCTATTGTTCGTAATTTTGCGAACAATAGATAAAAGATGAAATGATGAATCACCAATACTCTACAACAGAAATTATACAGACAGCACGTTTTGCCAAGGCTATGGGACATCCTACCCGCATAGCCATTCTTCTATTTTTGGTTGGGCAAGACAGCTGTTTTTTCGGAGATATTCACGAAGAATTGTCCATTGCCAAGGCTACCGTTTCCCAACATCTGAAAGAGCTGAAAGAGGCAGGTTTGATTCAAGGCGAAACAGAAGCGCCCAAAGTGCGGTACTGCATCAACCAAGAAAACTGGAAACTTGCAAAAAAATTATTTACATCTTTTTTTATCGACTGTCAATGTAAAGACACATCATGTGGCGAATAAGTATATAAAAAAAACAACAGAAAAGATGAACATTTTAATTCTTTGTACAGGAAATAGCTGCCGCAGCCAAATGGCCCACGGCTTTTTACAATCATTCGACAACGAGCTGAATGTCTTCTCTGCAGGCACCAAGCCGGCAGAAAAGGTCAACCCCATGGCAGTAAAGGTAATGGCCGAAACGGGTATAGATATTGCTCCCCACACCCCAACAAGTGTCCTTAGATACATTGAGCAAGAGTGGGACTATGTCATTACGGTCTGCGGTGGAGCAAATGATACCTGCCCAAACTTTATAGGGAAAGTAAAAAACAGGCTGCATATAGGTTTTGACGATCCATCAGAAGCCATCGGAACGACAGAGTTTGTCAGCAGTGAATTTCATCGGGTTCGCGATGAAATAAGAACCCGCTTTTACGATTTCTACCTCAACGAATTAAAACCACAAATGAAATAAGTATTTGCTGCTATGGAAAAGAAACCAGGAATTGGATTTTTTGAAAAATATCTGACACTATGGGTTGCCTTGTGCATCATCACCGGAATTGCTGTGGGACAATGGATTCCCGTCATTCCGCAGACATTAAGCAAGTTTGAATATGCCAACGTGTCGATACCTGTGGCCATCCTTATTTGGTTAATGATTTATCCCATGATGCTGAAAGTTGATTTTCAAAGCATCAAGAATATAAGCAAACGGCCCAAAGGAATAATAGTTACTTGCATTACAAACTGGCTAATCAAGCCATTTTCCATGTTTGGAGTGGCTTATTTTTTCTTTTATATTGTTTTCAAGAACTTTATTCCAACCGACTTGGCCGAAGAATATTTAGCCGGAGCGGTATTATTGGGAGCTGCCCCCTGTACAGCCATGGTGTTTGTATGGAGTTATCTCACCAAAGGAGATGCCGCCTATACATTGGTACAAGTGGCAGTAAACGATCTGATTATACTGGCAGCCTTCGCACCAATCGTTGCTTTCTTGCTGGGCGTGGGTGGTGTTTCCATTCCATGGGATACCTTATTGCTCTCCGTTGTGTTGTTTGTAGTGATACCGCTTGCCGCAGGAATTGTTACCCGTACAATGGTTATTCGGCATAGAGGAGTGGAATACTTCAATAATACATTCATTCGACAATTCGACAACTATACCATCGGAGGCTTGTTGTTGACACTTGTCATCCTGTTCTCCTTTCAAGGAGAAATCATCCTGAATAATCCTCTGCATATCTTACTAATTGCCGTGCCACTTGTTTTGCAGACGATGCTGATATTCTTCATTGCATACGGCTGGGCCAAATGGTGGAAATTACCCCACGAAATTGCAGCCCCTGCAGGAATGATAGGAGCAAGTAATTTTTTTGAATTGGCTGTTGCGGTAGCCATCTCCCTCTTCGGGTTGCAATCAGGAGCAGCCTTAGCAACAGTGGTAGGCGTGCTGGTAGAAGTACCTGTCATGCTGATGTTAGTAAAAATAGCCAACAAAACACGCCCATATTTCACATCATAGAGAATGTTTAAATGAAGCCAGATGAGCTAAGTGAAAACAAACTTGGCTTAAAGGTTCTCGCAGATAACGCAGACATCGCTGAATTTTATGGTTGGAGGTTATTACGCAAACATCGCAGCGGCGATGGCAAGATAACGCAGAAGCAGTTACCTTATAATAAAGGAAGACTTGTTGTGAACTTTTGTGTAGTTGTTGCAGAAAACTGTTTTATGTGTTGTGGTCAACCTTTCTGCGAGTTTTGCCATCGCGACTGCGATGTTTGCGTATTCTTGCAATTCCTTTTAGATTAAAGCCTTCTGCGTCCTCTGCGGTATCTGCGAGAATGTTTAAATAAGGCTAAATGAGCAGAGTTCAAACAGATTTGGCTTAAAGGCTCTCGCAGATACCGCAAAAACGCAGAAATTTTATGGATAGAAAGCTATTACGCAGACATCGCAATCGCGATGGCAAGATAACGCAGAAGCAGTTACCTTATAATGGTGGAAGACTTGTTGTGAACTTTTGTGTGTGTTGTTGCAGAAATAAGTTGGAGAGCAACGACATCCACAACCTTTCACGATTCTAATAAATACGGATTATTTGTTGTGATAATTTGTGTGTGTCGTTGCTTACAAATATGATTGTTGCTGCAATAAAATCCTTTTCGTTGTTGCTTACTTCTTCGTCGCTCTGATAAAATAAGCGATGAGCAAGAGATAAGCGGCTAAGGCACAAAGCTCTGACAAGGGGTTGGCGAGCCATGCCTCGTTCACGATGTTCAGTCCGCCAAAGCGTAGTAAGGCACTGATGACACCCATCAATGCACCGCCGGCAATAAAGCCACTGGCAAGAAGTGTGCCTTTCTCTCCACGTTCGTCGTTCACCTTTTTGTCGGTGCTGCGGGTAGTAACCCACCAGTTAATCGCACCACCCACCAAGAGGGGAGTATTGAGTTCCAAGGGGATGAACATACCCAAGGCAAAGGGTAGGGCAGGCACCTTACACCAAGTTAGGATAATGGCGATAGCGGCACCGATGGCATAGAGAATCCAAGGTGCTCCCACACCATTCATCAATGGGTCGATAACGGCAGCCATAGCGTTGGCTTGTGGTGCCGCCAGCTGACCACTGGTAAAGCCGTAAGTCTCGTTCAGCAACATCATCACACCGCCCACGGTGGCAGCTGACACCAATGTTCCTAAGAATTTCCATGTTTCTTGCTTCTTGGGCGTTGTGCCAAGCCAATAGCCTATCTTTAGGTCGGTAATGAAAGCACCGGCAGTAGACAAGGCAGTACATACCACACCACCCATCATCAGGGCGGCAAGCATACCCGATGTGCCTTTCAATCCCACGCCCACCATCACGACAGAGGCCAGGATGAGGGTCATCAAGGTCATGCCCGATACCGGGTTAGAACCTACAATGGCAATGGCGTTGGCTGCCACGGTGGTGAAGAGGAAGGCGATGAGTGCCACCAAAACAATGGCAACCAAGGCAAAAAGCATATTGCCATCCATCACACCGAAGAGGAAGAAAAGGAAAATCAATATCAACGTAGTGATGGAACCGATTGCTATCACCTTAAAAGAAATATCCTTCTGCGTGCGTACTTCGCTTTCTGCATTGCTCTTTCCGCCTTTCATTTCTTGTGCAGCCAATGATACCGCACTCTTGATGATGCCCCACGACTTGATGATGCCGATGATGCCTGCCATGGCAATACCACCGATACCGATGCTCTTGCCGTAGGCTTTGAAAATCATTTCGGGCGACATCTCGCCTACGGTCTGTGCAATGGAGGGGTCCCATGTGTTTAACACTTGGTCGTGAAACAAGATAGACATTCCCGGAACGATGAGCCACCATACGGCAAACGAACCCAAACAGATGATAAGGGCATATTTTAAGCCGATAATGTAACCCAAGCCCATGACGGCAGCACCAGTGTTTATCTTGAATACCAGTTTCGCCTTCTCTGCCAAGGTTTCGCCCATGCCTGTTACCCGACTGGTGAAATTCTCGTTCCACCAACCCATGGTAGCCACGATAAGGTCGTATAGTCCACCTACCAACCCTGCTATCAACAATGGTTTTGCCTGGCTTCCGCCCTTTGCTCCCGACATCAACACCTGTGTGGTGGCAGTGGCTTCGGGGAAGGGATATTTGCCGTGCATGTCTTTAACGAAGTATTTGCGGAAAGGAATAAGGAACAAGATGCCGATGATACCTCCCAAAAGTGAGGCAATAAAGATTTTGACAAACGATACGGTCATCTCCGGATACTTGGCTTGCAGTATGTAGATAGCGGGTAGGGTGAAGATGGCACCTGCCACAATAGCCCCCGAACATGCTCCGATACTCTGAATAATCACATTTTCGCCCAAGGCTTTCGAACGTTTGGAAGCCGTCGAAACGCCCACGGCAATAATGGCAATGGGAATGGCTGCTTCAAAAACCTGACCTACTTTCAAGCCTAAATAAGCTGCGGCTGCCGAAAAGAGCATCGCCATCAGGATACCCCAGGTAACCGACCAGGTGTTCACTTCGGGATAAACGCCCTGCGGACTCATCACCGGCTGATACTCTTCGCCCTCTTTCAATTCTCTAAAGGCATTTTCGGGTAATTGAATTACCTCTTTGTCTTTCTCTTCCATACTTGTTGGTTGTTAATATTATTATTACGCTTTTCTATTTTGCAAAGATAAGAAATTAATCCTAAATCGGTTCAGTTAAGAAGTCATCTGTTTAAAACTCACCAACTCATCAAAAAAAGAGGAAAGTCGATAGCGACTTTCCTCTTTTTTAAATATGTATTACAGCGTATCATCTCTTGTCTGTAATTTATCCTCTTTTTT
>JALEWR010000189.1 GCA_022783515.1 Prevotella sp.
AAATGTATTTTGACCAGTGCTAAGAATCGTTACAGATATGGCCGCATGGAGTTTGGTACGCCCAGCCGTTTTCTTTGTGAACTCGACCCCGCTTTGGTGAAGATGGAAGCAACGGCTTGCGACGACGATTCTTATTCGCGTTCTTTCTATGGTCGTTTTTCGTCTGATCGTTCGGCGAGTGGTCATGGTAGCGACGATTATCGCCGGAGTGGCAGATATTCAGAATCGTCTTCCGATTGTTACCAAAACTCCCGTCCCGTGGCAGACCGTTTTATGGCAGACCCCATACCCAAGATAACCAAAGCCGGACAATCCGAGAAGGCAGTGGACCCGTTCTCGTATAGTTTTAAGCAACGTTTGGCGGCAGCAGGAGCTAATATGAAACGTGTAGATGCTGTTATTGGTCATTCAAACGACAATGCATCAACAGCCTCATCTGATGCCTCTGCGTTTGGCGTAAAAGAAGGCTATAAGATTGAACACCAACGTTTTGGTATGGGCACTGTGGTTAAGCTGGAAGGTACAGGAGAGAATACCAAGGCAACTGTAAAATTTGAGAACACTGGCACCAAGCAGCTTTTACTGAAGTTCGCCCGCTTTAAGGTGTTGGATTAAGTAGATGAGTTGTAGGAATTTGAGTTGTAGGGAATGAGCCTATGTATTTAGCCATTGCCGAACAATTGAATAAATGAACCAATAAGGCTTGCTTATTTTATGCCTTGTACAATATCAAAGCCCCCCAAATGACAACATCGTGTCATTGGAGGGCTTCTGTGTATTTTAAATAACCAATCTTTAATTAATCAATCAATGAACTATGGAACTATAAACTTTTTCTTGTTTCTTATGTACACACCTTTAGGCAAGTTGTTGAGAGTTTCGCCTGCGAATGAGCCGTCCAGTCGATAGATGCGTTGATCGTTTGTTGCAATTTCTTGGTTGTCAGAAATACTTGTGATGCCCGTAGTTGGCTGGTCCTTATCAAGCATCTTGATGCTGAACTTGGTATAGGAACTATTGGCACCGGCTGCATTGGTATATACAATGTTCTCGATATTGGTGATAGGCTTTCTTAGTAAGCTATCTCCAACCCAAGGAACATAGTTGACTAAGTTCATGCTATCCTTGATTTCTGTAACATTGTTTGCACCGGGAAAGACATCAGCTTTGATATTATCGTAAAATGTCGTAGGGGTAATTTCTCCTGCTTGTACATTTGCTCCAATCTTATAAGATGCAAGCAGCTTTCCATCGGCAGGAACAACAGTCATGCGAGGTTTTCCCTTAATGTTGTTGGGAGCATTCTTGCTCAAACTAAACTCAGAAACATTATAGTTGACATGATACATGAGCAGACCATTTGTCTGGATACCCTTATTCCAACCATGTGCCTGAATATGTTGGAGCATATAATAGTCGTTGGCTGAAGGGTCATCATCATTCATAATGCGATATGCCTTTCCTCCTTCTTCATCGATACTTTTTAGTTCAACGTCTTGTGAATTCGACAATGTGTTCACCTTTAGCCAACCCATAGCTTCACGCTCCCATGCAGTATAAGCCACCGGTACATAACCATTCTGAACATAACAGCCATAATCCATTACGCTCCATGCTTCCATTCCTTGGTCGTCGAATGCATCTTTCGTGGGAAACATCGTCTTGTTATTTTTATTCGTGGGGTAGAAGTCGGGAAGTCCTAAGCAGTGAGAAAACTCATGACAGAACAAACCAATACCATTAATCCTTTTAGTTGCTGGGGCTGCCTGGTTACCTATAAGCTCATTACTGATACCACATCTGCCAATCCTTTTACCTTCTGCTGTGACATGATTGCTAATGCTGAATGCTTTGGGCCATAAAGTGTTGGTGCTAGCACCCATATTTTCTCCATATCCGGCATAGATAATATAAACCAAGTCTACAATACCATCTTTGTTGCTATCGTATTGAGAAAAGTCGAGTGAATCGTCCATCAATTTGCAGGCGTCAATTACAATATTTGAGGCCTGTGTTCCCGATTCGTTCGCACCTTTACCATAATATTCCATACTTTGAGGTAAAGTAATAGGACCATAGAGGTCGAATTGAGGTGTGAACTGTTGATAACTCATATCAGAAAAATACTTCTTTACACTACCAAAGTTGCGGTGTTCATCATTTCCGAAATTTTGGTGAGTATTTTCCATACTGTTGAGATACTGATTGAACGACTTGCGAGGGTTGGGCAAAGTAAATTTTACATCGCTGTATTGTGCCAAGATGACCAAAACCTTAGGACTTCCCATATGGGGAAAGGTGTAGGCATCGGGAACGATGGGCATGTTTCTTGTGAGAGGAGCTTGTAAAGCTTGATATTGCTTTGTGAAATACAACTCTCTGTTTTGGCTGTTTGCCAGTTGCTGTTCTGCGGCCGAACGTTGAGCCTTGTCGTGTGCCAACTGTGGAGAAGCTGTTAGGTTGCCTTCTGTATCGATTATGCCGACATAGTAGTTGCTGTTCTTTTCTACGATGATGACTCCATCTATAGTTGTACGCCAACTAAAGTGCTGATCGCCATGTACGAGGATGGAGAGTGTTGTACCATCGCTTTGTTGAATTAATACAGGTTCATGCCATGCTCTACATGCCCATGTGGCTGCAGCATAAAAGGCGATAAGTAAAGATAAAAATATTCTTTTCATGTTTAAAACTATATAACTATCTAATTCATTTATATTCCATTTTTTGTAAACCAATACTGTCCCTTATTTTGAGTTTGTCTGCCAAATTCGATGGCATGATGCGGACAATGATGGTAGCATGCAAAACAAGTGATGCAACGTCTTGTGTGCAGCCATGTTGGTTCATATCCTAAGCCACCTTTTATGTTGTCTGTGGGGCAGACATTGGTACAAATGCCACATCTGACACATTTGCTCGATTCTACTCTGAAAGGCTTGTCGCTGATGAGATGATTGACAAAAAACGAGCCGATGAGTCGGCTGTTGATGCGTGGCCACCTGCCTATATATGGGTCTTGCTTGCCTTGTTTTTTGTTGATGATATGCTGAATGTATTGTTGGAGCAATAACTTTGCTTGAAGTTTTTTCTCTTTTTCCTTTTCAGAGGTATCAACATCCATGAAAGGAAGTCCTACATAACTCTCGGGCATGACGAGCGAAAAAGTGGCATGCAGTGGCACCCCTCTTTTCAAGAGATCGTTTTCGAATATCTTTAAACTTTCTCCTGTGGTATCTCCTGCAGTACATAAAGCATAACAGTAATTATCATGCCAGTTATCCATCTTCAGTCGCTGTATGAACTCTCTTACCGTGAGCGGAGGTCGCCAACCATGTACCGGGAAACAAAAGCCAAGCGACTCTCCTTCTGCAAGTTGAAATTCTTCTTCGCTTTTTAATGCATCAGCAACATTAATTAACCGCTCGTTAGTGGCACGAGCCAACTCTTGAGCTGCCCATCGGGTGTTGCCTGTACACGAAAAGTAAAATATCATATCACAAAGTTACGATAAAAATGTCATATTCCAAGAAAAAGAGGTATAAAGCGTATTGATGAGGAGAGTTAACAACGAAATTTGTATTAGTAATATGTATTTTTAATACTAATTTGGTGTTTTTTAATAACAATGTACACCACTTTTATAACATGATACTTGGCATTGATTGTGAACTTTGTGTTTACTTTTTATTGTGAAAAGTTGTGTGGGTACAAAGAAAAACTGTCGTATCACATAATTGCTCATTGTTGCAAATACTTCGTGTATTATTGCTTGTTAATTCTTGTCTTAGCTCACAAATTTTCATTGAACTGAATGGATAAATGTTTTGTGGTTTTGCGGTAAAGCCATACCTTTGCATCTTATAAACAAGATATTGCTTATCAAGAAGTTATGCATAAAGAAAGTACGACAATTTACCATATTATTGCATTTGTTACCGTCGCTATTTGGGGTTCAACCTTTATTTCAACAAAATTGTTGATACACGCAGGATTGGCACCTGATCAGATTTTTGTTTTTCGTTTTCTTATAGCCTATGTTTTGATGTTAGGCATTTCGTTTTTTGGAAAGAAGAAAGACGAGTGGAGAAGATGGTGGAGCCATTCGTGGAAAGATGAAGCTATAATGTTGCTTTTGGGAATAACCGGCGGTTCGGCATATTTCCTGACAGAAAATGAAGCTCTGCGTTATTCCACCGCCACCAATGTGTCGCTCATCGTCTGTTCTTGCCCGCTCTTTACTATGATTTTATTGAGATTGCTCTTTCGTGAAACCCGATTGAATAGTAAGCAAGTGTTGGGTACGGTGTTGTCGTTTGTGGGTATGACGGTGGTAGTGCTGAATGGAAAATTTTTATTACAACTCTCTCCCTTGGGTGATATGTTAGCCTTTTCGGCTTGTTTGGCTTGGGCTTTTTACACACTTTTTATGAAGATGGTGGCAGATAAGTACAGTAGTTTTTATATTACGCGTAAGGTGTTTTTCTATGGCTTAATCACCATGCTGCCTTATTATATGATAAAGCCGGGTTTTCCTTTAAGTTCCCAGCTGTTGACTCCGATGGTTATTGGAAATTTTATTTTCCTCGGAGTGTTGGCGTCTCTGATATGTTTTCTTACATGGACATGGTGCGTGTATCATCTTGGAGCGATGAAAGCTACCAATTATATCTATGTTAACCCTATAACAACGATATTTTTTGCCAGTGTCATACTGAAAGAAACCATAACACCTTATTTTATTATAGGAACCATTTGTATTTTGATAGGTTTGTTTTTGAGTAGTAAATCTGAAATGTCATGATGTTAGCCCTTATCTTATCGTCGTTTTTTACAGTGGTGCAGTTGAATTGCGAGAATCTATTCGATTATCAAAACGATTCATTGAAAGCCGATGAAGAGTTTTTGCCGGAGTCGTATAAACATTGGACGAAAAGCAGGTACTGGCGTAAGTTGAATAACATAGGGAAAGTAATTATTGCCTGTGGAGAAGATGGTGAGAGATGGAAACTACCCGATGTTGTAGGTTTATGCGAGGTGGAGAACGATAGTGTGCTGAGAGATTTAACCCAACGGTCGCTTTTACGCAAGGCAGGATACAAGTATGTGATGACCGAATCGCCTGACGAACGCGGCATTGATGTGGCTTTTTTATATTCTCCCTTTACCTTTTTGCTTGTTACCTCGTATGCTTTGCGAGTGGAAACGATAAAGGGTATGCGACCCACGCGGGATATACTATACGTTAAAGGTAGGGTGAGAAGTGGTGATTCGTTGCATGTATTTGTGGTGCATGCACCCAGTAGAGCCGGTGGGGCAACACATACCCATTCTTTTCGTATGCAAGTGGCGAAGCGATTGGGAGCGGCTGTTGATTCAATACGAAGTGATGAACCGCATGCACATATATTACTGATGGGCGATTTTAACGATGGGGGTAAGGCACCGGCTTTAAAATGGTTGACTGAGCAATCTTTAATAGATGTATCAGCTACCGCAAAAGGTAGAAATGGAGCCATGGCAACCTATCGCTATCAAGGCGAGTGGGAGAGTTTGGACCATATATTTGTGAGTCAAAAGATTTATGAGAAAATGCGGGATTGTTATATTTATGATGCCGATTTTTTATTAGAAGACGATGCCGTATATGGAGGAAAGCGACCTCGCCGAACCTATCTCGGAGCAAAGTATATAGGAGGCTATAGTGACCATTTACCACTTGTGGCACGTTTTATGTGGTAAAAATCATAACTAAGACAGGAAAGCAATAAAGTTTGGGCATTTTTGCGGAAACTCAATTAAAATACATTAAATACCCAATGAAAACCTCTTTTTTTAATATAAGAATGCGTACCTTTGTAGAAATTATAAATAAGTATATCGTATTTTTATAACAATACACTAAAGGATAGAATATTTTTATGTTTGAAAACCTCAGCGACAGGCTTGAAAGATCGTTCAAGATAATAAAAGGTGAAGGACAAATTACCGAGATTAATGTAGCAGAAACATTGAAGGATGTGCGTAGGGCATTGCTCGATGCCGATGTTAACTTCAAAGTGGCTAAGACATTTACCGATACGGTTAAGCAGAAGGCACTGGGAATGAACGTGCTGACAGCAGTGAAGCCGAGTCAGTTGATGGTGAAGATTGTTCACGACGAGCTGGCGGCATTGATGGGAGGTGAGGCTGTTGAATTGAAACTCAATGGAAGGCCTTCAATCATTTTGATGTCTGGTTTGCAAGGTTCGGGTAAAACGACCTTTAGTGGAAAGTTGGCTAATCTCCTAAAGAATAAGCAACATAAGAAACCGCTGTTGGTGGCTTGTGACGTTTATCGTCCTGCGGCTATTGATCAGTTGAAAGTTGTTGGAGAACAAGTAGGAGTGCCTGTCTATTCGGAAGAAGGCAATAAAAATGTGATAGAGATAGCTCAACACGCTATTCAAGAGGCTAGAGCTAAGGGCAACGATGTCGTGATTGTCGATACCGCAGGTCGTTTGGCGATTGATGAGGAAATGATGACTGAGATTTACAACCTCAAGCAAGCGGTTCAACCCGATGAAACCTTGTTCGTTGTAGACTCGATGACCGGTCAGGATGCCGTTAATACAGCACGCGAATTTAATGAGCGTTTGGATATTGATGGTGTGGTGTTGACTAAGTTAGATGGTGATACTCGTGGTGGTGCTGCATTAAGTATTCGCACGGTAGTAACTAAACCAATTAAATTTGTCGGTACAGGCGAGAAAATGGAAGCCTTGGATGTATTCCATCCTTCTCGTATGGCAGATAGAATATTAGGGATGGGCGATATTGTTTCGCTTGTTGAACGTGCTCAAGAGCAGTTTGATGAGGAGGAAGCTAAACGCCTGCAAAAGAAGATACAGAAGAATAAATTTGATTTCAACGATTTCTTGAACCAAATCGAACAAATCAAAAAAATGGGTAATCTTAAAGATCTTGCCGCAATGATTCCCGGTGTGGGAAAAGCCATTAAGGATGTAGATATCGATGATAATGCGTTTAAAGGCATCGAAGCGATTATTAAGAGTATGACTCCCAAAGAGCGTACAAATCCTGAAATTTTGAACACAAGTCGTAGACAGCGTATCGCAAAGGGTAGTGGAACGAATATTCAAGAGGTAAATAAGCTGATTAAGCAGTTTGACCAAACCCGAAAGATGATGAAGTTGATGACAGGAAATAATATGTCGAAGATGGCAGGAATGATGGGTAAGATGAAAGGTATGCCTGGTATGCCAAAATTCTAAAACCAAAATACTATGCAGTTGATAGACGGAAAAGCTACAGCAACAGCCATCAAGGCTGAGATAGCAGAAGAAGTGAAGACGATTGTTGCCGCTGGAGGTAAACAACCTCATTTGGCAGCTGTACTTGTTGGACATGACGGAGGTTCGGAAACCTATGTGAAGAACAAAGTTATTGCATGTGAACAATGTGGATTTAAATCTACGCTCATCCGTTTTGAAGAGGACGTTACGGAAGCTGAACTCTTGGCTTGTGTTGAGAAACTCAATCAGGATACTGATGTTGACGGCTTTATTGTGCAACTCCCTCTTCCTCAACATATCGACGAACAACGAATTATTGAAGCCATCGATTATCGTAAAGATGTTGACGGATTTCATCCCATTAATGTAGGACGAATGGCAATTGGCTTGCCTTGTTTTATTTCTGCCACTCCTTTGGGTATTATAACCTTATTAAAAAGATATGGTATTGAAACCAGTGGGAAGAAATGTGTGATTTTGGGACGAAGCAATATTGTGGGTAAGCCCATGGCACAATTGATGATGCAGAAAGAGTATGGCGATGCAACTGTTACGGTATGTCATTCTCGCTCACAAACTTTGAAAGAAGAATGTCGCAATGCAGATATTATTATTGCTGCTATTGGACGTCCCGAATTTGTTACGGCAGATATGGTGAAAGATGGTGCTGTGATTGTAGATGTGGGAACAACACGCGTAGCTGATACAACTCACAAGAGTGGTTTCTGTTTAAAAGGAGATGTGAAATTTGATGAAGTGGCATCGAAGTGTTCTTATATTACCCCTGTACCGGGTGGAGTGGGGCCCATGACAATATGTTCATTAATGAAGAATACTTTAGCGGCAGGTAAGAAAGAATATTACAAGTAGAGAGAAATCTTTATGTGTTATTAAGATAAAACGTATTCTCTCAGCCATGGGAGATACGTTTAAAGATATGAGTAGTGAAGAATATTATATCAAGGGGAATGAATATCGCCAACAAGGAAATTGGCAAATGGCATTGGAATGTTATGCTGAGGCGATTGAATTAGATCCTGATAGTCCGGCTGTACATGCCAAGCAGATGCTGGAAAATATCGTTAACTATTACTGCAAGGATTTTTATAATCCATAATTGTAAGAATGAGGGCGTACCAACAGATAGTTGTCAAACTATATGATGAGAACCTCATAAAGGCAACAACGTATGAGTAAGATAAAAGGAGCGATTGTTATCAATGGCGATCGCTGTAAAGGCTGTTCGCTTTGTGTTGTAGCTTGTCCTAAGAATGTGATAGCTATATCAAAAAAGCGAGTGAATGCCAGTGGATATGCCTATTCTGAAGCGGTGCGTTTGGATGATTGTATCGGATGTGCAGCTTGTGGAATGGTTTGTCCGGATGGCTGTATAACAGTCTATAGAATAAAGATGGAGGAATAAACATTATGACAGAACAGGAAATCATGTTAATGAAAGGCAATGAGGCGATAGCTCATGCTGCTGTGCGTTGTGGTGTTGACGGATACTTTGGTTATCCTATTACTCCACAAAGTGAGATTATTGAAACATTTGCAGCATTAAGACCTTGGGAAACAATTGGAATGGTTGTACTGCAAGCCGAAAGCGAGGTAGCCTCTATCAATATGCTTTATGGTGGAGGCGGCACGGGTAAGAAAGTGATGACCTCATCTTCTTCTCCCGGTGTAGCTTTGATGCAAGAAGGCATTTCTTATATGGCGGGTGCTGAGATACCGGGTTTGATAGTTAATGTTCAGCGAGGTGGTCCTGGTTTGGGAACGATACAACCTTCACAAGGAGATTATTTTCAAGCAACTCGAGGTGGTGGAAATGGTGATTATTATATCATTGTGTTAGCTCCTCATTCAGTGCAAGAGATGGCAGACTTTGTGGATCTTGGTTTCACTTTAGCTTTTAGATATCGTCTTCCTGTTATGATATTGAGCGATGGTGTTATCGGTCAGATGATGGAAAAGGTGGTATTGCCTCCGATAAAACCTCGTCGTACAGAAGCAGAGATTAAAAAGGAATGTCCTTGGGCTACTTTTGGACGAAGTAAAGATAGACAGCCCAACATCATAACCTCGTTAGAGTTGATGCCGGAGTTGATGGAGAAACGCAATTTGGCATTGCAAGCGAAGTATGAAGAGATAAAAACAAAGGAAACAAGATACGAAGCCAGCCATTTAGACGATGCGGAGTATATGATTGTGGCTTTTGGAAGTGCTGCTCGTATCGCAGAAAAAGCGATAGAGATGGCACGCGAGGAAGGTATCAAAGTGGGATTATTCCGTCCCATTACACTGTGGCCTTTCCCTGAAAAAGAATTGTCTGCTATGGCAGATGGTAAGAAAGGAATCTTAGTGGTTGAGATTAATGCAGGTCAGATGGTCGAAGATGTACGATTGGCTATTCGTGGTACGAAGCAAGTGGAACATTTTGGACGTTTAGGTGGGATAGTTCCTGAACCCGTGGAGATTATCAACGCTTTAAAGACGAAATTCTAAATGGAAAAAGAAATAATAAGTGCTGAGAACTTGGTTTATGCCAAACCAACTTTAATGAATGATACAACCATGCACTATTGCCCAGGTTGTTCTCATGGAGTGGTGCATAAGCTCATAGCCGAAGTCATCGAAGAGATGGGCATGTCTGATAAAGCAATAGGTGTGAGTCCTGTTGGTTGTGCGGTTTTTGCCTATAGATATTTAGACATCGACTGGCAGGAAGCTGCTCATGGGCGTGCACCTGCTTTGGCAACTGCCATCAAGCGTTTGTGGAACGACCGATTGGTGTTTACCTATCAGGGTGATGGTGATTTGGCGTGTATAGGCACAACAGAAACGTTGCATAGTTTGAATAGAGGTGATAACATCACTATTATATATGTCAACAATGGTATTTACGGTATGACTGGCGGGCAAATGTCGGCAACAACCTTATTGGAGCAACCGACAGCCACTTGCCCAACAGGACGTGTACCTGAACTTCATGGTTATCCTTTGGATATGACCGATTTGGCTTCTCGTTTAGAAGGTACATGTTATGTTACTCGTCAGAGTGTAGAGACAGTGGCCGCTATTCGACAAGCCAAGAAAGCTATACGAAAGGCATTTGAAGCTTCAATGGCTGGTAAGGGTTCTTCATTGGTTGAAATTGTTGCAACATGTAGCAGTGGATGGAAGATGACGCCCGTAGAAGCCAATAAGTGGATGCAGAATCACATGATGGAACGCTATTCCAAAGGTGATTTAAAAGATACGACAAGCTTATGAATACAGAGATAATCATTGCAGGGTTTGGAGGCCAGGGTGTGCTTTCCATGGGAAAAATACTTGCATATTCTGGTCTTATGGAAGACAAAGAAGTAACTTGGATGCCTGCATACGGTCCTGAACAGCGTGGTGGAACAGCTAATGTGACAGTGATTGTGAGCGACAAACGTATATCATCACCTGTATTAAGTAGTTATGATGTCGCCATTGTACTGAATCAACCTTCGTTGAATAAGTTTGAATCTAAGGTTAAACCCGGTGGCATTCTGATATACGATGGTAATGGAATATTGAATCCTCCTATGCGTCAGGATATTCAAGTGTATCGAATCGACGCAATGGATAAGGCTGCTGAAATGAAAAATTCAAAGGTCTTTAATATGATAGTCTTAGGCGGATTGTTGCAAGTAACCTCCATTGTGAGTGCAGAAGGATTGCAAAAAGCCTTGTATAAGACATTGCCTGACCGCTATCACCATTTGGTGCCATTGAATATGGAAGCGGTTGAAATAGGCAAGAGTATCATTCATAAAATGTAAAACAACTTGATTTTTTTATAACTCTCTAATTTTGGGGGCTGGCTGCAGTGAGTGCATTCAGCCCTTTTTTGTTTAGTATTATGTTTTAGGCGTAATGGACATTTGGTAGGCTGAAACCTCACGGAATTCTTTTATTTACTACCTGTGCAGCATTTTAAAACCTATGAATAAGGTAGTGTCCCTCAAAAGTGTGTAAGCTCCAAAATTCGTATCTTAGAGGTGCAAATCTAAAAACAGATAAAATAATGGAATTTACACATGAACAAATTTCGGCTTTTATCCTCAAAGCCACAAGTAGCTCTGATGGTATTAATCAGCTCGTTGAGATAATGCTCAATAGCTT
>JALEWR010000209.1 GCA_022783515.1 Prevotella sp.
TGTAAGAAAAAAACTTGAAACATGCAAACAAAGAAAAGAGGCAATTAAGATTAAAGTAGAAGATAGAAATTGCAGAGTGTAGAAATTGCCCAATAAAAATGCTCTTGTCTACGCTCCGTCAAGCCCCTTTTTCCTCACCAAACCCATTTCAAGACCGAATTTTAGGAGTTTTCATATAAACCTAATTATCAACTACTTACAACACAAACCTCATTTTCAGACTTGCAAAACACCCGCTTTTGCGTTGCAAAAGGATAGGTTTCATATGCTAAAAGACATCCTTTCACCAAACAAAAGCATAGCTTTGACCATGCAAAACCTATGCTTTCGCAAAAGGAAACGACAAAAAACGCGGTTTTTCATCTTATTCTTTATCATTCAAAACCATTTCATCCGCATTTACATTCCTTATTTTCTCTATAACAAGAAAATGCTTTGTCAACATTCATAACCTACATATTTAAAATTGACCAATAAAACAACCCGAGTTAGAGATTATATCCTGGCAAGCCTCCTCAAAAGAGTTCTTTTCATTCAACACAAGTCCAAGCAGCTCGATATTCACGCAAGAAGAAAATGAAAAATTGCTGTAAGACAAAGCTATGGGATCGTAGAGCAAATCACATCTTATCTATCTCTCCTTGATTTTATACTTTTATTCCCCCAAACCGAACGATGCCTCAGAAAAAAGATGTAACTTTGTGGCTAATGTAGTCAATATCGCAACCTGATGGGTTGTTAAAACCCAAACTAACATAAACTAACAGATGGAAGAATATATTGTTTCGGCACGAAAATATCGCCCGATGTCGTTCGACTCGGTTGTGGGACAGTCGGCCCTCACCACCACTCTGAAGAATGCAGTGAAAAGCGGAAAGCTGGCACATGCTTATCTTTTCTGCGGTCCAAGAGGTGTGGGCAAGACCACATGTGCCCGTATCTTCGCCAAAGCCATTAACTGTCAGAGTCCGACAGCAGAGGGGGAGGCATGCAATGAGTGTGAAAGTTGCCAATCGTTCAACGAACAACGCTCGTATAACATCTTTGAATTGGATGCTGCCAGCAACAACTCGGTGGAAAACATCAAGGCTTTGATGGAGCAGACACGCATTCCTCCACAGGTAGGAAAATATAAGGTGTTTATCATAGACGAGGTTCACATGCTCTCCACAGCAGCCTTCAACGCTTTTCTTAAGACCTTGGAAGAGCCGCCGGCACATGTCATCTTCATTCTTGCCACTACCGAAAAGCATAAGATTTTGCCCACGATTATATCACGATGTCAGATATACGACTTCGAGCGGATGACCGTCCCGGGCATCATCAACCACCTCAAGATGGTAGCAGAGAAAGAGGGCGTGACCTATGATGAGGAGGCTTTGAGTGTGATTGCTGAAAAAGCAGACGGCGGCATGCGTGATGCTCTCTCTATTTTCGACCAGGCTGTGAGTTTCTGTCAAGGCAATGTTACCTATAAAACGGTGATTGCCGACCTCAATGTGTTAGACACCGACAATTACTTCGACATCATCGACTTAGCTTTAGAGAACAAGGTAAGCGACATCATGGTTATCGTCAACAATATCATTACCAATGGTTTTGACGGAGGTAATATGGTTTTGGGATTGGCGAGCCATGTGCGTAACGTACTGATGGCTAAAGACCCACAGACCGTTACCTTGCTAGAGGTGAGTCAGCGTCAACGCGAACGCTATATCGCACAGGCACAGAAATGCCCTTCTCCCTTCCTCTATAAGGCATTAGCCATTATGAATCAGTGCGACATCCACTACCGACAGAGCAGCAACAAGCGTTTGTTGGTGGAACTGACGCTTATACAGGTGGCACAGATTACTCAGCCACAAGACGAAGAACCCGGTGCGGGGCGTCGCCCCAAGCAGTTAAAATCCCTGTTCAAAAAATTAGTGTCGCCTCAACATAAACCGGTTCTGCAGGTAACCGGTGAGGTTTCTACGGTGGTGCGTGACACGAAGGCAACGCAACATCGTAAAGATACGCCTATGCTTTCGACAAGCGTTTCTGCAATAGAGTCCACTGCAGCAACCACCCAACAACCGGAAACGCACACCGGCAGCAAACCAAAACCACTCAAACTAAGTGGTTTGATCAACAGTTTCGCTAATCTACGCCGTGGCCCCGAAAAACCGTCGTATGTCCAAACCGAAGAAGAGACCACCAACAAAGATGAGAACAACGTATTCTCGCAAGAAGAGTTGGAATTTCAATGGCTGTCGATGTGCAACC
>JALEWR010000234.1 GCA_022783515.1 Prevotella sp.
TTTATTTAATCACATTTTAGTATGAATCATTACGAAACCGTTTTCATTTTGACTCCCGTTTTGTCTGATGAACAGATGAAGGAAACGGTCGCTAAATTCAAAGATCTGCTGGTAAATAATGGAGCAGAGATTGTGAATGAAGAGGCTTGGGGATTGAAAAAGATGGCTTATCCTATTCAGAAGAAATCTACAGGCTTCTACTGTTTGCTAGAATTTAAGGCTGAGCCACAAGTAATCAACACACTCGAAACAGGCTATCGCCGAGACGAAAAAGTTATTCGTTTCATGACAGTTAAGCTTGACAAGTATGCTGTAGAGTATGCTGAGAAGAGAAAACACAAATGGACTAAAAAAGAGGAGGCTTAATTTATGGCAGAGAAGCAATCAGAAATCCGTTATTTGACTCCACCTTCAGTGGATACAAAGAAGAAAAAGTATTGCCGTTTTAAGAAAAGCGGAATCAAGTATATCGACTATAAAGATCCTGAATTCTTGAAGAAATTCTTGAATGAGCAAGGTAAAATCTTACCTCGTCGTATTACCGGTACTTCATTGAAGTTCCAACGTCGTGTGGCACAAGCTGTGAAACGTGCTCGTCAGATAGCATTGCTTCCATACGTAACCGATTTGATGAAATAATTAAAGGAGGAAACAGAATGGAATTAATACTGAAAGAAGATATTATCGGACTGGGATATAAGAACGATATCGTAAATGTTAAGAGTGGATATGGTCGCAACTATCTGATTCCTACAGGTAAGGCTGTTATCGCGTCAGAATCTGCAAAGAAAGTATTGGCAGAAAATCTTAAGCAACAAGCACACAAGCTTGCAGCTATTAAGGCTGAAGCTGAAAAGCGTGCAGAAGCATTGAAGGACGTTGCTCTTGTTATCGAAGCTAAAGTTTCGGCAACTGGCGTTACATACGGTTCTGTTAATGCAGCTACTGTTGCAGAAGAGTTGAAGAAGAAGGGCATTGAGGTTGATCGTAAGATTATCACTATGGCTGACATTAAGAAAGTAGGCGACTTTGAAGCTACTGTTCATTTCCATAAGGAAGTGGAAGTAAAGGTTCCTGTAAAGGTTGTTGCAGAGAATGCTGTTGCTGAAGTTGCTGCTACTGAAGAAGCTCCTAAAGCTGAAGAAGTGGCTGAAGCTCCTGTTGCAGAGTAATTTGTACTGTAAAGCAAATCTATATGATTCCCGATTGACTTTTTATGGTCAATCGGGTTTTTTATTGCTTGGCTGAATGCTGAAGTTTTGTTTGGCAAAGTAGAATAATAGTCGTATATTTGCATAGATAATAACTAATAATATAAAATAAAACGAGAATATGAAAGCATATGTATTTCCCGGTCAGGGAGCACAGTTTGTAGGTATGGGTAAAGACTTGTATGAAAGCAATCCTTTAGCAAAGAAACTTTTTGACCAAGCAAACGAAATTTTAGGATATAACATCACAGACATCATGTTTAATGGCACTGATGAAGAGTTGAAAGAAACCAAAGTTACACAGCCTGCTGTTTTTCTTCATAGTGTTATTTCTGCTCTTTGCTTGGGTGATGACTTCAAGCCTGCAATGGTGGCTGGACATTCACTCGGCGAATTCTCTGCTTTAGTGGCTTCTGGTGCATTAAGTTTTGAGGATGGTTTGCGATTGGTTTATGATCGTGCTATGGCTATGCAGAAAGCTTGTGAGACTGTTCCCGGAACAATGGCAGCTATTGTTGGTTTGGCAGACGAAAAGGTTGAAGAAGTGTGTGCTGCGGTTAATGCCGACGATAATGTTGTTGTGGCTGCTAACTATAACTGCCCGGGTCAGTTGGTTATTTCGGGAAGCATTGACGGCATTGGTGTTGCTTGTGAGCGTTTGAAAGAAGCTGGTGCCAAGCGTGCATTGCCTCTCAAGGTGGGAGGTGCTTTCCATTCTCCATTGATGCAGCCGGCAAAAGCCGAGTTACAGGCTGCCATCGAATCAACAACATTCTCTGCTCCTCAATGTCCTGTTTATCAGAATGTTGATGGTAAGGCCCACACTCAACCAGAGGAAATTAAAGCTAACTTGATTGCACAGCTCACTAGCTCTGTTCGTTGGACTTCTTGCGTGCAGAATATGGTGGCAGATGGAGCAACTGACTTTACAGAGTGTGGTCCCGGAAAAGCATTGCAGGGTATGATTGGTCGTATTGACAGCAATGTTGCTGCACATGGCATTGGAGAATAAATTCATTGGTGATTGGATTGAGTAAGTTCGTTCAATCCATAACTTTTAGATAAGACGTGAATAGAAAAATTGTTATCTATCAAGTCTTTACACGCCTTTTCGGTAATCGTAACCTGACAAATAAAAAGAATGGTTCGATTACCGAAAACGGTAGTGGAAAGATGGCTGATTTTAGTGATACTGTACTTCAAGATATTAAGCAACTTGGAGTGAGTCATATATGGTTTACCGGTATTATTCGCCATGCCACGAAAACAGATTACACATCATTCGGCATACCTAAGCAGCACCCCGCTGTTGTGAAAGGTACGGCAGGATCGCCATACGCCATAACTGACTACTATGATATTGACCCAGATTTGGCCGTCAATGTTGATAGTCGAATGGAGGAGTGGGAGGCTTTAATAGAACGTACCCATAAGAATGGCATGCAGGTCATTATGGACTTTGTGCCTAATCATGTGGCACGAGAGTATCATTCAATTAAACGCCCAATAGGTGTCAAAGATTTTGGCGAAGAAGATGATACCGATAAGCATTTCTCTCCTAATAATAACTTTTATTACTGCTATCGTCAGGCTTTCGATTCTTCATCTTTTTTTAGTGTGGAAGGGGGCAAACCCTATACAGAATATCCTGCTAAGGCAACGGGAAATGATAGGTTTGACCATTCACCAAGTGTGAATGACTGGTATGAAACCGTTAAGTTGAACTATGGAATGGATTATTGTGATGCAGGAGGTAAGAGCGAACATTACGTTCCTACGCCCAATACTTGGAATAAAATGGTGGATATCCTTTTATTCTGGGCATCAAAGGGTATTGACGCTTTTCGTTGTGATATGGCAGAGATGGTGCCTACGGCTTTTTGGAAATATGCCACTGATTGTGTAAAAGCGGAATATCCTCATATACTTTTTATAGGAGAAGTTTATAATCCAACTTTATATCGCAGCTATATACATAGTGGATTTGATTATTTATACGATAAAGTAGGGATGTACGATTGTGTTAGAGATGTTATTTGTGGGCATCGTTCAGCGTCTGAACTCACCTATCAATGGCAATCATTGGATGATATTCGTGAGCATATGCTTTATTTTCTGGAAAACCACGATGAGCAACGAATTGCCAGTGATTTCTTTTGTGGGGATGGTCAGAAAGCGATACCGGGACTCATTGTTTCCTCTTTATTGCAGAAGAATCCGCTATTGATTTATGCCGGACAAGAGTTTGGTGAGCGAGGAATGGATAATGAGGGTTTTAGCGGAATGGATGGGCGTACCACTATATTTGATTATTGGGCAGTACCATCTATTTATCGCGGGTATTTTGATAAGTCGCAGCTGACATTATCCGAACAAACGCTCTATCAAAGCTATCATAAAGTCTTGCAAATCGCATCGAAAGAGCGAGCGATATCTGATGGTTTGTTCTTCGATTTGATGTATATTAATCCGTCTTCTGCTTATTTTAATCCGTCTGTTCAGTATGCTTTCTTACGTCGATATGATAAAGAATTGCTGATTGTTGTGGTTAATTTTTCATATGAATCTTTAGATACTCGTCTACAGATTCCGGCACATGCTTTTGAATATCTGGGTTTTACAGAACAAGAAGTGGAAGCGACAGATTTGTTGAATGATACGCAGATGATACTCAAACTTCAAAAAGACGATTATATTGAGGTGTCAGTGCCTGCTTATTCCGGTGTAGTGTTAAAGGCAATTTGTTCTTAAATGCGAGGGCGTGTTTAAAAAAATATGTAAGTTTCATTCTTTTTTGTTTAAATTTTCTACCCCAAAGACAAGAAAGAATGGAA
This sequence comes from Prevotella sp., assembly GCA_022783515.1. Classification (GTDB taxonomy): domain Bacteria; phylum Bacteroidota; class Bacteroidia; order Bacteroidales; family Bacteroidaceae; genus Prevotella. Next base: position 4,046 of record JALEWR010000234.1, read on the forward strand.
CTTACATATTTTTTAGGATATGGCTGGTTGATTAATAATCAAGGGATGTTGAAAGGATAAAATTAAGTCTTGTAAAGTAGTGTTTGATTTATTGAAAACAAGCAAAAAAAGTAAGTGGAGCAATTGTATCTTTGATAAAAGTTCTTACCTTTGTGGAAACTTCATACCATTATGGCATTAATCATTATTGGAATCATCTTGTTGGGTTTTCTTCTCATCATCACAGAGAATTACACCAATGTGAATAAGGCAGCAGTAGCAATCTTTATGGGTACTGTGGGATGGATTTTGTATATATCGTATGGTACTGACTTCGTAATCAGTCAGCATCTGCAATCTTATCAAGAGTATTTGGCAGGGGCTATGCACACTAGTGAAAACGTCAAAGAATTTATTGCACAAAATATTTTCTTGCATTATCTCGCCAAGGCATCGGGCATTGCATTGTTTTTGATTGCAACAATGGCAATTGTTGAAATTTTGGACAATAACGGATGCTTCGACTTTATTGAGGCTTGGGTACGAACACGCAACAGTAAGGTGTTGTTATGGAAGCTGGCAATAGCCACCTTTATTTTATCTGCCAATCTGGATAACTTAACCACCACAGTGATGATCTTGATGCTTATTCATAAGTTGATACCCAGTAGGCAATATCGCTTGTTATATGGCAGTGTGGCTGTTATTTCGGCTAATTGTGGCGGTGCATTGACAGTTATCGGGTCGCCCGAAGGTTTAGTTTTGTGGAATATGGGAGCGATTACTGCTACTGATTATTCACTTCATCTGCTGCTACCTTGTCTGGCAGCATGGATTATTCCTACTTATTGGATTTCAAGGACGTTGCCTGAGAGCATGAAAATAGAGTTTATGGGCATGCCATATCGTGGCGATGACACAAACTTAAACGTGTGGCAACGTGTTGTGATGCTTTTTGTGGGTATAGGAGGTTTATGGTTCATTCCAACCTTCCATACCATAACCAAGCTCAGCCCGTTTCTTGGAGCATTGTGTGTTTTATGCGTTTTGTGGGTCATCAATGAAATATTCAACCGCAAACTCGCCAATGTAGAGGTGATGGTACAACGCAGAAAACTTCGTATATTGCAATATGGCTCTACCCAATTAATATTGTTTGTGGTGGGTATTATGCTCACGATGGGCGTATTAGGGGAAATTGGAGTATTTAATAATGTGTCCGACTATCTGAATAACCATGTGGCTAATGTCTGGATTATAGGTGCTTTACTTGGCTTGTTGAGTTCTGTTCTCGACAACTTTGCCAATGGCATGACAGCCATATCTTTATATTCGGTTCACAGTCACTATATACCCGCAGGACAAACGGCATCCGAATACGCTCTGAATTTTATTCAAAATGGGACATATTGGAAAGTAATCGCCTTTACTTCTGCTATCTTTGGTAGCATCCTTCCCATCGGTTCGATGAGTGGATTGGCTTTGATGAAGGAGAATAAAGTAAGATTAAGTTGGTATTTTAACAACATAGGAATAAAAGCGTTAGTAGGAGGATTAATAGGGTATTTAATCCTTTGGATAATAATAAGTTAATGATAAAAATATAAAGTATAAATATAATGGCAAAGATTAAGACAATCGGTATTATGACTTCGGGCGGAGATGCCCCGGGAATGAATGCTGCTATCAGGGCCGTAACGCGTGCAGGAATATGCAATGGCTTTGACATTAAAGGAATTTATCGCGGATACGATGGTTTGATTAATGGAGATATAAAACCTTTCACCACAGAAAATGTGAGTGGCATTATCATGCAAGGCGGTACGATTCTCAAAACTGCTCGCAGTATGGAGTTTATGACCGATGAAGGAAAGCAAAAAGCATACGAAAACATCGTTAAAGAAGGAATCGACGCTTTGGTGGTGATTGGCGGAAATGGATCGCTGACAGGTGCTAAAGAGTTTGCAAGTATGTATGATATTTGTTGTATCGGTTTGCCGGGAACCATTGATAACGATCTTTACGGAACCGACTCAACCATTGGTTATGATACTACATTGAATACCATTACCGAGTGTGTAGATCGAATAAGAGACACCGCTCAAAGTCATGAACGCATTTTTTTTGTAGAAGTAATGGGGCGAGATGCCGGTTTCTTGGCACAAAACAGTGCCATCGCCTGTGGTGCAGAAGCGGCTATTATACCTGAAGATTCTACCGATGTCGACCAGTTGGCACGCTTTATGGAACGTGGTATCAGAAAGTCTAAGAAGAGTTGTATCGTCATTGTGTCAGAAAGCGAGAAATGTGGTGCATTGTACTACGCAGATCGTGTAAAGAAAGAGTTTCCCCATTTTGATGTTCGTGTCTCTATTTTAGGTCACTTACAACGTGGCGGACGTCCCACTGCTCACGACAGAATATTGGCGAGCAGAACTGGGGTGGGAGCCATTGACGCAATTATGCAAGGACAACGTAATGTGATGATTGGCGTTCGTAACAACGAGGTGGTATATGTGCCATTAAGCGAAGCCATCAGAAGCGACAAACCCTTCGATAAAAAGCTCATACAAGTGTTGGATGAGTTAAGTATTTAGAAGTGTTTATTCATTTTAAAGTGGAAATATTTCAATATATTTAAACAATAAAACTTTATATTGCTTGTAGCTGTCAGCATAATTTCTTACTTTTGCTGTTGCTTGAGTGAATAATCAACAAACATATAATATGCAACAAATAAATGGACGTATTTCTCAGATCATTGGTCCGGTAATCGACGTTTACTTTGATACTAAAGGCCAAGATGCAGAAAGCGTATTGCCAAAGATTCATGAGGCTTTGAGAATTAATCGCCCCGATGGACGAGTTCTTATTGTCGAGGTACAACAACATATTGGAGAAGATACCGTACGTTGCGTCGCTATGGATAATACAGACGGTTTGCAACGTGGCTTGGAAGTGATGGCAACAGGCAGTCCTATCTCTATGCCTGCAGGTGAGCAGATTAAAGGACGCATGCTCAATGTAATTGGTCAGCCCATTGACGGTATGGAAGAACTGGATATGAAAGGCTCTTATCCCATTCACAGAGAACCTCCTAAGTTTGAAGACCTGTCTACCCACAAAGAAATGTTGGCAACAGGTATTAAGGTCATTGACCTCCTTGAGCCTTATATGAAAGGTGGTAAGATTGGTTTGTTCGGTGGTGCCGGTGTTGGTAAGACCGTATTAATTATGGAGTTAATCAACAACATCGCTAAGGGTCATAACGGATATTCTGTATTTGCCGGAGTGGGAGAGCGTACTCGTGAGGGTAATGACTTGATTCGAGATATGATTGAGTCGGGCGTTATCAAGTATGGAGATGCGTTTAGAAAAGCTATGGAAGAAGGCAAATGGGACTTGTCTTTGGTAGATAAAAATGCGTTGAAAGAATCTCAGGCTACCCTTGTTTATGGTCAGATGAATGAACCTCCGGGTGCTCGTGCCTCTGTAGCTCTTTCCGGTTTGACCGTTGCCGAAGAGTTTCGCGATAATGGTGTGAACGATTTGGGTGAGGCTGCTGATATCATGTTCTTTGTGGATAACATTTTCCGTTTTACACAGGCTGGTTCAGAGGTTTCGGCTTTGTTAGGCCGTATGCCTTCGGCTGTAGGTTATCAACCAACACTGGCGAGTGAGATGGGTGCCATGCAGGAACGTATTACGTCAACAAAACGTGGTTCTATTACATCTGTACAAGCTGTATATGTGCCTGCGGACGACTTGACCGATCCTGCTCCTGCAACAACCTTTACTCACCTGGATGCAACAACCGAGTTGAGTAGAAAAATTACCGAGTTGGGCATTTATCCTGCTGTAGACCCTCTAGGTTCAACATCTCGTATTCTTGACCCATTGATTGTGGGTAAGGAACATTACGAATGTGCTCAACGCGTGAAGCAGATTTTGCAACGTTACAAAGAGTTACAAGATATTATTGCTATCTTGGGTATGGACGAATTGAGCGATGAAGATAAGCAAATCGTTTATAGGGCTCGTCGCGTTCAGCGTTTCCTTTCGCAACCTTTCACCGTGGCAGAACAGTTTACAGGTGTTAAGGGGGCGATGGTAAGCATCGAAGATACCATCAAAGGATTTAATATGATTCTTGATGGCGAGGTCGATCATCTTCCAGAACAAGCATTCCTCAATGTGGGAACTATCGAAGATGCTATTGAGAAAGGCAAGAAACTATTGGCGGCCGCAGAGTCTTAATTTTATCTTGGATAAAAGTAAAGTAACATGTTGAAAATTAAGATAATATCTCCAGATAAAGTTCTCTTTTCCGGAGAAGTGGAGCGAATAATTGTTCCTGGTATGATGGGACGTTTTGAGGTTCTTACTAACCATGCTCCCATTATTTCTATTCTTGAAAAGGGAAGTGTAGCGTATGATGTAGCTAATGGAGAGAGAAGCGAACTGCAAATTAGTGGGGGCTTTATCGAAGTGCAAAAAAATAGAGTGAACTTGTGTGTTGAACTTTAAACGTTGAAACATAGCTTGATGGAAGACATAGACAAGAAGGTATGGAAGTATTTACGACAGAGTTTTACGCTTATCGCCGCTTTATCGATATTGTTGCTCATCCTCGTTAGAGTGCTGTATCTTGATACACTCATTACATCTGTCATCGTAGGAACTTGTTTCGCATTGGTGATAGAAGTGGCTGATATTTTGATATGGCGAAAGGTGTCTATACAGGCCTCCGACATGCTTCCCATGTTTTTCTTGGGTGTATCGGGAGTAAGGTTATTGTTAACACTCGGCATATTGTTAGGGTATTATCTTATGGTGGGTGGCGAATCGATGATTAATTTCTTCTGTGTCATTATGGTGTATTACATTGTTGTAATGGCACATCATACGCTATTTTTCCAACGGACAAACAAACACTCAAACGAAAAGAATAATAAATGACGGTTATCATGAAACAGATAAAGACACAACTATTGCTCTTGTGTATGTTGTTATTGCCACTACAAATGATGGCAAGCAGCAGGTATGAGGGAAAAATGGATATACCCGCAACTGTGCTGGAACACTTGTCGGATGCGTACGAGTGGCATATTGCAACAGTTGAGGGAAAACATATCAGTGTGCCTTTACCTATTATTGTCAGGAATAGTGAAACCGGTGAATGGACTTTCTGTACACCACATCACTTACCCCAGCCTTTCTTTTTTAATAAAGAGCATCATGGCAAAATATATCAGACCATGGCAGATGGAACGGTTCAACGTCCGTTAGATTTGAGTATCACGAAGGTTGTGGCACAAATTTGGATTGTAGTCTTCGTTCTCCTTGTAGTCTTTTTGTCTTGTGCCAGATGGTACAAAGGACGTGATGCAAAGAGTGAAGCTCCAAAAGGTTTCGTCGGACTGATGGAGTTGCTCATTACTACACTTTTGGATGATTTGATAAAACCTGCGATAGGTGAAGCAAAGTATCATAAGTTTGCCCCATATTTGTTGACAGTATTCTTTTTTATTCTAACCAGTAATTTGATTGGTCTAATCCCTATATTCCCTGCCGGAGCAAATATCACAGGAAATATCAATGTTACCCTGGTATTAGCCCTTTGCACAATGGTTGCAATCAATGTCTTTGGAAATAAAGAATATTGGAAAGAAATATTATGGCCAGATGTTCCTGTCTTCCTAAAGGCTCCCATCCCTCTTATGCCTTTGATAGAAATATTTGGTATATTTACCAAGCCCTTCGCTTTGATGATACGTCTTTTTGCCAATATCATGGCAGGACATGCCGTTATTTTGAGCTTCACTTGTGTTATCTTCTTAGGATGGTCAATGGGAGTAGGTTTTGGAGTAGGCTTGAATATCTTTGGAGTATTGATGCTTTTATTCATGAATTGTTTGGAATTTTTGGTGGCTTTTGTACAGGCCTATGTGTTCACCATGCTGAGTGCCGTGTTTATTGGCTTGTCTCAGCAAGAACATCATGCAGAATGAATAAATAAATTAATTAATAACTTTAAATAATAAAATTATGTTGATTACAACTTTATTA
>JALEWR010000244.1 GCA_022783515.1 Prevotella sp.
ATCGTTCCAAACGGCAAACATACCTCCCTTTATTTGTGGGTGCTTCTCTTCAAACACAAACTTGCCAATGGTGGCAGGCGTCCATGTTTCGTATAGCTTCTTGGTATCGAGATAATCGAAGTAATAACCCGCCAAAGGAACGATATATACTTGACCGTCGGGGATACTCACCACGTCGTAACCCATCTTCATCATCTCCTGAGGATGGGCAAAATCGGTTGACCAAAGGTGCATCAGCACATTATCCACTTTGATGGGAGTTGTACCCTTGGCATGTGTTTGTTGTCCCCACACCATGGCTTCTTTGCCAAAGCTCTCTACATATTTAATATATCTGTCGGTGAAATATCTGAACTTTTCTACCACTTCTTGCGACTTGTTGGAATACTCGTCTGTGCCGATGTGCATGCGTTTGCCTCTGAACACAGGGTTGGGCCCCTCCAAATATTCTTTGAAAAGAGCGTCGAAGAAAGTATAGGTTTCAGGATTGAAGAGGTCGAGATGGTCGGGGCCATACTCCTTACTGCCCAATTCGGGCTTATAATGGGTGAAGGCCAAGCAGTGGGCAGGCACGTCAATCTCGGGAATAATCTCCACACCCAAGCTGTCGGCGAGCAACTGCAACTCCACAAATTCTTTCTTTGTATAATAGCCGTCGCGTGCAGTCAAACCGGGATAGGTGTCGCATTCCATGCGGAAAGCAGCAGGGGTCTTGTCCCAATCGTTGTCAAAATATTTTGGGAAACCATTATCATTGAGGTGGATATGAAAGGTGTTCATCTTATAATAAGCCAACATCTTGACATACTCACGCAGGTTTTCCATGGGGAAAAACTTACGACCGCAATCGAGCATAAAGCCACGCATGGGGTAATCGGGCCAGTCTTTTGCCAAGCCTTGTGGCAAAACGCCTTTCTCGCCCTGTTCGGCAATCTGCAAAAAGGTGCGGGTTGCCCAGAAGAGTCCTTGTGTGCGAGGTGCGGAAATCACCACCCTGTCACTGATATTCATAGAATAGCCTTCTTCGCCCAAGTTCTTGTCTTTGGCAATAGTCATCACAATATCTCCTTTACCGGCCTTGTCGGTGGTAACACGAAGTTTTGTTCCGAACATTTTTTCGTAGTCGGCTGCAAAAGTAGATGCTATCTGTTGCATCTTCGCATCGTTCTTTGCCACTACAATACGCGTGTCGGATGTGGGACGGAAAGCACCGTCTTTGCCCAACCAACTCTTGAGTTGGGGTACTACAAAGGGTTCGCTGTTCGCTCCTAATGCCTGCAAGGGGTTGCCAATTGTCATCAATAGAAGGATGATAGTGGTCATTAAATAAGGTCTTTTCATCATTGTTTTATTGGTTAAGTATTGTTTTAATGTCTTCGATAGTACCGTCGAAGGGACCCGTACGACTCAGTTTTTGCGAACACATGGCAGCGGCAAAGCGTCCCGCCTCTTCGCATCCGGCTCCCAAAGCACGGCAATAGAGATAGCCGGCCGAATAGGTGTCGCCACAACCGGTGGCATCTGTCACGGCTGTGGGTTCGTATGCCGGTATATCATAAAACTTTCCGTCGGCATAAATCAGTGAACCGTAGCTGCCAAAGGTGATGACTACCTCTTTCACACCCCATTCAGCCACTGTTAAAGCCACCTTGCGAGGGTCGGACGAGTGGACAATCACCTCCATCTCATACTCATTGAGCTTTAATATGTCGGTGAATTTCAATATCTCTCTCTTGTTTGCCCAGTCCACCGCACGCACCTCTTCTTTCTCCACCTGTCGCAGATAATCTTGTGCGTCGATAGATATGCGACCTTTCTTGGATAGCTCTTTCACAAAGTCGGCTGAAAAATCGTCGGCCAAGAGCGAGCCGAGATGGTATATTTTAGCCTCCGTACCCTGCATTTCTTCTATCTTGAAAGGATCGGCTTTAGCCAAGACACGCTGTGTGCGATGATTTTGGTTGGCACCATACTTGTTCTCAAAAAACACTGTATGCTTGCTTTCGTACACCTCTACATCAATGCCTGCCGCTCGCATCTTATTTACCTCTTCCATATCTTCCTTTCCCACCTTTGTTAGTAGTTGATAAGAAATGTCCTTCGGCAACTTATTGATGGCGTATGAAAAATAGAACGAGGTGCCGCCGGCCATATAGACTGTGCGTTCGGGTGTAATTATCTTGTCGCGGGTGATATGCCCCACGCAACATATATCTCTCATTTATGCGTGTTGATGTTTTATATGCAAATATACATAAAAAACTTTATGTAGCACGCTATGTCGGCAAAAAAGCTTTGATGGACGAATAGAGAGAAAGCGAAAGGAAAGATGTGGAGAGTGGATGAATGAGTAAGTACACGAGTCCGAGTTAAGTTCACTTGCTTACTATCAGTTGGTTATAAGCCGAACCGGTATCTTTTGTCTTTCAATTTAGGCTTAATTGCTCATCAATTTAGTCTAAGTTCAGACACAATTCAGTCTGAATCGTTCATCAGTATAGTCTGACTTGTGATGCCATTCTTTGTCTGTCACGCTCTTTTATGTGTCGTTTCCTTATGCTAAAAGTAGGTTTTCAGTAGGTAATATCCGAAGGAGGATTGTCTTCAATCAATATCCTCTTCGAGGAAGCAAACTCTCCTTGTTTTAACTATGAATAAGTAAGAGCTGCTAAGTTGTCAGGTTGCAGTTGGAGTTGGTAAGGTGTTTATTTTCAGAGTTTTATTCGTCAAGTAAACATTATTTATCAATAAAAACTTTGTTTGTAAAGAAATTATATCTAACTTTGCAACATTCAAGATAAAAGGCATTGATGAATGCCGCGGGAGGATGTGGCTTATCGCCATTCTTTTCACCATGGAGAAGAAACGGCTTGTTAAGCAATTATCGCCCACTCAATTGAACATAGATAACAATAAGATAACGTTGAATTCCGACAAGGATGAATTGTCGGAATTCATTATTTTTTTGTATCGCCGAAAAACGATTAATTTATTTAAAAGATATTATTATGGCTTACATGTCACAAGAGGGCTACGACAAGCTCGTGGCTGAACTACAACATTTGGAATCAGTGGAACGTCCCAAGGCGTCGGCTGCTATTGCCGAGGCAAGAGATAAGGGCGACTTGAGCGAGAATGCAGAATATGATGCGGCAAAAGAGGCACAAGCACACCTCGAAGATAAGATTAACCGCATGAAGCTGTCTATTGCTGAGGCTAAAATCATCGACACTTCTCGTCTAAGCACAGATAGTGTGCAGATTTTGTCGACAGTAGAGATGACCAATCTCACCACCAAAGCAAAGATGACTTACACCATCGTGAGCGAGAGTGAAGCTAACCTCAAAGAAGGAAAAATTGCCATTACTACGCCCATCGCACAGGGTTTGCTCAATAAGAAAGAAGGCGACGAGGTGGAAATATCTATTCCACGCGGTACCATCAAGTTGAGAATTGACAAGATTACGGTATAAGGACTGAAGGTTATGAGCATTTTTAGTAAGATTGCCGCAGGCGAAATACCCAGTTATAAGTGTGCCGAGAACGATAAGTTCTACGCGTTTTTGGATATTAACCCCTTGGTTAAGGGCCATACATTGGTTATTCCTCGTCGTGAAGTGGATTATATCTTCGATATGGAAGACGGTGAGCTGGCAGAGTTTCATGTCTTTGCAAAGAAGGTGGCGAAAGCCATCAAAAAGGCTTTTCCATGTACCAAGGTGGCAGAAGTGGTGTTGGGTTTGGAAGTTCCACATGCCCACATCCATCTCATCCCGATGAACTCGGAGGCTGATGTCAACTTCAGAAAAGAAAAACTGTCGTTCACTGCCGAAGAAATGGCGGCTATTGCCGAAGAAATTCGCAAGGCTTTGTAAAACAAGGTGTTTGATTAAAGAAAAGGAGTTAGTTGGCGACTAACTCCTTTTTTTATGTAAAAATGGGCAACGGCATGATGTTGAACCCTTATTCCAGTTCAATTAAGAAGTCGGTGAGCGACTGTTCGTTGCTGATGCCCAGCTTTTTTCTTAGTCGGTAGCGAGCACCTTCCACGCCTCTGACAGTGAGGTGAGTAAATTGGACGATGTCTTTGGTGTTGTAATTAAGACGCAGTAAGGCACAGAATTTGAGGTCGGTGGGTGTCAAATCGGGGTATCTCTGCCTTAGGTTACGGAAGAAATTCTTGTGTATCAGATCAAAGTTTTGTTGAAATATATTCCACATGTCTGTGTCGTTGTTATTATCCATATTGGAGATAAGTCGTTCAAAGTCTTTCACCGAGAGCTGTCCTTTTCGTTTTTTCTCTATCAGTTCTTCTCTCAATGTTTCTGCCTGACTGCTCTTGGTGGCTATCTGTAGTGCCATAGACGCCAGTTCTTTGCCTTTATTTGTCAGTTCGTTTTCCATGATAATCTGCTGTTGATGAGCAATGATTTGCTTCTGTTCCAACACTTTCAGGTGCTGTTCCATCAACTCTTTTTCGTATTTGAGCTTGTTTTCAAGCACAATTTTTTGTGTTCGCCACGAGGTATATGCACGCAGCAGCATATAACCCACGACGAGATAGAGAAGGAAAGCCCATGTCGAGAGATAGAGAGGAGTGGGGTATTCAAAGCTGTATTGCGTGGTGGCAAGCATCTTACCCGAGCTGTCGGTAACTGAGGCCGAGAGCTGGTAACTGCCATAACCTAAGTCGTGGAAGGTAAAGTCGGGGTTATCTTGTTTGGTTTTAATGGTCTTTCCATCGCCCTGGATGGTGATATGGAAGGTGAGTTGCCGATGGCTGAAATTGGGATAAGACAACACCACACGGATGTTGCCGTTTTTGATGCGGTTGGTCTGCCGACCGTTGCATGCCAAGGTGTCAACGGTGTGTTGCTCGCTCGTGCTTGTAACCTCGTCTACGGTGAGTGGAAAGGGTGGCAAAGATTTAGGTTGGTGTTGGGCATTGTAGTGTCCGATGCCATTGTTGAGATAAAAATAGACGTCGTTTCGGTCTATGGCCATTGCCACACCATTGGTGTTTACCTCCAAGCCGAAGGCCTTATAGGGTATGTATAGTTGCTTGTTGTAACGTCCATCGGCATACTTCAGCCATGTAAATGCCAGATTGTCTGCCACCCAAAACGAGTGGTTATCGGCTTGAACGGCTGATATAGGATTATCGAAATGGAAGTGGGATAGCTCTTGATAGGGAACAATGCTATGTTTCAAATCGTCGTAGGTATAGAGCTTTCCTTGATAGGAAAAGACGACTCTTCCTCTTATCTTCATCACATGTATCTTGCTCTCCACTCCTCCTTTTTCTAAGGCGAGATAATGTTGCATGCGTGCCACGCGTTTGAGGTCGGGCGACAGTTCGATGCGATAGATGCCTTTGCTGAAGTGGGCAGCCCAAAGTGTGCCGTTGTTGTCTATTTCAAATTCGAGGATGGGCGACTGGAACCCTTCCACGACGTGCGACCATTGCCAGCTGCCGTTCACCTTTTTGTATATATTGAGGTGGTTGTAGCCCGACTCTACAATGGTCTCTTCCAGTCCTTGTCTGATAAAACGCATGCAGGTGCTACCTTCCATCTTACCCGCAATGGGTGTGGCCTCTAAGTCTTGTAAGACGAGCGTTGAAAGGTTATGCCCCGCAAACAGATGGTTGTCGGCTGCGAATATATGCCAATTCTGCCCGCCCGAGTTGTTTACTCGGTTGAGTTCTTTTGTTTGGGTATGGTATTGCCACAGTGCCTGATTGGTGGCAATGTATATATGAGGCTGTTGCACCACAATGCCATAAACCATGCCGATGGGCTGTTGCAGTTGGTCGGTACGCATTACTGTGAGTGGTAGAGCCGTATGGATGAGCGATATGCCATTGTCTAAACCCGCCCACACATTGCCGCTCTTGTCGGTTGTTAATGCCAATACGGTGTTGTTTCTCAAACTATTCTCCATATTGTAATGCCACAGCATTTCGCCTGTGTTGATGTTGATGGCATAAATGCCGTTGAGAATAGTACCCAAGACCAGTGTCGTGGGGTTGATGAGGCATATCTTGTTGATTTGTGCCTGTTTTAGTTCATTGTCAATACTTGTCTTTCGAGATATGGGTGTGTTTTTTCTCAGGGTGTATAGTCCGTTTTTGGAAGTGGCTAAGATTAATTCCCGGCCGTTGGTTTGCACCATTCCCACAATGTCGTCATTGCCCACAGCTGTGCGAGGGAACAGCTGTGCAAAAGCCTTTCCTTGCAATAAAGCCAGTCCGCCGTTCATCATCTGCACATAGATGTGGCGGTTGTCAATTGGGAAAAAGTAGAGCGGAAGTTGTTGGGAGTGGTAATGAGCTGTAACGTTCTTGCCGTCGTAGTCGAACCAAGAACAGAACGACTGGAAGTAGATGTGTCCGTTGGGAGCTTTAATGATTTTCCAAATTTCGTCGTTATGATGTTGATAGTTTTTTGGCCACAGCGAGGTGAAGCGGTATTGCCCATTGTCTTGGTGTTCAAAATAGCCAAAGTCGGTGTAGGTACCCACATATACGCGATTGCCATCGGGCAAAACCGAGCGTACAATGCTATTGCCCGGCAGTGGATGCAGGTGCCAATGGTAGCCGTCGAAAGATAGGAGTCCGTTGTTATTGCCAAAAAACATGGTGCCATTATCTGCTTGAGCTGCAGCCCAGTTTTGCAGTCCGCCCTTATATTCGGCTTGCGTAAAGTTGGACACTATAGGCATTAGCTGTGTGCGTGCCGCACGAAGCGGAAGCGACACCATGGCGATTAGCGTGATGATGAGTAATCTTGAGAATATTCGTTGCATGGGAATGGAGTGGATTTTTTTCTTTTTAAGAAGGATGTTATCGCATCGCTTGATGAGCGTAAATTTAAAAAATATATACCTTAAATCATGCCCTTGGCATGTGTTAGCTATGGTTTGTTATCACTATTTAACAGTGGTATCTTGTTAATGTCGCTGCAAATATAGTGTTTTTAGATGAATGGCCTTGATAAAGATCAATATTTTTTAGCGTTGATAGTCAGTAGGTTATGAATTTTGTCGTAGTAAAATCGTAGTGGTAAAAAACTAAAAAGTGGTAGTGTCGTAGTGTTTTTCTTGCCTGCAATTTAATTTATCGCTTAATTTGCCGTAGATTTTTTTAACAACAATCAAAACCAGTCATTATAAAAATGAAACAAAAACTCTTATTACTGCTTGTTTCTATATTGTTGACACCATTGGCTTTTGCACAAAGCAAGGGCGTGAAAGGTGTGGTAGTAGACAAGAGCGGTGAGCCTCTTATCGGCGTAACCGTGAAAGTTGAAGGTACCACACAGGGTGCCGTAACCAATATAGATGGTGAGTTTTCCATTCCCAATGCAGCGAGTGGGTCCACCTTATCATTTACCTTTGTGGGTATGAAGTCGAAAACCGTTAAGGCTTCTGATGGTATGAAGGTAATGCTTGAAGACGACTTCCAAAGTTTGGAAGACGTGGTCGTTATCGGTTATGGCTCTGCTAAAGCCAAAGACCTTACCTCACCCATCTCTGTGGTGAAGGCCGACGAGTTGAAAGCTATTCCTTCTACTTCTGCCATGACCGCTATACAAGGTAAGGTGGCAGGTGTGAATGTCATCAGCAACGGCACTCCCGGTTCGGCGCCTACCGTTCGTATTCGTGGTGCCGGTTCGTTTGCCAGCAGTTCTCCACTCTATGTAGTGGATGGCATGTTCTACGACGATATTAGCTTTTTGGATAACAACGACATTCAAGAGATGTCTATTCTGAAAGACGCTTCAGCGGCAGCTATCTATGGTGTGCGTGCCGCTAATGGTGTTGTACTCATCACAACCAAGAAGGGCGTGAAGAATCAGAGTGCCAAAATCACTTACGATGGATATGTAGGTGTGCAGAAAGCCACAAATGTATTGAAGATGGCAAACTCCAAAGAGTATGCAACCATGTTGCTGGAGGCTAATCGGGCGGCATACGAGTCTGTGATGAAAGCATCTATCGACCAATTTGGAGGCAGCTATGCCGATGCCGATTTTCATAATTGGACCTATGGCAGCGATACAAATTGGTACGACGAACTGCTGCGTAGTGCCTTGATTACCAACCATAGTGTGGGTATCAGCGGTGGTGGTGAGCGTGCCACTTATTCGTTGGGCTTGAGCTATATCGATCAAGATGGTATTATGAAGGCAGAAAACAACTATAATCGTTTGAACCTCCGCGGGGCGGTAGATTATGATGCTACCAGCTGGCTGAAGGTTGGTTTCAGCTCGGTTTTCAGCCGTTCAACACAGATTTTGCCCAACAACTCGGCTTGGCAGGTGGCATTTAATGCTCCCGGTATCTATCCTGTATATGATGATCGTAACGCACAAGCCTTCCCCAACCATTATGCTTCGCCCGGATCAGTAGGTTTTACAGCCAACTTCTTCAATCCTGTGGCAACAGCTCAGTATCACGATTCAAAGAACAAAAACCGTCAGTTCCTCACCAATGTATATGCACAGATAACACTTATACCCGAGAAACTGACCTTCAAGACCAGTGCCAACTACAACTATCTTAGCACAGAAGGCCGTACCTTCACGCCCACCTATTATGTAAGCAACTGGCAACAAAGTGCATCTTCAAATCTCTCAAAATCAACAACACACTACGACAATTACATTTGGGATAACACATTAACCTATCGCGATTCATGGAAACAACACAATTTTGGAGCTATGGTGGGTAGCTCTATGCGTGAAGACAACTATCGTTACCTCACAGGATCGGCTCCTAACGTACCTGAAGGTAAGGAAGAATATATGTATCTGAACAAGGGTAACACCGTTGGCATAACCTTGAGCGATGCAGGTACAACCTATCGCAGCATGTCTTATTTCGCACGTCTTAACTACGACTACGCCAATAAGTATTATTTGATGTTCACCATGCGTGCCGACGGTTCTTCCAAATACCAGGAACGTTGGGGTTATTTCCCTTCGGTAGGTGCCTCATGGGTTGTTACCGAAGAACCTTGGATGAAGAACCAAAAGGTAATTGATTATCTGAAGGTGCGTGCAAGCTGGGGACTTTTGGGTAACGCCAATGTGGCTGCAAGCGATGGTTTCGCAAGTATTGTAACCGGAAATGGTGCATCGGGCGTCTTTGGTAACACCACATACGCAGGTTATCAGAATACCAGCTACTTCAGTAGTTTGCGTTGGGAGTTGGTGGATGAGTTCAATGCAGGTTTCAACCTCTCAACTCTCCAAAGTCGTTTGAATATCGATGCCGACTATTTCCATCGTCTGACCAAGCGTGCTGTCATCTCTCCCCGTTTGCCTTTCAGCAACGATGTGTTGGCAGGTAACCACGGAAAGATTTTGAACGAAGGTTTCGACGTGGTTGTAACATGGAACGATCGCATCGGCAAAGACTTCAAGTATAGCGTAGGTGCTAACCTTTCTTTCTTGTGGAATACGGTGAAAGACTTGGCAGGCAAGTCGATTGTACGCGGTGGAAAGACTGTTAATATTGTGGGCGAAGAGATGAATTCGTTCTATGGATATAAGGTCTTGGGTATTTATCAGAATGCCGAGCAGGTGGCTAACGACCCTGTGGCTGTGGCAAACGGATTGGAACCAGGCGACTTTATCTATGAAGACGTGAACAAAGACAATGTTATCAATGGTTTCGACCGTCAACCCTTGGGTGCTTATATTCCTAATTTCACCTACGGCTTGAACTTAGGCTTCGAGTGGAAAAACTTAGATTTCGCTTTAAGTACTTACGGACAGGCAGGGGCTCAGATGTACAACCGCAAGCGTGCCTTGCGTTATGCACAGAGCAACTACAACTTTGATGCAGCACAATATGAGAATCGCTGGACCGGCGAAGGCTCCACCAATGAGCATCCTTCTGCAAAAGCCTTGGTAAAGGGATGGAATATCTCCGACCAACGTACAAACTCTTATTTTGTGGAGAGTGCCGATTACTTCCGTATTCAGAATGTAACCTTGGGGTATAGCTTTAAGAATGTGAAGGTGGGAACCTATAAGTTGCCCTCTCTTCGCTTGAGTCTTACTGCCGACCGACCATTCACCGTATTCTCTGCTAATGCGTTTACACCCGAGTTGAGCGATGCTGAAGGATGGGATACCAATGTATATCCATTGACGGCCACTTACACATTTGGGGTTCAGATACAATTTTAAGCAATGAGAACCTCCCCCCTTTTCCCTCTCTCTATGAGAGGAATCTGAAGATAAAGTATAAGGTTTGAATCGGCTCTTTTCTTCTTGGAAGGGGTTGAGGGAGGTTTTAAATATTCAATAAGAAATGAAAATAAAGAAATATATATCAGCGTTTGCGATGGCATCTTTGCTCTGCGTTTCTACATCATGTAGCGACTTCTTGGACAAAGATCCTGAGAATAGCGTGCCTGAAAAGAATGTTGACTTTACCAACTTGAGTAATATGTATCAACCTGTTTCAGGAGTGTACGCCAAAGTGCGTACAGGTGGTTTACATTGGGTTGTATGGCCCTTGTCGATAGTGCGTGACGACGATGTGTGGTCGGGACGTGTTGACGATCAGCAACCATTGGTAAACTTCGGTAATTATAACTACGACAATAGTTTTTGGGGACTCAACGAGATGTGGAACCAATACTATGGCATCATCAAAGTGGCGAATGCAGCCTTGGAATCGCTCGACAGCTATGCAGCCAACATCACTTCGGCTGCCGATATGAATACCAAAAAGGCATATGAGGGTGAAGTTCGCTTCTTGCGTTCGTATGCTTACTATCGCTTGGTGCAAGCCTTTGGCCCTGTAACAATCTTGCGTAGTAACAGCCAAACCGATTTGCGTCGCTCAACCATCGAGTCGGTTTACAATTATGTATTGGAAGATTTGCAGTTTGCAATGGACAATGCCCCCAAACTGCGTCCTAACGAAATGAGTCATGAAGGAGCCGTATCGGCTTATTCGGCAATGGCTTTGGCAGCCAAGATTCACTTGAATATGGGCAAGTATGATAAGGTAAAGGCGTTGACCGACGAGATTATCAATAGTGGTAAGTTTTCTCTTTATCCCGACTTTTACAACCTCTTCAAGATTCCCGGAAAGCTGTCTGACGAGTCGCTCTTTGAAGTTCAGACAACCGATTTCGGCAATGGGTCGGGCGAGATGATTACTACCGACAACTGGTTTGCCTTCCAAGGGCCTGCCAATGATGGTCAGATTTCGGGTTGGGGCTTTGTGGGACTCTATAAAACGTTCCGTGATTGGGCTAAATCAAGAGGCGAAACGGTGCGTTATCAAACCTCTTTTCTCGAAGCCGGAACGACAACACCCAGTGGCGATGTTATTCGTCCGTTGCAAAACCCAACACAAACCGACTGCTGGAACGGTAAGGCTTACACACCTGCCAACCAGCTGACACCCGGTCGTACCGATTATGGAGCCAATAATAATGTGCGTGTGTTGCGTTATGCCGACGTGTTGCTGATGAATGCCGAAGCCACTATCCGTTTGGGAGGCAATGGCGATGCACCCTTCAATCTTGTTCGTACGCGTGCCAAGATGCCAACAATCACTGGCGTAACCATTGATAACGTGTTGGACGAACGTCGCATGGAACTCTGTTGCGAATGGGGTGAGCGTTACAACGACCTCGTTCGTACAGGTAAGGCGGCAGAGGTATTAGGCTCAAAGGGATGGACTGCCGCCAAGACTTATTATCCCATACCTTTTGAACAGCTGTCGGATAACCCCAACTTGGCTAACGAACCCATTCAGTAATGAATAAGAATATTATCATATCTTTCATAGGATTGACTTTGCCTGCACTCGCAGGCGGAGCCAATCTTTTTGAAAGCAAAGATTCCGTCAAGGTTGTTAAAGGGCAAATCAGCGACTATTACATCCCTGTGCATACCACTTACGATGTAACGGGCGTTGTTACCGATGAGCAAGGACAGCCCTTGGAGGGGGCAACGATGATGTTCTTTGCCAGTCCTTTGCATCATAACACCGACCGGCAGGGGCGTTACAAACTGACCGTAACCGATGGCGATAAGCACCTTTATGTGTATTATCCGGGCAAGGAGTATAGTCATTATGTGCGAGAACCGCATGAACGCAGCATCAACATCGTGATGAAGCCACGCGTTTCTACGCGTAAGAACACGGCAAGGCGGTCGCCTCAGTCCACACCGTGGTACAATCCCGCAGCGTATGTGGCTCAAACGTTTTGCAATCCTATGAATATCAGCTATAATTATGAGCCTTTTAACAACAATGTCAAAGCCAACGGCTCGTTCAGGTCGGCTGCCGACCCCATGGCATTGATGTTCAAAGGCCGCTATTTGTTGTTTTCTACCAATCAAGGCGGATTTCATCATTCCAAGAATTTGAGCGACTGGGACTTCACTACGGCAAGTTTTCAGCGTCGCCCCACCGATGACGACCAATGTGCTCCTGCGGCTTTTGTGTCGGGAGATACCTTGTATTATACAGGTTCAACCTACGAAGGATTGCCCATTTGGTATGCTACCGACCCTTATTCGGGACGCTGGAGAAGAGCCATTGACAAGAACGACCTGCCCACTTGGGACCCTGCCTACTTCTTGGACGACGACGGTAAACTCTATGTCTATTATGGTTCGAGCAACGAGTATCCGTTGAAGGCTGTGGAGGTGAGCCGCGACGACTTTTCGCCCATCGGTAAAATACACGATGTGGTGTTGCTCCGGCCCGACAAACACGGTTGGGAGCGTTTTGGTATGAACAACGATGATGAGGTGACACTCAAGCCTTTTACCGAAGGAGCGTTTATGACCAAACACAACGGAAAGTATTATTTACAGTACGGAGCACCCGGAACCGAGTTCAAAACCTATGCCGATGGCGTGTATGTGGGCGACTCTCCCTTGGGGCCTTTCACCTATCAGAAGCATAATCCCATGAGCTATAAGCCGGGCGGATTTGTGCAAGGTGTGGGTCATGGCGGCACTTTTGCCGATGCTAAGGGCAACTATTGGCATGTCGGCACCTGTATGTTGTCGCTCAAATATAAGTTCGAGCGTCGCATCGGCTTGTATCCTGTGGGCTTCGATAAGGATGGTGTGATGTATAGCAGCACGGCTTTTGGCGATTATCCTTCGTGGAATGCCGACCGAGACATGAAGAATCCCACCGATCGATTTGTGGGTTGGATGCTTCTTTCTTATCGCAAGCCTGTGCGAGTGTCGTCTACCGACAGCACTTTCACCGCTTCTTCGCTCACCGATGAGCGTATGCGTACCTTCTGGGCTGCCAAGAGTGGAGGCCAAGACGAATGGGTGGAGATGGATTTAGAGCAAGAAAAAAACATTCAAGCCATACAACTCAACTTCTACGATTATAAAACCGTGCAGCACAATCGTGCCAACGACCTGTATCATCAATATCGCATCTTGGCAAGCAACGATGGCAAGGAGTGGTTCTTGGTGGTGGATAAGAGTCAGAACGACAAGGATGTGCCACACGATTATGTGGAGTTGGCAACCACTTTGAAGGCTCGTTATCTGCGTGTGGAGAATGTACAGATGCCCTCTAACGGTCATTTCTGCTTGTCAGACATTCGTGTCTTCGGTAGTGCGGAGGGTAAACAACCCGACGCTGTGCCGGGTTTGAATATTCAGCGTGATAAGAAAGACAAGCGTAATGCCATCATCTCATGGAAAAAGTCGGCTCGTGCCTACGGCTATAACATCTACTTTGGCGTAGCTCCCGACAAATTGTATAACTGCATCACCGTGTTAGACGAAACACAATACGACTTCCGTGGTATGGATCGCGACACCGATTATTACTTCAGTATTGAGGCTGTTGGCGAAACGGGTGTGTCGGAAAAGAGCAAGGTGGTGAAGAGTAAGAAGTAAGAAAGATATATGAAATTAACAAAAAAGATTGTATTATTATCGCTCCTTACTTTGTCTTTCGCTTCGTGCAAGACATCGGAAGAGAGTGGCAGTCAGACCCGAAATAATGGGTCGGGCAATCAGAAGGCGGTGGCAGATCGCCCCACTTCGTTTAAGAATGACAATGAAATGCTCGATTATATCCAGCGTGTTCACCTTAATTACATGTGGGAGGGTGCCGAACCCACTTCGGGATTGGCTCGCGAACGCATCCATCTGGACAACAATTATCCGCAGAACGACGCTGACGTCATTACCACCGGCGGTAGCGGTTTTGGTATTGCCGGACTCATCGTGGGCATCGACCGCGGTTTTATCGACCGCAAAGCAGGTGTAGAGCGATTGCACAAAGTTGTTGATTACCTTGCCAAAGCCGACCGCTTTCATGGGGTGTGGCCTCATTGGTTGCATGGACCCAGCGGTAAAGTAAAGCCTTTCGGACAGAAAGATGATGGTGGCGACTTGGTGGAAAGTTCGTTTTTGATGACCAGCCTGCTCTGTGTGCGTCAGTATTTTAAAGATGGTAATGCCGACGAACGTCGTCTGGCACAAAACATCGACAAGTTATGGCGTGAGATGGAGTTCGACTGGTATCGCAATGGAGACAAGAATGTGCTTTACTGGCATTGGTCGCCCAATTATGGTTGGGAAATGAATTTCCCCCTCGAAGGCTACAACGAGTGTTTTATTACCTATATCCTTGCAGCATCATCGCCCACCCACAGCATCCCTGCCGAATGTTATCATGAGGGATGGGCACGCAGTGGCGGCATCAAGAGCGATGCCAAACCCTTCGGACATGCCTTGGCTGTTAAGCACAATGGGGCTGAAGCAATGGGTGGTCCGCTCTTTTGGGCTCAATATTCGTTCATCGGGCTCGATCCCCGCAACCTCTCCGACCGCTATGCCAACTATTGGGACGTAACGCGTAACCATGCCTTGGCCAACTATGCTTATTGCGTAGCTAATCCTAAAGGCTATAAAGGCTATGGCAAAGACTGTTGGGGGTTGACGGCAAGTTATTCCACCGTGGGCTATTCGGCACATGCACCCAACAACGATTTGGGAGTCATCACTCCCACGGCAGCCCTCTCGTCATTCCCCTATACACCCACCGAGTCGATGGCAGCCCTGAAAGGTTTTTGGAACAAAGGGGCATGGATATGGGGCAAATATGGTTTTTATGACGCTTTTTCTGAACAAGACAAATGGACCGTTCCCCATTATCTGGCTATCGACCAGCTCACTATTGCTCCCATGATTGAGAACCATCGCAGCCAATTGCTGTGGAAGCTCTTTATGAGTTGTCCGGAGATACAGCAAGGACTCGCAAAGTTAGGAATGAAATATTAATCAAGTAAACATAGATTATGCAGACTAAAAAATATTTATTGACACTCGCATTGTCTTCCATGGCATTGTTTTCCACAGCAGCTACTCCGCCCAAAACGGATATGAAGACTTTCATAGACGACCTGATGGGTAAGATGACCTTGGAAGAAAAGATTGGTCAGCTCAATTTGCCCGTGAGCGGCGACATCGTTACAGGACAAGCCAAGAGCAGTAATGTAGCGGAAAAGATCAAGAAAGGACAGGTGGGCGGACTCTTCAACCTCAAAGGGGCGGCTCAAATTCGTGAAATACAAAAGGTGGCAGTGGAACAGAGCCGCCTCAAGATTCCATTGATTTTTGGTATGGACGTTATCCATGGCTACGAAACCATCTTCCCCATTCCTCTCTCATTGTCGTGGACATGGAATATGGACGCTATTCGTCAGTCGGCCCGTATCGCTGCTCAGGAGGCAACAGCCGATGGTATTGCCTGGACATTCAGTCCCATGCTCGACATCTCACGCGATCCTCGTTGGGGGCGTATGAGCGAGGGCAACGGCGAAGACCCTTACTTGGGGGCAGAGATTGCCCGTGCTATGGTGAAGGGGTATCAAGGCGACGACCTCGCCGCCAATAACACCATGATGGCTTGTGTAAAGCATTTTGCCCTCTATGGAGCACCCGATGCCGGACGCGACTATAACACCGTGGACATGAGTCGCTGGCGTATGTTCAACTATTATATGCCTGCTTATAAGGCGGCGATTGAGGCCGGAGCGGGTAGTGTGATGACTTCGTTCAACGTGGTGGAGGGTGTGCCTGCATCAGGCAATCGCTGGTTGATGACCGAAGTGTTGCGTGACATGTGGAAGTTTGATGGTTTTGTCGTTACCGACTATACCGCCATCTCTGAAATGATTGCTCACGGAATGGGCGATTTGCAACAAGTGTCGGCCTTGGCACTCAATGCCGGTGTAGACATGGACATGGTGGCCGACGGTTTCCTCAACACCTTGGTGCAATCGGTTAACGAGGGTAAGGTGTCGGTAAAAGACATCGACACCGCTTGCCGTCGCATCTTGGAAGCCAAATATAAACTCGGACTCTTCCACAATCCATATCAATATTGCGATTTGAAGCGTGCGAAGAAAGAGAAATATACCGCCGAAAACCGTGCCGTTGCACGCAATATTGCGGCTCAGTCGTTCGTGTTGTTGAAGAACGAAGCACAACTCTTGCCCTTGAAGAAGACAGGTAAGATTGCCTTGGTGGGTCCCATGGCTCATACTCGTGCCAATATGCCCGGTACATGGAGCGTGGCAGCCACCTTCGACCGTTACCAATCGCTCTACGAAAGTATGCAGGCAGCTGTAGGCAACAAGGCACAGCTCACCTATGCCAAGGGTTCTAACCTCATGTACGATGCAGCTCTTGAAGCTCGTTCCACCATGTTTGGTCGTGAAATGCGTGATAGTCGTAGCGATAAGGAAATGTTAGACGAGGCTTTGCGTGTGGCTCAGGATGCCGATGTGATTGTGGCGGCTGTGGGCGAAGCCTCGGAGATGAGTGGGGAGAGTAGTAGTCGTAGCAATCTGGACATGCCCGACGCACAACGCGACTTGCTCACTGCTTTGAAGAAAACAGGCAAGCCCATCGTCTTGGTCTACTTTGCCGGTCGTGCCACGGTGATGACATGGGAGGCAGAGAACTTCCCTGCCATCCTCAATGTGGGCTTTGGCGGTAGCGAGGCAGGTCCTGCTATCTGCGATGTTCTTTTCGGCGACAAGGTTCCCAGTGGCAAGCTCACCGTTACTATGCCCAAGAATGTGGGTCAGATTCCTTTGTTCTACAATCATCTTCCTACAGGTCGTCCGCTCACCGGCGGTTGGTTTACCAAATTCCAGACCAACTATCTCGATGTAGACAACGAACCCCTCTATCCCTTCGGTTATGGCTTGTCTTACACCACTTTTGCATACGGCAAGCCCACATTGAGCAGCACAACGCTCAATGGAAATGGTGGCGAGTTGAAACTCTCGGTTAATGTGACCAACACCGGTAACTATGATGCCGACGAGATTGTGCAGATGTATGTACGCGACCTTGTGGGTAGCGTTTCTCGTCCGGTGAAAGAGTTGAAAGGCTTTGAGCGTGTGAATTTGAAGAGGGGCGAAACCAAGACCGTCACCTTCACCATCACACCCGAAGACTTGAAGTTCTACAACCAAGCCTTGGAATATAAAAACGAACCGGGAGAATTTGAAGTGATGGTGGGCCCTAACAGTCGTGACTTGCAAAAACTTAGCTTTACATTGCAGTAAGAAGTTCTTTGTTATTTGAAAATTAAAGGAGTGACCTCCCGACAACTCCCCTTTTCTCCTATGGGCGGATAACTTCTGCTCTTCAAAACAGACTGAATGGGCGGACAATATAGGCTGAGATGCAAGGCAATTGAGGCTGAACAGCTCTTCAATATAGTCTTATTTCTCTTGTCTACGCTATATTTTGACAGCATAATGCTTGGCATGCGACGTACTGTTTTAGTGCGTCGCATGTTGTTTTATATTCCTCTCCTTACACCATTGTCTCAATGAGCGTTCTCCTCGCTTGTTGTTCTCAACGGAAATCATTACTTTTGCGGTGGAAAGTGAATGGGCAAAAAACTCACAACCCATTCATTCAAAACGTTTCAATGAAAAAGTCTCCCTCTTTTGGTTAGGGAGGGGGAGGCCTATGATGATTTTCCGATATGCTACAACGCGATTATATACTACGGTTAATAAGGGAATTTATGGCAGCCTTGGCAAGGATGCTGGAGAAGAAAGAGGTGAGCGACCGCCGCGAAGCCTTGATAGAAATGTATAACCAATATGTTGGACCCTATACGCTTTATCATAACGCCACGATAGATGTGATGATGCGTGCCTTGGAGTCGTATGAAGAAGACGAACGCTTGCAACGTATGGAGATGCTGGCCGAATTATATTATGCTGAGGCAGATACAGTGGGGCAGCCCGACCGCGACTTCTTGTTGGAAAAATCCTTCTTTCTCTTCGAGTGGATTGATAGGAAAGGCAATACTTTTTCGTTTGAACGACGAAACAAAATGCAGAAGATAAAAGGACAATTGGCAGAAAACGGGTTTTGAGTTTTTAACCTGATTGACAAGTTGCTTTCCGTCAAGAGGTTTTTGTAGTTCCTTCCTCCTCTGCTATCCACGCAAGAAATCTTTTCCATTCTTTTTCGTTAATGCCTTCTTGATACGTCCATCGCTTTTCCAAACAACGTTGTTGAAGTCTACTGCGATAAGCGTCATCTTTGCCCAGACGTACAATCTGTTGGCTCAAATCTTTCCAGTCGTTGGGTGCAACCAAGACGCCGGCAGCCTCTTCTGCCTCGCCTATGATTGTGGGAATGGCACGGCAACAATCGAAGGCTACAGGTATGACACCATTGTTTTGGGCTTCTGTCAGTACCAATCCCCATCCCTCATATTTGGAAGGAAGGCATAATATTGCCATATCATTATACGCCTCTTGCGTGTTAGCTATGTAACCCATGAGTTGTACCTGTGTAATCTGTTGTTCCCGGATGAGCTTTTTAAGCATCTCTTCTGCCGGACCGGTGCCATATATGCACAATTCCCACCCGGGAAGTTTGTCGGCTATGCGTTTCCACATTCGTAGAAACAGGTCCACTTGTTTTGAAGATAATGCCAATCTGCCCACATATCCAATTCTTTTCTTTTTCTCCAAATGTGGCTGTTGGCATACATCAAGCGTGTTGATAAAAGAAAAAATACGCTTGCTTTCTGTCTCCGAAAGTTGTAAATCGCTGCTGAATTGCTGTTGATAGACGGGGTGGAGGGTAATGATGCCATCCAATGTTCTTAGACATTCCTTGTATTGTCGTTGCAGCTTTCGGATGTATAGCGATTTCAATAAAACGTATTTAGGCCGTTTTATCCATTCGTATATCAGCTTCTTTTTTAGTGAATGCAACGCGGCAACGCGAGCATTGCCTTGCTTGTCGTCAAACTCCCAAAAAGGTTTGTTGTGCAACCAATAGACATATTTGCATCCCGGTGTGAGCTGTCTCAGCTTCTGAGGAACGCGAAGGATGGTCATGTTAGACCCGATGATAAGTAGAACACGGATATTTCGGGTTTGTATGGTTGTTGCCAGCTTATTGATATTGTCTGCCGTAAAATATTCTCCACGTTGTGCCTCATTGGGAAGGTGGCATACATCAAGGTCTTCAAGATGGTGAGGGGCGAGGTCGCTCTGTTTTGTTATAAAGAAAACGGAATGAATGCCTTGTGCCTTTAAGTGTC
The DNA here is from genome assembly GCA_022783515.1 of Prevotella sp. Classification (GTDB taxonomy): domain Bacteria; phylum Bacteroidota; class Bacteroidia; order Bacteroidales; family Bacteroidaceae; genus Prevotella. Next base: position 19,618 of record JALEWR010000244.1, read on the forward strand.
TGGCGGTGCTGACAGATACCTTTTCTGCACCTCCACAAATGAGTTCTTCGTGCAAAAAGGCGATGGTTGGAGAGGGTGATGAGAGAGTGGATTCTGAATGGGTCATGAGGATAAGCAATTACGTTTCAATCATTCTTTTGGCTATAAGCTGCCTGTTCTTTTTACTTTCTTGATGCCGATGTACTGTCGTTGTTCTTAAAACAAGGGCAAATGTACGCTTTTTTGCTATGTTATCCAAATCTGTTATTGGCGAAATGAAGTTTGTCTTTACTTGACGTTTAATGAATTAATATTGATTTATATCAAGTATTTGTAGGGTAAAGACATTTTTCTTTGTAAAAAACATTGCAGTATTTGATAAACCTTTATCTTTGCATCGTGTTTTTCATGGTATTAGATTTAAGGTTAACAAAGGTTGGGATTCGGCGGAATCCCTTTTTTTGTTTTATGGTCTTTGAGCTGTGGTGAGCGATTGGATTTTAAGAGCCGGGTATTGGTTTAGCACTCCAATAGCCACTTTTCCTCCGTTTATTTTTCTATGACAGTGGTCCATTCTTTCGCTTTTCGGGTGATTTGTTCTGTTGTCTTTATGCGATATGGAAATATTTTATATAATTCATTAATGCTACTTGTTTATTTTTCTATATATTGTATCTTTGCATATAATAAACATACTTTCATTCATTGATGGAGGCAAGAGATGACGAGATATGACAGAATCAGTAGCAGAGATACTTAGAAATACAAAAGAAACCTTATTCAGCTTTGAGGTTTTGCCGCCCGTAAAAGGCAAAAGCATCGAGCAGGTGTTTCATACCATCGACGGATTGTTGCCCTTCAACCCCGCCTTTATTGAGGTAACGACCCATCGGTCGGACTATGTATATAAGGAAGTGGAGCCGGGCAGGTATGTAAGGGTGGAGGACAGACTGCGTCCGGGCAGTGTGGCTGTGGCGTGTGCCATCAAGCAACGCTATGGCATACCGGTGGTTCCGCATGTCATTTGCTCGGGAAATACCCGACAAGAAACTGAAAACGAACTTATCGATTTGGCTTTTTTCGACATCTTCGACTTGCTGGTGTTGCGTGGAGATAAATCGAAATCGGACAACAGATTCATCCCCAAAGAGGGCGGACTGACCTATGCCGATGAGCTATGCAGCCAGATTGGGCAGTTTAACGACGGCAAATTGGTGTATGGCGACATACACCATATGCTGGAAAACAAGCGTCCTTTTAGTTATGGAGTGGCGGGTTATCCCGAAAAACACGAAGAAGCGATGTCGCTGAAGATGGATATGGATGTGCTGAAACGTAAGATTGATGCAGGTGCAAGCTATGTGGTTACGCAGATGTTTTTTGATAACAAAAGGTTTTTCGACTTTTGCGAGCGATGCCTCAAGGCCGGTATCGACGTTCCCATAGTGCCGGGCATCAAACCCATTGGCACACTTAATCATCGTACAATGTTGCCTCGCACCTTCCATATCGACTTCCCCGACCCCTTGGCCGATGAACTTCTGCTTTGTCAGAGCAATGCCGAGGTGCAGCGAGTGGGTATAGAATGGGCGTCAGAGCAATGCCTCGAACTAAAGAAAGCAGGCGTGCCTTGCCTGCATTTCTATACAATGAATGCTGCCAATGCCATCGCCGAGATTATGAAAGGAGTGAACGCACAATGACAATCAAAGAATATTTAAGAGAGAAACGATTGATTATGGATGGAGCGATGGGAACGCTCATCCAGGAGTATAAGTTGACAGAAGCCGATTTTCGCGGCGATTTGTTTCGAGATTGGAAGGTTGATTTAAAAGGAAATAACGACCTTCTGACGCTTACTCGCCCCGATATCATCGAGGAGATACATCGCAGCTATGTGGCTGCAGGTGCCGATATCATTATCACCAATACTTTTTCTTCGCAGCGCATATCACAACAGGAATATCTCTTGACCGACTATGTGGCTCAGCTCAACCGTCAGGCGGTGCGTATTGCACGAAAAGCCCAACCGCGATTTGTGGTGGGCGATGTAGGACCTACCAGTAGAATGCTCTCTATGAGCGATAATGTGGCAGACCCGGCGGCACGCTCCATCAGTTTCGACGAATTGAAAACAGCCTATTGGGAACAAATAAAGGTATTGGTAGAAGAAGGTGTTGATGGCATTCTTATTGAGACAGCCTTCGACACACTCAACGTAAAAGCAGCCATCGCTGCCTATGAACAGGCCACAGAAACAATCGACCGCGACCGCTGTCCGCTACTTATCTCGATGACAGTGAGCGATGCTTCGGGGCGAATACTTTCGGGGCAGACGGTAGAGGCCTTTGTTACCTCGGTGGCACATGCCCACCCCCTCTCCATCGGAATGAACTGTGGACTGGGTGTTGGCGATATGGTCGACTATATCAGGCGAATGAAAAAGGCAGTGGTGGATGCAGGAGCAGACACCTATATCTCTTGTCATGCCAACGCCGGACTGCCCAATCAGTTTGGACAGTACGACGATACGCCCGAGGAGATGGTGCAACAGATGGGTCCGATGCTGGAAACAGGGTTGGTGGATATTGTCGGTGGTTGTTGCGGAACAACACCCCGACATATCGAAGCCTTTGCCAAGTATGTACATTCGTTTGCTGTGGAGCGTGAGCCTGTGAAAAAGTGCGGCGTGAACAACCAACCGCAGTTGCGTGTGGCAGGCTTAGAAGCCTTCGCCTTTGATAGAAAAGCCTTTGTCATTGTGGGCGAGCGCTGCAATGTGGCAGGTTCGAAAAAGTTCTTGCGACTGATTAATGAAAAGAAGTATGAGGAGGCTTTGGAGATAGCCCGACTGCAAGTGGAGGGTGGCGTGATGGCGTTAGACGTGAATATGGATGACGGACTGTTGGAAGGAAAGGACGAGATGACCACCTTTCTCAACCTCGTTGCGTCCGACCCCTCTGTCTGTCGTGTGCCTATTATGATAGATTCGAGTAGGTTTGAGGTGATAGAAGCCGGTTTGAAGTGCTGTCAGGGTAAGTCGATTGTCAATTCCATCTCCTTAAAACAAGGTGAAGAAGAATTTATGGAACATGCCCGAATCATCAGGCAATATGGTGCAGCTGTCATCGTGATGCTCTTTGATGAAGTGGGACAAGCCACCGATTACGACCGCCGAATAGAGATTGCCGAGCGAGCCTATCGTCTACTTGTGGATAAGGTCGGCTTCGAACCGCAAGATATTATCTTCGACCCCAATATCCTCACCGTGGCAACCGGTATGGCAGAACATCGCAGTTATGCCCTCGACTTTATTCGTGCCACCGAGTGGATCGTCCAACATCTGCCAGGGGTTCGCATCAGTGGCGGTCTGTCTAACCTCTCTTTCGCCTTCCGTGGTAATAACTATCTGCGTGAAGCCATGCACGCTGTGTTTCTCCATCACGCCATTCCGGCAGGTATGAATATGGCGATTATGAATCCCGCTGCAGCCGTTCAATACGACAGTATCGACCCCGAGTTGAAACGAGTGATTACGGCTGTGATACTCAACGAATACGAAGAGGCAGGCGAAGAATTGAGTGAGATGGCTCAAAAGCTCCTGGAAGAACAGCAGGCACGCAAGGCGGCGGAGCAGGGTGGGGCGTCGGCTGTAGAAGTAGAGGAGGAAAAGAACCCCACAACACCCGAAGAAATATTGAAAGACTGCTTGTTAAAAGGCGTGTCGGCAGAATTGGATGAGAACCTGCATATCTTGCTCAATCGGGGCGAAACACCGCTCAGCATCATCTCCGGCCCATTGATGGAAGGCATGAATGTGGTGGGCAAACTCTTTGGAGAGGGCAAAATGTTTCTTCCTCAAGTGGTAAAGACGGCACGAACAATGAAAAAAGCCGTTGCCATATTGGAACCTTATATGGAAGCGGAGAAAGAAAACGCAGCCTCGGATACCGCTGCGTCGAGAGGAAAGGTACTCACCGCCACGGTGAAAGGCGATGTACACGATATTGGCAAGAATATTGTGGGTGTGGTCTTGGCATGCAATGGCTTCGAGGTAGTAGACCTTGGAGTGATGGTTCCCACTGAAAAGATTGTGGAAGAAGCCATTCGTCATCAGGTCGACATCGTGGGCTTGTCGGGACTTATCACACCCAGCTTGGACGAGATGTGCCGTGTTGCCGAAGAGATGCACAAGGCCGGACTCCGCATTCCGCTTTTTGTGGGAGGGGCAACAACCTCCGAAATCTACACCGCCGTGAAGATTGCACCGCTCTATCCGGGTGGAGTGTATCACATGAAGGATGCCGCTCAAGACCCAGTTGTGGCGATGCAGTTGCTCAGTGAGGAACAACGAGAAGACACGGTGTTGAGAAACCGAGCCAGACAGCAACGTATGCGTATGGCGCAGGCACGAAAACAAGAGCGTAACACCATGGAAAGAGCCATGAGTGAGGAGCAAGACGAGGCAACGCCACTACAAAAAAGATTTACTTGCGACTGGCAAACCTACACACCCGTACAGCCCCCTCATCAGGGCGAAATGGTGGTTCGCAACATTCCTTTGAAGGATATTATTCCACTCATCGATTGGACTTTCTTCTATTGGGCATGGCGTGTAAAACCCAAGACTGAAGAGGCACGCATGCTAAAGGCCGATGCCGAAGAGGTGTTGGAGCGTTTGGCAGCCGATAGTAAGTATGATACGCGTGCCGTGCAGGTGTTCTACCCTGCTACAGGGACCGAGAGCGAGATAGCGATTGGCGATGAAAAGATTTTCACTCCTCGGCAAAACACGATGGCAAAGGGTGGAAGAAAGCGTGAACAATGTTTGGCATTGTGCGATTATCTGTCGCCCTTAGGCAACGATTATGTAGGACTTTTCGCTACCACCGTGTCCGAAGCTTTCGTCAGCGAATTGGAAGAGATGAAAGAAAAACGCAACGACGATTATGCCGAAATTATCATGCAGACCCTTGGCGACAGATTGGCCGAGGCTACAGCGGAATATCTTAGCAAGGAGTTAGAAGAGAGGCATGGTTGGGGCGGTATACGTCCTGCTGTGGGTTATCCATCCTTGCCCGACCAAAGTCTTATCTTCCAAATGGCCCGGTTGATAGACTTCTCTTCCATAGGCATCACCCTCACCGATCATGGAGCGATGTATCCCAATGCCGCAGTGAGTGGTTTCTATCTCTCACATCCCGACGCCACCTATTTTGGAGTGGACAAGTGAGAGGGGAGCAGGTGGCTTGATATTTGGTCCATTGATGGTTCATGTGCTACCGTTTTATGGATGTATTAAAAATAAAAAGAGGAGATGCAGTTTACATTCAGTGGATGAATGGACTACACCTCCTCTTTTCTTTATTCCCTTTTTCTGAATAGTACCCCCACCGAGAATCGAACTCGAATCAAAGGTTTAGGAAACCTACGTTTTATCCATTAAACTATAGGGGCCACTTATCGTGATGCAAAGATACGAAAAAAGAGAGGATAAACGCAACAGAAGAAAATATTATTTATCGTTAAGGTCTACATCCCTCGCTCGGCCCAATCGCCTCTATCCAGGTTGCGATAGCTGATGGCTTCGGAGAGATGGAGGGAGGTGACGGTGGGAGAAGCATCGAGGTCGGCAATGGTGCGTGCCACTTTAAGTATGCGGTTATAGGCCCGTGCCGACAAGCTGAGGCGTTCCATCGCTGTGCGTAAGAGTTCGATACCGGCAGCATCGGGTTCGGCAAACTGATGAATCATTCGCTCGCTCATCTGAGCATTACAATAGACGCCTTTCACATCTTTGTATCGCTCTTCTTGTATCTGCCTTGCCCGTATCACTCGTTCACGGATATCGGCACTGGGTTCGCCTTGGGCTGCCTGTGATATGTCGTTAAAGGGAACGGGCGTAATCTCCACCTGAATGTCGATGCGGTCTAACAGTGGCCCACTGATTTTATTCATATACCGCTGAATTTGTCCGGGTGTGCAGACACAATTGTGGGTTACATCGCCATAATAGCCGCAAGGACAGGGGTTCATGGAGGCTACAAACATAAAGGAGCAGGGATATTCGATGGTGTACTTAGCTCGCGAGATGGTTATTTTGCGATCTTCCAAAGGTTGTCGCAACACTTCCAGGGTTGTTTTATTGAATTCGGGTAGCTCGTCGGCAAAAAGAACTCCATGATGTGCCAAGGATATTTCTCCGGGTTGTGGCGTTGCTCCTCCTCCCACAAGTGCAACCTCGGAAATGGTGTGATGAGGAGCCCGAAAGGGACGTTGGGAAATGAGCGACATGCCTTTTCCCAACTTACCCGCAACACTGTGTATCTGTGTGGTTTCCAGACTCTCGCCGAGCGACAGGGGTGGAAGGATAGACGGCAGACGCTTGGCCATCATTGATTTTCCCGATCCCGGTGGCCCCACCATGATGAGGTTATGACCGCCTGCAGCAGCCACTTCCATCGCTCGCTTCACATTCTCCTGTCCGCGAACATCGGCGAAGTCGAGGTCGAAATTATACTGATGCTCGTAAAACTCTTTGCGGGTATCGATGACGGTGGGAGCAAACTGTTCTTTGTCTGAAAGGAAGTTGATGACTTCCTGCATGTTATTCATGCCGTAGACTTCCAAATTGTTGACCACGGCGGCTTCTCTGACATTGGCAGTAGGCACAATCAAACCCTTGAACTTCTCGGCTCGTGCTTTGATGGCAATGGGCAAAGCACCTTTGACGGGTTGTAATGTTCCGTCTAAACTCAACTCACCCACCAGCATATAATCCGAAAGTTTGTGTTCGGATATCTGACTGTCAGCCGCCAAGATAGCAATGGCAAGCGGCAAGTCGAAGCTACTACCTTCCTTGCGTAAATCGGCAGGAGCCATATTGACGGTGATGTCGGCACGAGGAAACTTGTAATTGTTGTATTGCATGGCGGCAGCAATGCGGTCGCGTCCTTCGCGTACCGCCTCATCGCCCAAGCCCGTAAAGTGGTACATGATGCCCTTTACCAAGCTCACTTCTATCGTTACGGTGGTTACACTTAAGCCATTAACGGCTGCACAAAAGGTTTTTACAAGCATATTGATTTTTAAAGATTACTTGCTCCCATCCTTGCCCAAAGAGGAGAAACCCGGAAGCGGGAGTTTTATTCAGATGGATATTGTATAAGGTAATTAGGAAGATTGGGAGGATAGGGCAAATTGAACATGTGAGGCTTATAAGCTATGGACAAACCATTTTATCCATTATCTCAACAATTGGTCAATCTCCTCTTCCAATTTCTCGCGACTTACGTTCTTTTTCACTATCTTACCCTTCTTTATCAGTAAGGTTTGTGGAAGAGAGTAGATAGCCAGCTGCTTAGCGAGTTTGCCGTCGAACATCATTTCATCGCATATATTGGCCCAGCCGATGCTATCTCGTTCTATCGTCTGCATTGCCATCTTCTTGCTCGGATCCAAACAGATGCTCAAGGCTTTGAGCCTGCCGCCCGAACTTTTCAGCTTTGTGCGGATAATTCGTTGCATGTCCATGCTTACATAATGGTCAGTAGCCCAAGCATGAATAACTGCCACCGGTGCCTCCCGCAATTGCTTGTCGCTCACCTTTTCTCCCTTCACTGTGGTTGCCGAGAACTTCGGAAGGATGCTACCTACCGAGGTATTGGCCAACGATTCCATGGTCTTTTGCCACGTCGTCAACTCATTGTCATCGGGTAGTTGTTGCCGCATCAACCTGACCAACTGCAAGCCTTGCTTAAAATTGGGCGTGGGCGATGCCAGGAAATACTTACGGAGCAGGTATTTGCTCACGATAGATTGTGGGTGTTCGGTAATAAAATGAGCCGCATGCTTGACTATCTCGGGTGGAGAAGCATGGACAATCAGTTCTCTAAACTCTGTCATCAACTCGTTTTCCTTTGTTCCTGTAACTTCCATTTCTCGCAAACGAGATGCGTCTGCCTTGATATCAATGCTCTCGCCAGGCTTGGCAAAGATGGGCTGCTCGGAGAAATTGGGGAAGACAATCATCAATATTCCCTCTTGCTCGCAGGGAATGTCGTAAACAAAGCGACCGCCTCGAATCTTGATGGTGTCGATACCTGTTACCAAACCATCGTTGCTATATACATAAAACTCACCCTGATTGAGTTGCAGGAAGCGTCCTTCGATCTTTAACCGATCGCCGGATACACCACACGACATCACAATCAGGGTGAGCAAGATGATAAGCAACTGTTCAAAACCAACCGTAATTATATGTTTCATATGAGAGTTGATAAATTGAATAGTTGTTAAGTTATGAGTTTTAAGTTGGGAGTTTTAGGTTGCCGAGAGTACTTGAAAGGGGTAACGCATTCGAGCCAAGGACTCAGTTTGTTACTCACGATTCTAATGAAAGAGACTTTTACTGATCTCGTAGGCATTAGCTGGCGTTATGATGCAAGCATCGTAGTCGCAATGACAAAACTCGAAGAAAAAGTTTGCACAACATTCACCACAACCATTAAGACTCACATCCCCTTTCCCTTCCTTGGGAGGGGTGGGAGAGGTTTTCAACTTATTTATTTACATGAGACAACTCAAGGTCGTTAGCTGCATAAGTAGCAAGTGTCGCATCTTGTTGGATAGCTTTTCTCAACGATTCTGCTGCTGTTGCAGTGTTTCCTTGGCGTGCCTTAACCACTGCCATCAGATAATGAGTTGTGGCATCAGGAGTCTTAATCGCTTCCAAAGTAGCGATTGCACCTGCATAATTCTTGTTCAATAGCTGTGCAAGGGCTTCGCTGTTATTGCCATAGCCTTTCAAGTGTTGCTCTGCAATGGCATAGTTGCCTTTAGCGATATCCAAATTGCCCAGTACATGTTTGAGGTCATTAGCACCGAAAGCTCTTGATATTTCGGCTTCGGCAGCTTCGATGTTACCATCTTTCAATGCCAGATAACCCAAGTTGGCACGAGCTTCCATTGCATCAGCCGACTTGCTCAAGGCTCTTTCAAACGATGCTCTTGCCAAGACTTCATCGCCTTGTTTCAAAGCCAACACTCCGATATTGTTGAATGCACGATAATCCTTGTCATAGAGTTCAGCTGTCTTCTGGTAGATAGCCATTGCTTCAGCGTCATTGTTGGTTAATGTAGCTGCATACAACAATTCATCTGGACTCAAATGGGTGGGATCGGTAGCGTATTGTTTTTGTATTTGTTCGTCGCTGCGACCAATTCTTTCGTAATTGATTATAAGGCGGGCACGTCTTAACTCGGGCAATACGCCTGTTGCCAACTCGCGGAAGGTAACACTCATATTACGAATTTGTTGTTCGCGTTCCTGTGGATCTTTGTACATGGACAACACACGCAAGATAACTTCTTTATCTTGGATATTAGATGCTTGCACCAATTGTTGGAAACCATCCCAGTCTTCAGCGGTATAGTTGGCATCAATGTTTGCATCCATCTTGTTTTTCTTGAGTTGCTCTTTTACATAGCCCTCGCCCGTGTCTTGACGCTTGTTGGCCAATCGGTCGTTAACAGCAAAACCGCCTTCGGGAGAAGCATATGCCTTTACCTCAATGTTTTGGAGGTTCAAACGTTCGCGGTCTTCATTGATTTTTTGCAACATACGAACAAACTCACCCACCGAATTATTCTTTAATTCACTCTGACGCAAGTTGGCTTGGTTAATCAAGAACTTGATATTAGCCTCTTGTCTCTGTGTCTTCACGCGTTGAAAACTGTCGGGAGCCAAGCAAGCACCACCATGCAACATGGCTCTCTTATAGAGTTCGGACGTAGCAATAACGCCCGTAGCCACTTTAACTGCAGGTACATTAACCTTTTTCTTACCCATGCGGGCATTAAATGTGAGGTATAGGTCGCTCTTTTGCATGGCAGGAATATAGTCAAAAGAGGTCTTCATGGAATAGCGTCCACCAAGGCGGTAAGATACCGTTTGGTCATTGCCCAATACTTTCTCTCCTTGGAACGTTGAGCTTTCGCCCTTTGCTACTTGTCCGTTGGCATATCTCAATTCGGGAGTAACCACGACGACTGCCTTTTTCTTCATATACTTAGCAGGAAAACGAGCGTCTATTGTTGCAGGCACTTTACCCCCGGTCGTTTCCAACGGTTTGGGTGTGACATTAAAGTTGTCTGCACTGAGCGGACCCAGCTTAGAACATGAAGTAAGTAACAAGGAAGAAAAAACGGAAAAAGTAAGGATTAGATTTTTGCACATAACATAAAAAAGTTTATGAAAGTGCCGCGAGCGGGACTCGAACCCGCACAGCCATTACTGGCCAAGGGATTTTAAGTCCCTCGTGTCTACCAATTCCACCATTGCGGCATCCAAGATGAGAATAGAGTAGAGCGGAAAACGAGACTCGAACTCGCGACCCCAACCTTGGCAAGGTTGTGCTCTACCAACTGAGCTATTTCCGCATTACGCTTTTGCGAGTGCAAAGATAGATATTTATAAATGAAATACCAAAGAGATTTACATATTTTAATATGTGGGATGGTGGGTTTTTGGGTTGACAGGTAATGTCTAAATACAGGTAGGAGTTGAGATATTATATAAAGTTCCACCTTAAATATAATGTGAGTTCGATGAATTATAAGTATCTGTAAAATTGGTGGTTAGCGAAATTTGTTGTGACTTTATAGTATTGAAATACAAAGGATTACAAGCGTAATGGATATCTGGAACTTTTTCAGCCTACCAAATGTCCATTACGCCAGAAATTATGACATACAGCCTTCATTGTTTTAATTTCGTCGAACTCACGTTGTTTACCAATTTGACGCTGATACAGTTAAAACTTATGGTATGAAAGCTTCTCAATTTCATATATGCTAAGATTAGAGACTACACATTATTTCAATATTACCAAATATCGTCTCCTATGTATCTGGTATATGAGATGACTTTAGCAGAATATTCTCCATCATCAGATTTCGTTATTCTATAGACAATGTCAGCATACCCTTCTTGGTAATATCTGTTTATCCTTAGTAGAAGACCAACTTCATCTTTCGTGAACTCCTCCATATAATCACTGCAACCGAAATCATTGTTTAATTGCAGTAATGGAAAGTCTAAACCATAGATTTGTTCACCAGATTGATAGTAGAAAGGTTCTGCTGTTATCAAATATGGAGAGTTGCCCTCTATTAGAACAAGCGGAAGATGTGGCTGACATGGAGTTAGATGGTCTTTAGCATAGCTGTTTTCGTAATTCATGGTTGTCAGTAGTGTAAGGCTGTCAAAAGTGACTGGGTGAGTAAAATCCAAATCGACCACTCTGTAGATATCTCTTCCGTCCTCCCATTTGCCATCCTGTTGATTATTGCCGATCTTTACCTTATGATATTGTTTGCATTCAACATCGTCA
>JALEWR010000040.1 GCA_022783515.1 Prevotella sp.
GATTGCAAGACTTGCTCGTCATCAACACCGAGATAGACCAGCGTAAGAAATCGATTGATGATATTCAAAAGGATATCACTCAAATCAACGGTAATATCGACATTCTCAACACTCAGCTGGCAACGCTGCAGGCACAGCTGGACGACAGAAAGGCAAAGTATATCAAGTCAATGCAATACATGTCGCGTAATCGCAGCGTGCAAGAAAACCTGATGTTCGTCTTCTCTGCCAAAAACCTGGGTCAGATGTATCGAAGAATGAGGTTTGTACGCGAGTATGCCGCTTATCAAAAGGCTCAAGGAGAATTGGTTAAGACCAAACAAAACCAAGTAAACGAGAAATATCGCCAACTGGAAAGTGCAAAGGGCGAGAAAAACAACTTGCTGAGCAAGGACAAAAAAGAACATGCGGCACTGCAAAACAAGCAGGGTGAGCAAGAGAAAATGGTGGCAGGATTGCAAAAACAGCAAAAAACCATCCAAGCAATTATCGACGAACAACGCAAAAAAGATGCAGCTCTGAATGCTCAAATCGACCGACTCATTGCCATAGAAGTAGAAAAAGCTCGCAAGAGAGCAGAGGAAGAAGCTCGCAAAAAAGCAGAGGCGGCAGCGGCGGCAAAACGCCAAGCCGAAGAGTTGGCACGCAAAAAAGCTGCGGCTGAAGCTGCGGCCAAGGAGGCTGCACGACGCATTGCCGAGGCGAAAGCACGCGAAGAGAAAATGAGAGAAGAAGCCCGGCTGGCGGCAGAGGCTACCGAAAGGGCGAAGAAAGCTCAGGTAGCAGCGGAACAACGCAAGGCAGAAGAGAGGCAGGCAAGAGCCGACCAGGCTGCAAGAGAGGCAGAAGCAGCCCGTAAGGCGGCTGAAAGAAAGGCCGAAGCGGACCGTTCCCGCAGTGAGAAAGAAATTGCCGAAGCCAAGAAAGACGTGGAAGAAGCCAAGAAGTTCAGTACGGTAGACCGTATGTTAAGCGGTGGCTTTGAAGCAAACAAAGGTCGTTTGCCTATGCCTGTCACAGGCAGTTATCGTGTGGTGAGCCACTTCGGACAGTATAATGTTGAAGGTCTGAAAGGTGTGCGACTTGACAATAAGGGTATCAACATCATGGGGTCGCCCGGCTGTCAGGCACGAAGCATCTATGATGGTGAGGTGAGTGCGGTTTTCGGATATAGCGGAACGATGGTCGTAATGGTGCGTCATGGCTCGTATATATCTGTATATTGCAACCTGCAATCGGTTAGTGTAACCAAGGGACAAAAGGTTTCTACTCGCCAAACACTGGGAACGGTGGGACAAGAAAATATTCTTCAATTCCAGTTACGCAAAGAAACAGCGAAGCTCAACCCCGAAGTGTGGCTGGGAAGATAAAAGAGCTAAAGATGGGGTAGAATCCTTCCCCACTCCATCGGCTTACTTTTACCTTCAATCAGCCTTTTAAAAGTATCTCACTCTCCACAGAAGAGAACTCCACTCACCGGGCTGACACTCATTCAAATCCATTAATTTACCACTTATAAAAATCCCCACGAACGCTTATTCGTGGGGATTTTTATGGACCATAGCTCATTCTGTATGAGTTCTTTATTTCTTTACATCATACAGTTTTTCAAGGCGTTTCAACTCATCCTTGAGCTTTTTGGTGAGCTTCTCCGTTCCTTTCTTGCCATAGATGTTATTCATCTGCATGGGGTCTTTCTTCAAATCGTATAACTCCCAAGTGTCAATATCGTTGTAGAAATGTATCAACGAATAGCGTTGGGTGCGAACACCATAATGGCGACGAACAGCATGTTCACCCGGATATTCGTAGAAATGATAATAGAGCGATTTCCGCCAGTCAGGCATTTTCTTACCTTGCAACAAGGGAAGGAACGACTCACCTTGAATATCCTTGGGTATTTCCACACCTGCCAAATCGAGTATGGTGGGGGCATAGTCGATGTTTTGCACCATCTGAGGTACATCTCCTTGCTTGCCGCCCGGCAGATAAGCCACCAATGGCGTGCGGAATGACTCCTCATACATAAATCGCTTGTCGAACCAACCATGTTCGCCCATATAGAAACCCTGGTCGGAGGTATAGACAATCATTGTATTTTCCAAAAGATTATTCTGACGAAGATACTCGATAACACGACCGATATTGCGGTCGACCGAACGAATCACACTCAGATAATCACGCATATAACGCTGGAATTTCCATTCGGCCAAAGCCTTACCCGACAAATTGTCTTCCTTAAACTTCTTGATAATGGGGTCGTAATAAGCATCCCACTGTGCTCGTTGAGAAGGAGACATTCGACGATAATTCTCTCTTCCCCACTTTCCGAGCGGCGTTTGAATCTCATTCTCCTTGTCTGCCATCTTCAGGTCGTACACCAAGTCCATATCCTTCTCAATGCTCATCTCTTGCTTGGCAGCTGCCAACCTGCCCTCATAATCATCATAGAAGTTAGCTGGCAATGGGAAAACCTTATCTTCAAAAGCTCCCAAGTCGCAGGTATCAGGACTCCACACACGATGCGGAGCCTTGTGATGGAGCAGCAGACAGAAGGGTTTGGTCTTGTCGCGTTTATTGTCCAGCCAATCTAAAGCCACGTCTGTAACCACATTAGTCACATATCCCGGACGGCGAACCCTTGTTCCGTTATTATTAAAATCCGGGTTATAATACTCGCCCTGACCATAGAGAATATCCCAATAGTCAAACCCTGTGGGGTCGGAGGTCAGATGCCACTTGCCAATAACAGCGGTTTGATAACCCGCTTTTTGCAATAGCTTGGGATAAGTTTGCTGACTACCGTCAAAACGTTTGCTATTATCCGTAAATCCGTTTTTATGACTATGCTTACCGGTGAGCATACAAGCTCGCGAAGGACCACTGATTGAGTTAGCCACATAGCTGTTAGTGAAACGCACACCATGATTGGCAATCCAATCAATATTAGGTGTTTCGATGTAACGTTTGTCGTAAGCACTGATGGTTTGGTACGAATGGTCGTCGCTCATAATGTAAACAATATTCATGGGTTTACCCGAACCAGCGTTGGCAGCTTGTGCCACAAGTGAGGCAAAAGGTACACATAATACCGATGCTCTCCATCGTAAAGTCATTTTTTTATCGTTCATTGAGGTTGAATCTATTGGCTATTGTTTAGTTGATAAACACAAAGATAACTACTTTCCGTCATTCTAATATAAGCAGAATACGTTATTTAGTAAAAAGTAACTTTTGAACTTATAAGTTTTTTATTGTTTCTATATAAGTCTTTTTATGAACGCGTTAGCTGACAAACTCATAAGTTTTGAGTTGTAGGGAGAATCTATGGATCTATCCGAAACTAAGTTGTTGTACCCAATTGTATGCGTGTTTCCCTTCAAAAAAATAACAAGTCGTAGCAAAATAAAAAAAACGTTGCAACTGATTCAGCTACAACGTTTCCCTATAAATCTTGCAGTGGTGCCACTCGGAATCGAACCAAGGACACAAGGATTTTCAGTCCTTTGCTCTACCAACTGAGCTATGGCACCTCTTCTTAAGCGGTTGCAAAGATATAACTTTTTTTTATTCCACACAAATTTTTTCAATAAAATTGTATCATATTTGCTCTCAATTCATTTTTTTGAGTTAACTTTGCACCGCAAAACGGCAGTTTTCAGGTGATTAACCCACATCAATCCATCTGCCGTTTTTCATTTCTATCGTTCAGAGATAGAGCGGGATGTAGCGCAGTTGGTAGCGCACTACGTTCGGGACGTAGGGGTCGGGCGTTCGAGTCGCCTCATCCCGACTCAAGACTCTTCAACGTTGGTCAGGCGAAAGCCTTGCCAACGTTTTTTGTATTCACATAGTGGACGTGCTTTGATTTCCCTCTCTTGTGAATCAGCCTTCCTTTTGAGCGGACAGGAAACTTTCATCTTGTTATAATTCCCACTGCAACCCCACTCTCATCTCATTGCCTCGCATGGTTGTCCGGGGCCGATAGGCGTAGCGAAAATGGCGGTAAACAAAGAGTCCGGATGCAGAAAGATGGAGCCGGCGATATAAACGAACCGACAGCTCGGGCTGCACCAAGAGAGTAATGGCATTGCCCCGATCGCCCATCACGCTATATTCCAAATAATGCTTTGTTGCATCTTCATCCTCATATCCATGCCACGAAAACAGATGATGGGCATGTACCAATAAGTCCAAACGCAGGTTTCGACCATAGCGATAATGGGTGTGGCTTTTCAAACTATACCCGCTACCCATACTATAATCGCGATTGAGGCGATTGTCTGTATAATCCGACGCCGCTCCTCCCAGTATCATGGCGTTGATATAGAATGCTTCTTGCCAACGATTCTTACCCTTTCCTTGTTCTCCCACCAAGCCAATGCCCACACTGGCAGCCTCCGACAGTTTGAAAAACGGCTTGTTCTGCTGGTCGTCCGTGGCATAATAGTCGAAGTGTTGATACACCCCCACCGTCCAACGACTATGCTCTCGCTGTCGCAAAGTCCGGTTTTTAACTTGTGCAATGATGTTGAGATGATTCACCTTATACTGCCCTGCCATGGGGTCGATACCTAAACGTACCTTAAAATAATCGTAAGGCAGACGGTTTGTCTCATCAGTGGGCGAGCCATAAGTCAAATCCACAGCGATTAACCCACTCTTATTGGTCTCGCCTCCATTCTTTCCGTAAGCTCTACCCATCATTCCCACTCGCACATCCATCGGCACATAACGCACAGCCGATGGTCGCCACGGTTTCAACATATCTCCATCCAGCAGTCGGTTGAAAGCTCCAAAGGGACTAATCACTGCAGCCAAGACCTCGTTCATTACTCTTTTTCCGCCCCTACTCTTACGGGCGTAAATCTGTTGAGCCACCCGATGCGTCACTTCGCCTATCGCCCATCCGCCCACACTGGTCGAAACAAAGTCGTTGATGGATGGATGCTCCATCTCGCCCACCAACTCCCACATCAAGCTACCGCCCACGCTGTAGGCCAACGAGGGATAAAATGCCACGCCACTGCTGCGGGCAGCCTGATGATACAAAGCCCCATGATAAGGATGAAAGAAGAGATTGGTGCGATAGATATCGCTATCCCAATACCAGGAAGAAGGCTTGAAGTTCCGCCCGATACTCTTCCAAGTGACATAAGCAAAGGGAGCTTTCTGTACATAACGATTAAAAGCGATAAGCCCCAGATTAAACCCCGCGGTCTCGGCTATGGCCCTGGCGTGGTTTGTCTTTGGATGCCATTCCGGCAGCACATGGCAAGTATCGTCGGCAACACCATCCACCCGACAGCCATCTACAGCAGAAGACGACGCCTCAACCAGCGTCGAATCGGCTCCCCAACCACCCATAAACATGAAAAGTAATATAAACGACATCGTTTTTACCCATTGATTGTTTCAAACTCTCTATTCAACCGACAAATAACAACATACGGTTGAACCCTGCAAAGTTACGCCTTGTTTTCGTGCTATCCTAATTTTCGCCTTGTTTTTCGCTTCCATCTGCCTTGAGAAAGCCTGTAAACAATAGCCTCCACCATGCCAACAGCCTTCTAATACCATGTTAACAACATTCTTCGAGCCATACAATCGCACATCAATTAAGACTAAATTGCCAAGCAATTCAGCCTATTTCACACATCAATTCAGCCTGCTTTACACACCAATCCAGCCTATGTTGCAACCTGCCGGCCATCCTTTCGACAAGCGATGGCACAAGAATCGTTGTGCCATTGCTGTCTTCCCAATCAACTTTTTACCACGCATTTGACATCCAACCATGCATTTCTACTTGCAAAACGACAATAAAAACCACATTTTTTTAATTTCAACAACACATATTAGAAAAAGATGTGTTACTTTTGCAATGTATTTAGAATGAATTGAAAGAAGCCAATTTGTGGAAAAGACTATAGATATTGACAAGATATTAGTCGGAAAGATGGGTCATCGGGCCAAATGGATTCCCGGTCCGTTGGTGGGATGGCTTAAACGCATTTTGCACCAAGACGATCTCAACAAGTTTCTTTGGGAAAGCCGACACCTCGAAGGCGTGGAATGGCTGAAGGCATGTGTGTCATATTTAGATATGACCTTAGAGGTGAAAGGACGAGAAAACCTGCCTCATAAGGACGATGGCAAGCTCTATACCTTCGTGTCTAACCACCCCTTGGGCGGCATCGACGGCGTGGCTTTGGGTGCTATCATTGGTGAACATTATGATGGAGCATTCCGGTATCTGGTGAACGACCTGCTGATGAACCTGCCCGGACTGGCTCCGCTGTGCATACCCATCAACAAAACAGGCAAACAGAGCAGGAATTTTCCTGCTATGGTAGAGGCCGGCTTTAAGGGCGACCGCCACATTTTGATGTTTCCTGCAGGTCTGTGCAGCAGAAAGACCAATGGTGTGATACGCGATGTGTCTTGGGCAAAGACATTCATAACAAAGAGCGTGGAAAGCCATCGCGACGTGGTACCTATCCATTTTGAAGGTCAAAATTCTGATTTTTTCTACAACATAGCCAATCTTTGCAAAAAGTTAGGCATCAAATTTAACCTCGCCATGCTATTTTTGGTAGACGAGATGTACAAGAATGCCCATCGGTCGTTTACCGTAACCATAGGCAAGCCCATACCTTGGCAAACCTTCGATGCGTCGAAAACTCCACAAGAATGGGCCCAATATGTGCAAGACAAGGTGTATGAGCTGCCTCAACAAGCGGACATATAAGGTATATTATTTCAGCTAAGACGAGCTGATTGTCAAAAGGAGAGAGTTCAACCCGATGCCACTATCAGCATAAAAAAGACATCTTTCCCTTCACAACAAAACGAACAAGAAAGAGCGGCAACGTGCCACAAGATAAAAGAAAGTATGGAAGAAGAAATCATCCAACCCATTGACAAAAAACTCCTTCGTAGCGAGCTTACAGCCGACAAGCAGTTGCGACTGACCAACAAGAGCAACAATGAAATTTACATTGTTACGGCTCAAGACTCTCCGCATACCATGCAAGAGATTGGTCGTCTGCGTGAAATTGCCTTTAGAAGTGCCGGCGGAGGTACAGGTAAAGCCGTGGATATCGACGAGTTTGACCTCATGGACGGTGGATACAAACAGCTCATTGTCTGGAATCCTGAAGCAGAAGAAATTATTGGTGGCTACCGCTTTCTTTATGGCACAGATTGGAAAATAAACGAGGAGGGGCAGCCCGTGCTTGCCACCAGTCATATGTTCAAGTTTTCCGAGAAATTCTTAAAAGAATATATGCCCTACACAGTGGAGCTGGGTCGCTCGTTCGTGTCATTGGAATATCAGAATGTGAGAAAAGGAGCGAAGAGTATCTTTGCACTCGACAACCTGTGGGATGGTTTGGGAGCGTTGACCGTTATCAACCCCAACCTCAGATATTTCTTTGGAAAAGTAACGATGTATCCTTCTTATATTCGTCGTGGAAGGGATATGATTCTCTACTTTTTGCAAAAACATTTCGACGACAAAGAAAACCTCATCACCCCCCGAAAGGCGTTGATGTTGGAAGAAGACCCCAAAGAACTGGAGCAGCTCTTCTGTAAGTCGGATTTCAAAGAAGATTATAAGATTCTCAATAGAGAAATTCGTGCCTTGGGTTATAACATCCCTCCTTTGGTCAATGCTTATATGAGCCTGAGTCCAACGATGAAACTCTTTGGCACAGCCATCAACTATGGCTTTGGCGATGTGGAAGAAACCGGTATCCTGATTGCTGTTGACGAGATTTTGGAAGACAAACGTGTGAGACACATTGATAGCTTTATTGCCGACAACAAAGAAAACTTGGTGCTGACAAGCGGTGCCAACAAGATTATTTATAAAGACAAATAAAGAGAAATATCAACAGCATTTCGGCATTGCTCCAAAGTGATCGCATAACCAAAAATAAGCTAATGTGTTGACAAGTCGGTTTATTAGTTAATAAGCAGACAAGTTAACAAATTAACAAGCTAACAAGTAAATGACATCCATTAGGGGCGTTGAGTGAAGTGTTTCACAGCTCTTATGGTTGTTTTCTACGCTTTTCTTTTAGAATATTCACAAGGAAAAGCAAATCTACTTGTTAACTTGTCAACTCATCAACTTATCAACTGTCAGTTCGGTTGATACCGAACTGACGCTAATACTTAATCATATCAGACACTTCGCTCTCTGCATGGTTCTTGCCATTGAGTGCAGTAACGAAGTAAGTACCTTTCTCTGTGAGCTGCATTCGTGGCTCTTTGGTGATGCCCGCCAATGTGGCCACTTGTCCTTCCCCATTGTAGCGATAAACAGCATAATAGACATCAGTCCCCGACTTCCATGTCAGCATGTTGCCCGAAAGTTGCAAGTCGGTGGGTGTTGCGGGTTGAACCATAGGCTGCTTTTTGAGATAAGGTAACAAGGCTGGATGTGCATAGACTTGCTTAATAATATCCATGATGCCCACTTTGTTCTCCTTCAAGTTCTTGGCACTATACAAAACACTGCCCTTTACCTTGGGTCGGGTAGCAGCAAAGTCGAACTGTTGTTGCAAGTCGGCAGCCGTTTGATAAACAGTTCCCTGGGCTGCATCACCAAACTTATATATACCATAACCCACCATCAAGGCATTGTTGTAAGTAAATTGCGACCACCAATGCAAGCGTTGGTTAAAACTTGTCGAGGCAGAACCCGTGGCAAAATAAAGCTGAGGGATAATCATCTCCGTCCAACCCTCTTGCGACCACTTCACCACATCAGCATAAAGCTTGTTATAATTGGTTTCGTTGTTGGCAGCAGGACTTATAGAGAAGACCACATCAGGACGTATTGCTTGAATTGCATCGTGTACATTCTTCACCACTTTATCGACATTACTGCGACGGAACTCGCCACCATACTTGTACTTATCCTTACCGTACAGCTTATATTCTGTGGTATCAACAATTGTATCGGTTGTCAATTCAGGATAAAAATAATCGTCGAAATGAATACCGTCCACATCGTATTTCGTTACCACATCCTTCACAATGTCCACAATGCGCTGTTGAACCTCGGGCAAAGCAGGGTTATACACGCGTATAGTGGAATAATCATTCACCCACGCCTGTGGTATAGAGGCCGGCAATTCGGGAAACTTGTCGGCCTTGGCGGCACGCGTCGCGATGCGATAAGGGTTCATCCAAGCATGAAAAGCAATGCCCCTGCGATGGGCTTCCTCAATCATAAACGCCAAGACGTCATAACCGGGGTCTTGACCAGCCACACCTGTCAGCGTCTTACTCCAAGGTTCGTACTGAGAGGGGTAAAAGGCGTCTGCCATACCCCGCACCTGCACAAACACCGCATTGATGTTATTGGCTGCAAAGAGGTCGAGATAGTCGATATACTGTTGCTTCTGTTGAGCCGCGTCATGACTCGAAGGCCAATCCAATCCCCACACAGTTGCCATCCAAACACCTCGCAACTCCTTAGCGGGGAGTTGCACTCGAGGTGTTGTTTTTTCCACTTCCTTATTGTCGTCTTCACAACTTACCACGCACAAAGCCAGTAAAGCGGCGAAGCATATTTTTGTCCATTTTCTCATAATTGTCGGTGTTTAGAAATTAATCCTCTGCCACGGCACTGTTCGCCTCTACAATAACAAAGCCCGAAGCTGTGCGGGCAGCAAAGAGATAGAGTTTGACATCCTTGCCCGAAGCATCTTTTTCGATAAAATAATTGCTTTGTGCAGCAGCCGAAGCATTGCCCGATCCGCCCAAGAGGAAACTGTAAACAGGTTCGTGATTCTCGCCGTTTTCAAATATTTCGAGTGCTTCTGCCACAGTACTTCCCTTAGAAATATCGTACACATGCAATGCAGGTGTCGATTTAGAGCCACTACCATAAGCTGTAACCGTAAGCATCAAATAGCGTGAACCGTTAAAGTTAAACACACGAGCTGCCACACCTTCCTTGAAGATAGTTCCTGCCTTCATGGTGTATTTGGCAGATAATCCTTCGTCGACAAGGGTTACAGGCTGGTTAAGACCGGTCCAGATATACTCCGATGTATCGCCCACGCGATAAACATTAGTTATTACCTTGGCATTGACATGCGAAGTAAGGACTGTGGGTTCGCTAATATTTTTGTGGTTTTGCACCGTCAATCGCAACATCTTACTTCCAGCATTGTCGCCAAAGAAGATAAATCCGTTACCGTTCTTATCAATGTTCACCGAGATATTATCACCGTGTCGTACACCCACATCGGGGATAGACGAAGGGGTGATATTGGCTATAACTTCGGGCTGGGAGGTAGGAGTTGCCCAATAATATATCTTCAACGGACTTGCCAAACCTCCCGAAAGCGATGCCATATATACACGTCCGTTAGCCAAGGCACCCATGTTATAGGTATAGGTTCCACCCGCAACGCCCGTCAGATCCAAAGGTATCATCGTGGGATTGCCGGCTTTTAAGTCGGCTACACGCAACAAGTGGGGTTTAGCACTACTGCGTGTTACCACGAGAACATGCTCTCCGTCGAAGTCGACACAGCGTGTCAGCTCGGTCTTTGCCTCAGCATAGATGTTGTCGCCCGAGAAGTTATAGGCCGTCACTTTCTCGAAGTCGGCTCCGAAAACAGGTACATTCTTTCTCACACGGATAAAATAATCCTTGTATCTATTGTGGTTTTTTACTCGCAAGAGGAGTGTTTTCGACTTGTCAGCCTCATCCATTGAGAAGTCGAAGACATCATTTTCCAACACAGCACCGGGCGAAAGCTTGGCTTCTACCTTTAGGGCAGAGAAGTCGGAAGCGGGTTCCATACGAGCGAAATTTACCATCTTATTGACTTCATCCACTGTTCCTTCAAAAACTTCGGTGCCTGTTACACCGCCATTCACAATCTTAATCGACAACAAATCGGTGGCATAGGGCTGATCGTTGGCATCCGGATAGTTCTCGCCACACGAACTTACGCAAAGGCTCAAGAATGATAGGGCAATGCCTACTATACTTAATTGATATGTTTTCATCATCTTCATGTCTGTTAAAATATGAATGATTAATAAGAAGAGGGCCACCCCTCTGTTTGGGTCAACTTATATCCGCGGGTGGCATACTCGGCTATGGTGTTAATGCCAATGGGCGATAGATAAGGGTTAACGTTAGGAATGTTCAAGAAAGGTAATCGACCCTTATTCTCTACAGGATAGAAAAAGCCCACCATCTGCGAACCATTGCTACCATCGTAAACCACGAATTTGCCTGCGGCTGTCAGTACACGCAACTTTCCTTTGTTGGCTGCGTTCAATTCACCGGCTGCATCCACGGGGAAGTTTACCCATGTTCCGGTGAGCAAATCGGCATTGGCATCGGTGTCCATGTATGACAACTTCTTCCAACGGCGAAGGTCTGAGATGCGAGAAGCTTCAAAAGCAAATTCCATTCTACGCTCACGACGAATCTCCCAAATCAATTGTGGCACGTCTGCATCACGCTTAGGATCGTCGTTGAGTTGTGCCAAGTCCATGGCAACCACCTTTGTTACGCCCATTTTCTTTGCTTCATCGGCAATTGGTCGGTTTCGTATTTTGTTAATAGACTTATCGATATCTGCCTGCGTAACAGCCGGTCCGCCCAATGTTGCATATTCTGCCTTAGCTTCAATCCAATTGAGCAACACCTCAGCATATCGCAAAACAGGATAACCGGTGATGTTTTTATCGCCCTTAAACTCGGCACCGGGCGATGCTCCCGACTGCACATAATCGAGAGCCGAACGAGGAATAAACTTGCTGATATACAGATAGCTACTTCTCGACTTCGATGTAACGCGAGGATAGAACGAGGCTTCAAAACGCGGGTCGCGAGTCTTCAACAAGTTGGCAATTGAGAAATCTTTGGCTGTTTCCAAACCCGATGTCTGCCAATCCTTACCATCTGTACAGATAAACGCCTTGATAAGGTCGAGGTTAGGACCCTGATCGGTGGGCGATTCCATGTTACATGTAGAGGCGATACTATGGGTAATGCCTTGTGCGGCATCATACTTACGGTAGAAAATCACATCCTTTGAATTTACCAAATCGGTCGAAGCAAACAAAGCACGGAATTCTTCCACAATGTCATACTTACCGCTGTTCATCACCACTTCTGCAGCAGCGATGGCTTGACGCAAGAACTTAGCGGCACGTTCGTTGTTCTTATAGTAATACTTTTGCCAACTGGCTTCAAACAAAGCACATCTAGACACCAAGGCTGCCACCACATATCGATTGACATATTGGTCGCCATCGTTCAGACGAACATTAGCCAAAGCATACTCAAAATCCTTGTACACCTCATCCATCACTTCGTTTCTGGGAGTACGGTCCTTGTACAACTCGTCCTTATCCAAATTGGTTATTTCCTTATTATAATAAGGCACATCTCCAAAGACATCCACCAAGCGGGCATATTCCCATGCCCGGAAAAAGCGTCCCACACCCTGCCAGTGAGCCATTTGCTCGTCCGACAAGTTACTCTTGAGATTTCGTTCCATACGGGCTAACATCAGATTGGCTTTTCTTATCCACACAAAGTTCCATGTTGGACCTGCATATTGCGACTGCCACATCAAGTCTTCCAACGTACTTCCTAATTCGGTAGGCACCGAACGGGAGAATTGTCGCTGCGTAGATTTAATCACCGCATCGTCGTTAAACATATAGTTGGCATTGGGCGTGTAGCCCTCTGTGCCATACTTCACACCATATCCCACAAAGAAAT
>JALEWR010000059.1 GCA_022783515.1 Prevotella sp.
GCGTTACTCACCCGTACGCCGGTCGCCATCAAGAATTGCAAGCAATCCTCATGATGCCCCGCGACTTGCATGTGTTAAGCCTGTAGCTAGCGTTCATCCTGAGCCAGGATCAAACTCTCCATTGTAAAATATTTTTCAATACCCAAAAAGGATAATTTGTACTCTTAATTCAGGATAATCACAGATATAAATACTATTGAATCTATATCACCTAAAGTCAGAAATTATTCTGACGGTTCGTTCAAAATACCCAAGTTCATTCAACATCATATCAAACAAACTCGCTTCTTGTACTACTACTGTCTATGTAAATCTATCAATGAACTCTTTCATAAATGCCCCGATAACTTCGTTCTCGAAAGCGGATGCAAAGGTAAAAAGTTTTTCAATAACATGCAAGAGTTTCAAAGAAATATTTAAAAAAACACACCACATTTTCACTTTTGTTTACAAAAGAATACCAAGCAACGAGATAAAATCAGCGGTTTTGAAAACAAAGAGCAGTAACAGATGATTTAATTGTAAATTACCGTCTCTACTTATAAATACTACATCTTCTCTGCAGCTACTTCAGCCATTTTTTAATAACTGCAGGATTTCCGGCGACCATACAATCGGAAGGTACATCCCGAATCACAACAGAACCGGCAGCCACAATACTTCTCTTACCAATTCTCACGCCCGGACAGACAACGACTCCCCCACCCAACCACACATCATCTTCAATAATAATGGGGTAAGCCGTCTCTTTTGTCTCACGACGTTGTATATAATCAATAGGATGCTGCGGAGTATAAAACTGACAATGAGGACCTACTTTTACATTATTGCCAAATGTCACCCATGCTCCATCAAGTATGACACAGCCGTAATTAAGAAAACTATTTTCTCCCATCTTTATACCATGCCCATGATCGCATGTAAAAGGAGGGCAAATCTCAGAAGTTGCGGGGAAATCAGGTATTAATTTTCCGATTAAATCTCTATAACCTTCATCTACACTACTTATTCTGTTCAAACAAGCACATAGTTGCTTGGCATGTTCTAAACTTGCCATAATTTCGGGTGAAGAATAATCATATAATTCTTCGCTCCGCATTTTCTCTATTTCAGTTTTACTCATTGCTTCTCCTCAAAACTATTAATAATACTGCCGAAGAGCTCCCAGAAGTTCATTATTCTCTGTTTTTGTACCTATTGTAATACATAAACAATTATTACATAACGCAACATTTGTACAATTCCGTACAATAATTCCTTTCCCTACCAAATAATCATAAATACTTTGGGCATCTGTCATCTTTGCCAAGAAGAAGTTAGCATCAGAGGGATAAACCCATTCACATACTTTCAATTCTCTGAAAGCTTCCATCACACTATCTCGTTCTTGCAGCAACAATCTCACCCATTTGTCTACGGCAAATGGGTCAGCTAAAAGTTCCATAGCCTCTTGTTGCGTAAGAATATTCACATTATGTGGATATTTCACCTTGTTATATATAGAAATTATATCCTGGTGTGCAAACGCCATTCCTAATCGTATCCCTGCACATGCCCAAGCTTTGCTCATTGTGTTAAGAACAATCAACCGAGGATACCTATGTATCTCAAAACGCAATGAAGAATGCTTGGAAAAATCGCTATAAGCTTCATCTACAACAATGATTCCATCAAACCTGCTCAACAAGATTTCTATTTCCTGCCGACTGAGATTATTTCCTGTTGGATTATTGGGGCTACAAATCCATATAACCTTAGTGTTATTATCACACGCAGCTAATAATTTTTCGGCATCAATTTGATATTTTTCATCTAATAACACCTTTCTATATTCCACCTCATTGATTTCTGCACACACTTTATACATCCCATAAGTGGGTTCGATAGCAACAACATTATCAATACAAGGTCTGCAAAAAATACGATATACCAAGTCGATTGCTTCAACACTACCATTACCCAAGAAAATATTCTCTATAGGAACGCCTTTGATTTTAGATATTTTACTCTTCAAATCCTTTTGTAAGGGATCAGGATAGCGATTGAGGGGTGCATGATAAGGATTCTCATTGGCATCCAGAAAAACATGTGCGGCACGAGTACTATATCTTCCTCTGACGGTATTATAAGGAGCTAAAGAAAGGATATTGGGTCGTACGAGTTGTTCTAATGTTCTCATCATTTCTGTTTTAATTTGTTCAGATTGAACCTATAAAATCTATTGACTTGACTGCACTTTTATATCAGCTTCAGAAAGCAACGACATTGTTTCTTCGTAAAATCTTCCCTTTGAGTGCATAGCCATTCATAACATAATGGTTCCATTTTTGTTAATATCTAACGCAAAAGTAGCATATTGAGTGTATTTAGACAAGAAATATTGTAACTTTGTACGCTATAGAATGCGTTTACAATCTTATTATTACATACTATCAATGTTCCTGCTCTTAGCTTCGTGCCAAGAAAAGAAAGAGCGGATAACCACACCTTGGGGTACAACCTTGGGTGAAGATTCTGCTAACACTTCTATATCCGTCACAATGGACGACATCATTCGCAATGGTGAATTGATTGTTCTCACTCTATCAGGTCCGGAAACCTACTATGACTATCGAGGCAAGAATATGGGTACACAGTATCTCTTATGCGAACGATTTACCAACCAGTTGGGTGTAGCTCTTAGGGTGGAAGTGTGTAAAGACACAACAGAGATGGTGGATAAGTTGATAAAAGGAGAAGGCGACTTGATAGCCTATCCTTTATCCAAGAATAATAAGAATTTGATTTATTGTGGTGCGAAAAACGAGAAAAACAATGCTCAATGGGCAGTTAATAAAGAAAACACCCTATTGGCAAAAGCCTTGAACGATTGGTATACCCCCACTCTTTTAGCTGAGGTAAAGAAAGAAGAGCAATATGCCTTTTCGGCACGAAGCGTCAAACGACATGTCTATGCCCCCATCCTCAACCGCTCGGAAGGAGTTATTTCTCAATATGACCATTATTTCCAAACCTATGCACCCATGGCTCGCTGGGATTGGCGATTATTGGCTGCTCAATGTTATCAGGAGTCGGCATTCGATCCACAAGCTCGCTCGTGGGCCGGAGCATCAGGCTTGATGCAGATTATGCCGGGAACAGCCAAACATTTAGGCTTGTCTCTCGACAAGATTAACGATCCGCAAGCCAATATTGAAGCAGCGGCACGCTATATCAGAGAGCTAAACGGAAGTTTTAACGACATCAGCAATCAAAATGAAAAGATAAATTTTGTATTGGCGAGCTATAATGGTGGGCAGCGACATATTCGCGACGCCATGGCCTTAGCTCGTAAACACGGTATGAACGCACATAGATGGAGTGATGTTTCTCGCTTTGTTTTATTATTAAGTACGCCCGAATATTACAACGACCCGATTGTGAAATATGGCTATATGCGTGGCAGCGAAACGGTGGAATATGTACAACGCATCCGCCAACGATGGGTACAATATGGCGGAGTGGCATCAGCTGGCATCAGCACCAGCTTTGGAAATATGGTTCCACAACGAGCAACGAAGAAACATAAGTATAAAATATAGAGGTAAAATGAAGAGCGTTTGACTTATTGTCCTCATCTGAAATCTGCAAAATTTCATCCACAAAGAAAATAGGCAATCACGCTTGGGGTTATTCAATCCTTTACAAGGGCATATATATCTTTTAGTGAAAGCTGTTGCTTATTGCTTGTGGAGGGTATTGCAGAACCTCTGATGAATAAATTCAATAGCTCCTACGCTTTTCCATTTAATATTATTAAATACCTATCAGAAGTTACAGAGACTTTTCACTGTAATAACACCAACAGTCCTGATAGGCAACACGGATAATTAACTATTTGTATTTATCCCAAATCGGTCAATAGAGTCCAAAAGCATTCATTTAGGTGTTTTCTAATG
>JALEWR010000067.1 GCA_022783515.1 Prevotella sp.
TTTAAAAGAAAGCCATGCGTTCTGCTATTCATCACATTATCTGATATATTTTTATCAAATGGGATACTTATCTTGTCTTATTTGCATGATGAACCCAAAATAAATTTGTAAATTTGCCCATAAAAATTAATCACATAACAATAAAGTAACGACGTATGCTTACACTAAAACTCATCAGTGAGGAAACTGAACGTGTGGTAAAAGGACTGGAGAAGAAACACTTTAAAGGTGCCGAAGAAGCCATCAATAACGTATTGGCAATAGACAAATGCAGACGTGAGGCACAACAAAAACTTGACAAGAACAAGCAAGAAGCCAACATCTTGGCTAAACAGATAGGGCAACTGATGAAAGACGGTAAAGCAGATGAGGCCAATGCTGTCAAGGCTCAGGTAGCCGAACTCAAAAACAAGGACAAAGATTTCCAAGCAGAGATGGACAAGGCTGAACAAGAATTAACGGCATTGCTCTGCTCTATTCCAAACATTCCTTATGATGATGTGCCTGAAGGCAAGGATGCGGCAGACAATGTTGTCGTAAGGGAAGGTGGTGTTATCCCTACCCTACACGAAGACGCACAGTGTCACTGGGATTTATGTAAGAAGTATAACCTCATCGACTTTGACCTTGGAGTGAAGATAACCGGTGCAGGTTTTCCGCTATATATCGGTAAGATGGCACGTTTTCAGCGTGCATTGGAAGCATTTTTTTTAGAAGAAGCTCGCAAAAGCGGTTATTTGGAAGTGCAACCTCCATTGGTTGTTAATCAAGCTTCAGGATATGGTACTGGTCAATTACCCGACAAAGAAGGTCAGATGTATCATGTACAAGCCGATGATTTATATCTCATCCCCACTGCCGAAGTACCTGTAACCAATATTTTCCGCGATGTTATTCTCGACGAAAAAGATTTACCTATCAAGCGGTGTGCTTATTCTGCTTGTTTCCGTCGCGAAGCCGGTTCTTATGGAAAAGACGTACGCGGACTCAATCGCTTGCACCAATTCGACAAAGTAGAGATTGTACGCATTGACAAACCCGAACACTCACAAGCATCACTGCAAGAAATGTTGGTGCATGTCGAAGAACTGTTGCAAAAGTTAGAACTCCCCTATCGTATCCTCTTGCTCTGTGGAGGTGATATGAGCTTCACCTCAGCTATTTGCTATGACTTTGAAGTATGGAGTGCTGCTCAAGAAAAATGGCTGGAAGTTTCTTCGGTATCTAACTTTGGCAGCTACCAAGCCAACCGTTTGAAATGTCGCTATCGCCATGCAGAAGACAAGAAAATTGAATTGTGCCACACACTTAACGGATCGGCTTTAGCACTGCCACGCATTGTTGCTGCCATATTAGAGAATAACCAAACACCTGACGGTATCCGAGTGCCAAAAGCTTTGGTTCCCTACTGTGGATTTGAAATGATAGACGATAACAACTTCTAAACAAGACGATAAAACCTATTGTAGAAAGACATAAAAACTTTCTGCAATAGGTTTTATTATTCTGAATAAATAAGTTGCATCTTCTACCCTACCCTTACAATATAGAAATAATGCCGTTGATATCCTCGGATATCTTCACGCTGCATGCAAATATAGGCAAACATCCTACCAAGAAAACTCAATAAAAGATGAACGTCTTAAAAGTCTTAAGACTGCAGACATACAAGGCTATTCTCAATGCCCTTAGGAAACACTAAACAATCACTATACAAAACTTGATTAACCATGAATAAGATTATTAGAAAAGAACAATTCTCCGAGAAAGTTTTTCTCTTTGAAATTGAAGCACCCCTCATTGCCAAAAGTAGAAAAGCCGGCAACTTTGTCATTGTGAGAGTTGGCGAAAAAGGCGAACGTATGCCTCTCACCATTGCAGATGCTGATACCAAGAAGGGGACTATCACACTTGTGGTTCAAAAAGTGGGACTTTCTTCCATAAAACTCTGTAATTTGAAGGAGGGCGAATATGTTACTGACTTAGTTGGTCCTTTAGGTAATCCCACACATATCGAGAACTTTGGAACTGTGATATGTGCCGGCGGAGGTGTGGGCGTAGCTCCAATGCAGCCTATCATCAAAGCCTTAAAAGAAGCAGGCAATAGGGTTCTATCAGTTTTGGCGGGTCGTTCTAAAGATTTGATTATTCTTGAAAATGAAGTAAGAAAATACTCCGACGAAGTGGTTATCATGACCGACGATGGCTCTTACGGAGAAAAAGGTGTGGTTACAGTAGGAGTTGAAAAACTAATTCAACAAGAGCATATAGATAAAGCCTTTGCCATTGGTCCTCCTATGATGATGAAGTTTTGTTGTCTACTCACTCAAAAATATAATATTCCGACTGATGTGTCGCTCAATACCATCATGGTGGATGGTACAGGTATGTGCGGTGCATGTCGCTTAACCATTGGCGGAAAAACTCGTTTTGTGTGCATCGATGGCCCTGAATTTGACGGAGCACAGGTAGATTGGGACGAAATGTTCAAACGCATGGGGACCTTTAAAAAGGTAGAACACGAAGAGTTGGAGCGATATAACCAACACCTTGACTCTATAGAGACTAACACTCAAATAGAACATTATTATGATCCAATGGATGTATCTCCTACCAACGACTCATTAGATTTGCTAAAGGATCGTAACTCGCCTTGGCGTAAGGAATTAAGAGAATCTCTTAAAGCAAAGGAACGTACTACTATTCCTCGCGTTGAAATGCCTGAATTGGATCCTGTTTACAGAGCAAGGTCTAGGACTGAAGAGGTGAATAAGGGCTTAACCAAGGAGTTGGCAATGCAAGAAGCCAAACGATGCTTAGACTGTGCCAAACCTTCGTGCATCGAGGGGTGCCCTGTCAACATAAACATTCCGGCCTTTATTAAGAATATCGAGCGTGGTCAATTTTTGGCCGCCGCACAAGTATTGAAAGACACCTCTGCCTTACCTGCTGTCTGTGGTCGTGTATGTCCGCAAGAAAAACAATGCGAAAGTAGATGTATTCATCTTAAGATGAACGAACCTGCCGTTGCCATTGGACATTTGGAACGCTTTGCCGCCGACTATGAACGTGAAAGTGGCAATATCTCTATACCGAAGCTTGCCCCATTCAATGGTATTAAAATAGCCGTTGTAGGTTCAGGGCCTGCAGGCTTGAGCTTTGCAGGCGATATGGTGAAACGTGGCTACGACGTATATGTATTTGAAGCTCTGCACGAAGTTGGAGGCGTTTTGAAATATGGTATTCCTGAGTTTCGTCTTCCCAATAAAATTGTAGATGTTGAAATAGATAACCTTACCAAGATGGGGGTTCATTTTCAAACCGACTGTATTATAGGTAAGACCATATCGGTAGAAGAACTGAAAGCACAAGGCTTCAAGGGATTCTTTGTGGGCTCAGGGGCAGGATTGCCCAATTTTATGGGTATTCCTGGTGAGAATGCCATCAACATCATGTCGTCTAACGAATATCTTACTCGTGTTAATTTAATGGATGCTGCCAATCCCAATACCGATACACCTATCAACCTAGGTAAAAAAGTATTGGTTGTAGGCGGTGGAAATACGGCGATGGATTCATGTAGAACGGCTAAACGATTAGGAGCAGACGTAACACTAGTGTACAGACGTTCGGAAGCCGAAATGCCTGCCCGCTTAGAAGAAGTGAAGCATGCTAAAGAAGAAGGTATCAACTTCTTAACCTTACACAACCCCATCGAATACCTCGTAGACGAGGAAGGAGCAGTGAAAGGAGTAGTGCTACAGGTAATGATGCTAGGCGAACCAGACGCTAGCGGACGAAGAAGTCCGGAACCCATCATTGGAAACACCAAGGTTTTAGAGGTTGACCAAGTGGTCGTAGCTGTAGGTGTTTCACCCAACCCACTTGTTCCCCAATCCATCAGCGGCTTGGCTTTAGGTCGAAAGAATACAATCTTGGTGAACGAAGGTATGCAAACCAACTTGTCGGAAGTATATGCCGGTGGCGATATTGTACGTGGTGGAGCAACGGTTATATTGGCGATGGGCGACGGACGCAAAGCCGCCCTCCATATGCATCAACAGTTGCAACAAACTGAAAAAAAAGAAGTTTAGCTGTAATAATGAACAAACAAGAGATGGAAGGCTCCATTTAATTACACAATAATAAATGAAACTAATTTCAGAGAACCAATTATTAGAAAATCGCATCATAAAACGCTTCCAGAAAGCATTGACCGACTATTGTCTCATAGAAGACGATGACTATATCCTTGTCGCCCTTTCGGGCGGCAAGGATTCGCTTTGCTTATTGGAATTATTAGCACGTCGTATGCAAATATTCAAGCCTCGTTTTAAGGTAGAAGCTGTGCATGTCAGGATGGAGAACATCAGCTACGAATCAGACAGCCAGTACTTAGAAAATTTTGCTCAGCAATGGGGCGTCAAACTCCACATCCTTACCACCTCTTTTAATACTGAAACCGATAAAAGGAAAGCTCCTTGTTTTTTGTGTTCGTGGAATAGGAGAAAGAAAATCTTTTCCTTGGCACAAGAGTTAGGCTGTAACAAATTGGCTTTTGGTCACCACATGGACGACATTATCCACACCACGATGATGAACGAATACTTTCAAGGCCGATACTGCACCATGCCTGTGAAGTTGAAGTTACAAAAGATGCC
>JALEWR010000098.1 GCA_022783515.1 Prevotella sp.
CCAAAGATACGCCACATATCGTTGGTGAAATTGGGATAATAGAAGTGCATGCTCCATCGCTATTCCGCTGGCGGGAAACTGCCCAACATTAGTATTTGGCTGTTGGCGGGCAGAAATGGAGTAAAAGGATGGTATTCGGTAGCAATTGCTGTCATTCTCTATCGTTCAACTCTACTTTTGATAAAAAAGGTGAAAAATCGATGGGAGAGGCATGTTTTGCCGTTCTTCCATCTCTCTTTCACCTTATTAATAAAAAATTATTGTTGTTCTTTTACCAAATAAACCACAACGGGTAAGTGGTCGGAATAGCCGTTGAGCCATATGCCTCCTGCGGTGGTACGTTTGGGCGAACCTTTATATTTGCCTTCAGTTTGGAAGAGATAGTCGCGTTTGAATATCTGGTTTTTCCAAAACTTGAGGGTTGAATAATCTTTTTTGCCATCCTGATTGAGGAGGTTGGGCGAGAGCAAAATTTGGTCGAAGAGATTCCACGAACCCTGATACATCAACGTTCCGATGCCTTCTTTCGCCAAAAGGTTGTACCATGGATTGAACATATCGCCTTCGCTAACGTCTTTGGTGTCGGCTTTTGCCGACAGACTGGTGGTCATGCTGCGGTTGGTGGGGTCGTCGTTCATGTCTCCCATGACAAAGACTTTGCGAGCAGGGTTTTCTTTTAATAAAGAGTCTTTGATTACTTTTATCTGGTCGGCACCTTGCTCGCGGTAGAACGAGCCACTGGCACGACTCGGTAAGTGGCAAACGATGACACTCACGGGGTCGCCACCTAACTCGCCGCTAACGGTGAGAAAACCACGAGTGAAATAAGCACTGTCCTTCTCCAGGCTTTGTACATAAGGCACGAGCTTGGCGTTGTGAACGGTGAAAAGCGAAGGATTGTAGAGTAGGGCGGGGTCGATACCACGTCGGTCTTGTCCTTCTATATGTACATATTTAAATCCACGGGAAGCCAAAGCGGGTTGAGCAGTGAGGTCGTCGAGAGCCTTAGCGTTTTCCACTTCGCACACACCGATGAAAGCACAACCTACTCCGGGCAGAACGTCGGTACCCATTTCAGATAGCACGCGAGCCATATTGTTGAGTTTGTTACTGTATTTCATCTCATCCCAACGATACGAACCCGTAGGCAGAAAATCGTAGTCGCGTTTACCTTCATCGTGTTGGGTGTCGAAAAGGTTTTCCAAATTGTAGAAGCCTACAGCATAAACCGAAAACTTCTTTTCGGCAAATGCCGTACAATAGGTAAGAATGGCAAGAGCCAGTGCAAATAGTTGTTTTCTCATATTGAATGTTCTTGTTTGTCTTCTTGTGGACTTTGAGTCGTTAGACTTAAGGACATTAGCCGAGAGCAAATCTGCTTTGCTGGCAGAATGGAGTGGCAAATGTGACGTGCCGGCTATAGTCTGTCAGCACCTTTCCACTTTTGAGAACTCTCGTTAACATCCGTTATAGTCTGAATTAACCCCTGCAAATATCGTAATTAAATCTGAATAATTCATCTTTGATACTATAAATTTAAATAAAAAGGTTGTTTGTTTCAAAATATAAATCGTTATCTTTGCAACGTTTAGTTAATTAATTTTAGAACAAGTACATATGCAAACAAAGCTAAGACTTGCGTTGCTGGCTGCATGTTATTCGCCTTTGGCAATTGCTCAAAACACGAATGACCAACAGACGCAGCAACCTGTAAATGCCAATGAGTCTGCATTCACGTTCACGGAAGCTCAGCTGGGTGAAAATGATAACATGAGTCAGAATGTTACAATTATCAATTCAGGAAGCAATCTCTATTCTTCTCAGGTTGGATATTTGTTTTCTCCCGTTCGTTTCCGCTATCGTGCATTCAACCAAAAGTACAACGAGATTTATGTGAATGGTGCTCCGCTTAACGACATGGAAACCGGACAATTTCGTTATTCTATTGTGGGCGGATTGAACCAACAAACGCGTAATGCCGATTTTGCATTGCCCTTCGAGGCTAATGCCTTTTCGATGGCAGGCATGGGTGGTTCAAACAATTACAACTTCCGTCCTGCAGAGATGCCTACAGGACAGCGTCTGACATTGACCGGAACCAACCGCAACTATACCCTTCGTGGTATGTACACCTATAATAGTGGGTTGAATAAGAAAGGTTGGGCTTTTTCGGGCAATGTAACTTATCGCTGGGCAGGTGAAGGCTATGCTGAAGGTACATTCTACAATGCCTTGTCTTATTTCTTGGGTGTACAGAAGGTGTTAGGCGACAATAATGCTCATTCGCTCACATTCAGCACATGGGGTAACCCCACTGAACGTTCGTCTCAAGGTGCCAGCACAAAAGAAATGTATTGGTTGGCTAACGATAACCAGTATAACCCATATTGGGGGTATCAGAATGGCAAGAAGAGAAATTCTCGTGTCATCAACGATTTCGCTCCTTCAGCACTCTTTACATGGGACTGGAAGATTAATCAGGATATGAAATTGGTTACAACCTTGGCCGGAAGATACAGCATGTATAGCAGCACAAAGTTGAACTATAATAATACGGATAATCCACACCCTGATTATTATAAGGTGTTGCCCAGCAGTTTTTATGATGTATGGGACAATACCAATGCGATGGCTCGTACCGAGCAGTCACTGGCAGATTGGAATGGAGCGTATAATTATCTCACCGCCTCAAAAGCCAATAGACAGCTCAACTGGGACCGTCTTTACTATGCTAACCGTATGGCTGCCGCTCAAGGAGCAGATGCTATGTACTTTATTCAAGCAAAACGCAACGACGCGTTGAACCTTACTCTTTCTTCGGCATTGAAGATGGCGTTGGACAAGAAGAGTACATGGAACTTGGGCTTTGCTTTGGCTAGCAACAACGGACGCCATTATCAAACAATGAAAGACTTGCTCGGAGCAACTTCTTATCACAACATCAACAACTATGCTTTAGGAACTTATGCACCAGGTTCGGATGCTTTGCAATACGATTTGAACAATCCTAACGCAGTGGTTAAGGAAGGCGATGTCTTTGGTTACGACTATCGCGTGCTGATGAACAAAGGTTATTTTTGGACCAATTATGAGCGTAAGATGGGTCGTTGGCATGTGATGATGGCCGGAAAGATTGGTGGCACAAGTATGCAACGCGATGGTAAGATGCGTAATGGCTTGGCGGCAAACAACTCTTTTGGTAAGAGTGGTGTGGCCCGCTTCCTGGATGGAGGTGCTAAACTCGGACTTACCTTTACTCCCGGTCGTGGACATACCTTGGCATTGGGTGTAGGTTATCAATGGAATGCACCAATGGCATCGGTGGCATTCTCAGCTCCTGAAATTAACAACGACTTTGCTACTAACTTGAAGAATGAACGTGTGTTCAGCTCAGAATTGGGCTATCAGTTCAACAATTCATGGTTGCACGCCAATGTGAATGCTTATTACAGCCGTTTGGAGAACGTCACCGAGTGGCAAAACTTCTATTTCGACGATATCAATTCCTTCTCATACGTTTCGTTGACAGATATCAAGAAAGAGTTCTACGGTGTAGAAGCAGCCTTGAGATTTAAGGTTACATCGGCCTTCGATATCAAGGTTTTGGGAACAGTGAGCGAAGCACAGAATATTAACAATGCTCAAGTGCGTTACCTTAACTCGACAGAAGGTACCTATCATGACGACTTGCTCTTGAACAATGGTATGCGTGAGTCGGGTACTCCTTTAACTGCTTTGAGTCTCGGTCTTAGCTATCATCAAGGTGGTTGGTTCGTTGACCTCAATGGTAACTACTACGATAGGATTTATTTGAGCTATTCTCCTTACTACCGTTACAAGGGTGTGTTGGAGAAAAAAGGTGATATAGATGAGACAGGTCGATATATCGTATCTCCACAAGATAAAGGTAACGGTGGATTTATGCTTGATGCGTCTATCGGAAAGAATATCTACTTGAAGAAAGGTTCGCTCTCTATCAACCTGTCTTTGACCAATATCCTCAACAATACCAATATTGTTACAGGCGGTTATGAGCAAAGTCGTTCCGACTATACCTCATCGGGCAATTCAAGAGCTTACAAGTTCTCACGCAACCCCAAACTCTACTATGCTTATGGCATCAATGGTATGTTGAATGTTGCGTATAAATTTTAATAAGAAACGAAGATGAAACAGATAAAATATTTATTTTTAGCCTTAGCCGCTGTTGCCCTCACTGCTTGTATGGATGGCGATTGGGATGCTCCCGATATGGTAAATGCCTATGGTAATGCTCAACTCACAGAGACAAACGTGATGAGGATTAGCGATTTGAAGGAGAAGTATGATGCTGAAATCACTGCTACAACAAATACTTATGCACAAATTACAGATGATGTGCAGATAAAGGCTGTGGTAACTGGAAATGACATCGGAGGTAATCTATATAATATGGTGTCGGTGGATGATGGCACAGGTTGTATCTTAATAGCCATCTCACAAGGCGGACTTTATGGATATTTGCCCGTGGGACAAGAAATCCTGGTCAACTTGAAAGGCTTGTATATCGGTGGCTATGGTCAGCAGGCACAAATCGGTTCGCTTTATACCAACAAGAATCAAGTGACTTATGTGAGTCGTATGAGTCGTACCCTATGGAACGATCATTTTAAACTCATCGGTACGCCCGATGCCTCTAAGGTGTTTGTAGACGAGTTTGATGTAAGCAGGATGGCTGATCAAAACTATTTGAAGATGAATAGTGGTAAGCTGATGACCATCAAAAACGTAAAGTTGAAAGGCGCTGATGGCACTGCAACATTTGCCCCTGCAGCTCTGAAAGATCCGGCTAACAGCGTTAATCGTGAGTTGGAAGGTTTTAAAAATACACAGATTGTGGTGCGTACAAGCACCTATGCCGACTTTGCCGCTAGTGTCATGCCTGTTTCTACAGTTAACTTGACCGGTATCTTTACTCGTTATCGCAATACATGGCAGATACTTATTCGCCAAGAAAGTGATATCCACTATGTTCAATAAGCAATCAATACTTTAAAATAAAATGAGAAAAATTATCTATTCAATGCTTGCTCTCGCAATGACAGCAAGTGTCTTTACAAGTTGTGAGGATGTTCCAGAACCCTATATGAACCCTAACACTGCCACAGGTAGCGGCGAAGGAACAGCTACTGGAACCTATCTTTCAGAGGCCTTTCAAGGCGATGGACTCGGAAAGTTTACAGTAAAAAATGTTAAGGGTACAGAATGGAAGATGTATCAAACCAAGTATGCTGTTGCAACAGGTTATGATAATGCTACTAAGACAACAACTCCTTCAGAGAGTTATTTGGTAAGTCCCGAGTTCGATTTGACAGAGGCGAAAGAAGCTTCTATGCAATTTGAGTACATTTATCGTTACAAGGGTGATGGCACTGTTAATAGAGTGCTTATCACATCAGCTTATACTGGCGACCCTGTTACCACACAATGGGAAGATATCACAGGTACATTGGTAGAAGGAAGTGATTGGACAACATGGACAACATGGTCAAACAACATTCCTGCTGCATATGTTGGTAAGAGCAAAGTGGTTGTTGCTCTTCACTATGCTTGCGACGCTAAGTCGGCAACATGGGAGGTTAAGAACCTCGTTGTAAAAGAAGGAAAGGTAGAAGTAGTAACTCCTCCTGCTCCTGAAACACCTGCAGGCGAGGCCAAGGGTGATGGTACAGTTACTAATCCTTATAATGCTTTTGCTGCTCACGCTCGTGCTGCAGCACTTACCGATAAAGATACCATTAAGAATGTGTATGTAACAGGTGTGGTGTCTGCAGTCAAGGAAGTGAATGCTACATATGGTAACGCAACCTATTCTATTTCTGAAGATGGAAAGACAACAAGTGCCCAGTTCAGTGTCTTTCGTGGAATGTATTTGGATGGTGCGAAGTTCACTTCTACTGAACAGTTGAAGGTAGGGCAGAAAGTTGTGGTTTTAGGTAATTTGATAAATTTCAAGGGTAATACTCCACAGATGGCACAAGGAGGTAAACTTGTAACAATTGATGGAAAAAGCACTACAACGCCTGTAACACCCGAG
>JALEWR010000109.1 GCA_022783515.1 Prevotella sp.
GCTGTCTTTACCACAAAGGTCTTGCCGTTTTGCTTTGTTACGTCGAAATAGCCTTCACCATCGAGTTCCACCTCTCTGTTCTTTTCGTTAAACTTGTTGGAATAACGCAGGGTTGAACCTGCATTGAGCCATACCACTGTGCCATCGGGCAACTCGATGCAGCTCTTGCTGCCATAAGGCACCTTGCAGGTGTAGTAGGTGGTGGGTTGCGATTGTGTCCATTGCCATACTGCCAAGCCGCTGCCTGCCATCAATAGCACCACTGCTGCTGCCGCTGCCACGCTTTTCCACTTTTTAATGATTGTGTGTGGTTGAGCCGTTGTCCGGTCTGTTTGTTGTGTAAAGCGTTGGAATGCCTTGTTGGCTGCATCGCTCATGGTGTGGCTTTCGCTCCATTCTTTTTCCCATACCCTAAAGACACGCAAATGATTCTCGTCAGAATCAATCCATTCCGACAAGTCTTTTGTTTCTTCCGGGGTGATGGTTCCCTCGAAATAGCGAATAGCCATGTATTTCATTTCTTCAGTCATTTTTCCGTTTAGGTTTTGATACTATAACACATTAGCTTGCCACTTACCCATCACTTCACCCTCATTTTTTATAAAAAAACTTACGAGAATGCGGCAAAAAGCCTTTATTTGGTGGTTTTTGTCTATATTTGTCCCTTGATGTGAACAAGCAAAGAACTCAAAAACTCACTGATGGTTTTCCAATTAGATAACACGCTTAGCTTTCCCGACCCACGTCTTGGCGACCCCGACGGACTCTTTGCTGTGGGTGGCGACTTATCGGTCGACCGCCTTTTACTGGCTTATAGTCATGGCATCTTTCCGTGGTTCTCGTTCAGGCATAGCCCCGAGCCTCATTGGTATTGTCCTATGCAGCGGTTTGTTCTCTTTCCCTCGGAGGTACATATCTCGCATTCGATGCGGACACTTCTCAACAAAGGGCAGTACCGAATAAGCATTAACGAAGATTTCGACGCTGTGATTGCCCATTGCAGTGAGCTTCGCATCAAGGAAGAAGGGGCCTGGTTGGGGGAAGAGATGATTGAGGCTTACACCCAATTGCACGAGCAAGGCTTTGCCGCCAGTGTGGAAGTGTGGGATGGCGAACAGCTCGTGGGCGGTCTTTATGGTGTAACCATCGGACGATGTTTCTTTGGCGAGAGTATGTTTTCGCTCGTTCCCAACGCCAGTAAGTTGGCTCTCATCCATCTGGCACGGTTTTTGGAGAAGCACGGCGGATTGCTCATCGACTGTCAGTTTGAGACTCCTCACCTGCGTTCAATGGGGGGCAGATATCTCGATTATGACGAATATGTCAGGATGATACAAAAAGACTAAATATAATAATTAATGAACAAAGAAGAATTGATGCGTAGAGCCATTGCTCTAAGCGAAGAAAGTGTAAAGACAGGTGGTGGCCCCTTTGGGGCTGTCATTGCCAAGGATGGAGAGATTATTGCTGAGGCATCTAATAGTGTAACCATCGATCACGACCCCACAGCACATGCGGAGGTAAACGCTATCAGGCGTGCCACCAAGAAATTAGGTACGTTCGACCTTTCAGGTTGCGACATTTATACCTCGTGCGAGCCTTGTCCCATGTGTCTGGGAGCCATATATTGGGCTCACCTCGACACCATTTATTATGCCAACGACCGCAAGGATGCGGCCCGCATTGGTTTTGATGACGATTTTATCTACCGGGAAATCGTGCTGAAAAACGAAGATAGAAACAAGAAAATGCAAATTCTCCTACCCGAAGAAGCACGCAAAGCTTTCCAAATGTGGGAGGAGAGTGAGGAAAAGACGGAATATTAAGCATCTCCGACAAGAGGATTCTTTCCACGCCTCTCAAGTAGAGAAAAGCTTTTCCTGCGACACATAAGGCTTATAAACCATATCAAACATATCAAA
Source organism: Prevotella sp. (assembly GCA_022783515.1). Classification (GTDB taxonomy): domain Bacteria; phylum Bacteroidota; class Bacteroidia; order Bacteroidales; family Bacteroidaceae; genus Prevotella. The sequence continues at coordinate 1,923 of JALEWR010000109.1, forward strand.
CATATATGGTTTATAAGCCTTTATCATTCCCTCTTTCTTACACTATCCTCTCAAAATACACTATCATCTCCTCCCAAGTCTTCAATTCGTTGCTGCCAAAGACCAAGGTTGTGCCTAAAAAATGGGGTTCTTCGGTGGCACTGATGAGGAAATCGCCATAGAGCAACTTCTTGTTATTGGCATAGACCACGCGGTTATAGGCCGGCACATTGAGGTATTCTTCCACCCAGGCGTGCATGTCGACGATGGAAGCCACATTACCGGTGGGAGCAGGAGCCACGATAAAAACGTCGTAATGTTCAATCAATAGTTCGTAAGCCTTGTGCAAGCTCGACTTCGGTTTGCCATAACTATCCATTAAGGTGTTGGCATCTATATAGACGACAGGTCGCTCCCGACCCTCCTGCCGGTCGTCTATCCAGCGTATCACAGGTATCAGATAGTGCAGAGCCACACTGTCGGTTACGCGGTGTTCGCCATGAAAACGAATGCCGGTGGTATAATGTTGGTGAAAGAGGTCGTAGGTATGCACCACCGGGTCGGCATCTCCAAAGAGTCCCACCACACGCCCTTGCTCCTCGGGTGTAATATCTTGAAACAGGTGGGTGGTTATCTCCTTATACTCGTTGACCAACGCTTTTGTTACAATAAACTCCTGTATGCCGTCTTCTCGTGGATTCTGAAACTGCTGTTTACCCATCATTCCGTGCTTTGCCATGGTGTCGCCCATCTCAAAGGCCGGGTTCACCAGGATGCGGTCATAGCCTTTTAGCATCTCGGCATACATGCCTCCCATCGACGTACCGATGATTAAGTGGGGTTGTTGCTCGGCACACCGCTCACGCAAAAGCTGCATGGCCTCGGCAGGATGCAAGGGAAGGTCGTAGGCCAACACCTCAGCGTTGGGCATCAAGCCACGCAGGAGCGACACCGTACCCGACTGAGCCGATGAACCGAAACCATGAATGTACATCACTTTCTTATCCTTCATCAGCGAAGGAAAGGTCTTGGAAAATTCCATTGAAATAAGAATTGAACTGTCAATAATCGGGAGAGCGGATTTATTCTTTTACAGGTACCATGCGGAAGGTAAATTTCATGTCCTTATAGAGTATTCTGTAAGGTGGTAGAGGCAATCCTTTCTTGCTCCAACTGTCTACGCCTCCCACACCGGCTTGCATCAGGTCGATGGTCATTTCGGTAAATTTCGACTTCTCTACCTGTGGCGAATGGCGTTGTTTTTTCTTCTCGCCTTCGTCCAGTTGGTCGATGCTATAGTGCAGAGCGGCAGCCGAGAAGAGATTGTCGGAGGTGATGTTGATACCGAACCCTTGGCTGTTGGTTTGTTGCCACCAGCGTATGTCGGTCTTGTTGCCACTCTCTTGCGGACGAATATAGGGATAAAACTGCTCGTC
>JALEWR010000119.1 GCA_022783515.1 Prevotella sp.
ATTATTATCCTCGGAAATGATTTTTTTATCAAAATAAAAAGAGAAATAAGTATTGAAAAGATTGGTTTCTGTACATACTTTATCTTCAAGTATATTATATGTAACAAATTGGAAAGACATATAATCGTCTGAAAATTTATAAGACAAAAATTCATTCTCCGCAATGCGATTGTCGGTAATGCTTATGTTTTTGGAAATCTCTTTCAATTGTAATGTATTGAGATTGTATATAATGGTTTTTGTATAATCCCTATTGAAGAAAGAGATGTATGAATGGTTTATAAGCTTAATATCATCGGCATTGTCCATTATTTTCTCGTTATTTACAAAAAAACAATGGTCAGCATCTCTGTAATACAAATTATTATCATCTACAACAAACTGTATTACATGTTCAATCTTTGATTTTTTAATATACATATTATTGGGTTATCAAGATAGAATTGAATATATCTATCGTTTTATTATTTAGTTTACTCACAAACAACAATCTGACTTGTATCTTGAAATCTGGAGTTGGGTAGATTCCAATAGTAAGTGCAAATTTAGATGAGATAATTGTAAAACTCCTGTTTTGGTGTTGAAAAATTAAACTTTTCCACACCAAAGTACGAGTTCTTCAAACACGTTTTATAATTTTGCACTTGCTGGTTGACTCTGCCGGGGCTTGTGTGCAATAATAATTTGCAAGTTTTTCTCTAAAAATTTGGGGTTAAGACGTTTTTTTTATACTTTTGCAGTCGAAATACGCAATGTGTTTCTAATTTTTTATTAGATACTTTCATAATAAGGTAAAATAAAAGATTATTCATGTTTGGAGAATATTCCGCCATGAGGGTTCCGTAGCTCAGTTGGATTAGAGCAACAGCCTTCTAAGCTGTGGGTCTTGGGTTCGAACCCCAACGGAATCACTTAAGGGAAAGTGCTTAAATAACAGATATTTAGGGACTTTCCTTTTTTTTACTCCCCACCGTTAGATGCTATTAGGCAATAAAAAAAACTCCGAATACGTCCAAATTTGGACGATGGAGCGAATATTTTTTATTCGTTTTTTTAAAATAGCAAGTATATGGCAACAATTAAACTCGCACTTTTAAAGTATACCAAATCAAAGAAGGGTACTTACAAAATACGCATAGCTATCGGGCATCGTTCTACAACAGCTGCATTGTAACCCAATATGGGGCAGTAGAGAATTAGTTGAGAATGCGTATAGCTTTACATTTCTGAAAAGAAAGAACTTTCTACTGAACCGTGTAATGTATAGAATATCAACTTGGACAGCATCATTGGGTATGCGAAGAAAAAGGTTGAATAACACTTGTATAGTCGTGATATTGGATTGTTGTTATATATATTTAAGACTTTAATAGCGAAAATAATGTCCGATTTATACACTACTACATAAAAAGTTTGGTATATTTGCAACGGATAAACAATTGCAAATGAAAGAATTAGAAAAGAAAAAAAGGATAACATCATTTAAAAGTATTGTTAACCCCAAGGTAATGGATGTTTTGGAAGAAAAAATATTCCAAGAGATTGTAGTTAATAAGAAATACAAGGATAAGACTTATTCTGCTAAGCAACTCGCTATAGATTTGGGAACGAATACTCGGTATATCTCTACCGTTATCAATACTCGTTTCCATGCTAATTATACGACATTTGTAAATAAGTATCGTATAGAAGAAGCAATGAAGATGCTGAAAGACCCTCGTTACCAGGATCTTAATGTAGAAGATATTGCTATTATGGTGGGATTTGCCAATCGGCAGTCGTTTTACACGGCTTTTGAACGCATGAATACTCTTACTCCACGAGAGTATAAGCAAAAGCATATACAATATTAATAACAATGAATATTATATGGGTAGAGAGGTTGAAAGACGCTTTACCCATATTTTCTTAAGGATATGAGCAAGACGGAAACTTTTAGATATGTTGATGAGCAGTTTGCCGATATTCAGCTGTTGAGATACCAGTTGCCTGGTTGGGAAAACTTGAGCCTTCGCCAAAAAGAGTATATTTATTATCTTTCGCAGGCAACATTAGCAGGGCGTGATATCGTAACCGATCAGTTTGGTCGTTATAATCTCGTTATACGACGTGTGCTGGAAGAAATATATACTCGTTATACGTTGCAAGACGAGAGCGATAAGAAAGACCTGAAAGCTTTGAAGGTTTATCTCAAACGTGTATGGTTTTCTAATGGTATTTATCATCATTATGGTTGCGAGAAGATGCAGCCGGAGTTTTCTGTCGACTTTTGGGAAAGAGCTGTTCGGCAAGTGTTAGCTGATGCAAAAACGTGGTGGGGATATGACAGTGTCGAGATGTTGTTAGCTGAGTTGACACCTATTATTTTTCGGCCTGATGTGCTGCCAAAGCGTGTAAATAGTGTGGATGGGGAAGATCTCGTTTTGACATCTGCATGTAATTATTATGAAGGAGTGACGGAGGCAGAAGCAGAAGCTTATTACGATGAAAAGAAGCAACAGTCGGGAAGCCGCTCGCCATCTTGGGGGTTAAATTCCAAACTGGTGTCTACTGAGAATGGTTTAGTAGAAGAGGTGTGGCATGCGGATGGTAAGTATGGTGAAGCCATACGTCCTATTATATCTTGGTTGGAAAAAGCCCAAACAGTGGCCGAGAACGATAAGCAAGTTTCCATTATTGATTTGTTGATAACTTATTACCGAACAGGCGATTTGAGAGTCTTTGATGAATACTCTATTGAATGGTTGAAAGAGCAGGAAGGGCAGGTAGACTTTGTCAATGGCTTTATTGAAGTATATGGTGATCCGTTGGGACTTAAAGCATCTTGGGAAGGTATTGTGGAGTATAAAGACCTGCAAGCCACTAAGCGAACGCAGACTATCAGTGAACATGCACAATGGTTTGAAGACCATTCGCCTGTAGATAAGCGATTCAAGAAGCAAGTGGTAAAAGGCGTTACGGCTAATGTTGTGAATGCTGCCATGTTGGGTGGTGACGAATATCCTTCTACTGCCATTGGTATTAATTTACCTAATGCAGATTGGATAAGAGCAGAACATGGTTCGAAGAGTGTAACAATAGGCAATTTGATTGATGCTTACAATAAAGCGGCAGCCAACAATGGATTTAAGGAAGAATTTGTTATTGATGAACCTACGCTGGCATTGTTGGCAGAGTTTGGCGATGCGTGTGATGATTTGCACACTGATTTGCATGAATGTTTAGGACACGGTAGCGGTCAGTTGCTGCCAGGAGTGAGTCCTGATGCTCTGAAATCTTATTCTAGTACGATAGAGGAAGCACGGGCCGATTTGTTTGCCTTGTATTACTTGGCTGATGAGAAAATGATAGAATTGGGCTTGTTAGACAATAAGAAAGCTTATCAGTCACAATACTATTCTTATTTAATGAATGGTTTGTTGACACAGCTTACCAGAATAGAACCGGGAAAAAATATAGAAGAAGCCCACATGCGTAACCGTTCGCTTATTGCTCATTGGGTTTTGGAGCAAGGCGATGGAGCGGTGGAGCTTGTTCAACAAGATGGAAAGCTCTTTGTTAGGGTAAACGATTATATGACGCTTCGTGGCTTGTTTGCCCGACTTTTGGCTGAGATACAGCGTATAAAGAGTGAAGGCGACTTTGAGGCAGCTCGCATATTGGTTGAAAAATATGCAGTGAAGGTAGATGCGGATGTGCATCAAGAAATACTTGAGCGTTTTAAACAACTCAACTTGTCGCCTTATAAAGGCTTTATCAACCCTAAATTGGTGGCAGAGTGGCATGAAGATGGAACATTGAAAGATGTGATAGTGGATTATACAGAGGCATATGATGAGCAGATGTTGAGATACTCTCGTGAGTATGGCTTCTTGATTAGTTAAAAATGAAGGTGGTGGATGTAAATCTCCTTACTTAAAAAGATATAAACCATGAATGAAATTGTTCACGAACAACTAAAGAAAATCAAGCAGTCGTTCAGATTGAGAATGGACGGCATGATTTCTCAATCTATGAGAAACAAAGGCTTGGAATATAAGATAAATTGGGGTATTCCCTTTTATGAGTTGAAGACAATGGCAAAGGAATATGGTAAAGACTATGAGCTTGCTATTGAACTTTGGAAAGAAGATATACGCGAGTGTAAAATCTTGGCAACGCTGATTATGCCAGCCGAGCGGATGGATAATGATTTGATTGATGTATGGATGGAAGGTACTATCTCGCAAGAAATGGCAGAGATGTTGGCTTTTAATCTTTATCAATATATGGAACAGGCACCAGTCTTGGCTTATAAATGGATGGCGAGCCATTCGCCCTCTTTGCAGGTCTGTGCTTTTCAGTTGATTGCTCGATTGTTTATGAAAGGCCAAGAACCCAATGAGCGAGGTATCAATGAATATCTGGATCAGGTAAGTGTGGCATTGTCTTCTGAACATATTGCTGTAAGACATGCCGCAGGAAGTAGTTTGCAGAAGTTTGCCGATTTAGGCGATGAGTATCGACAGTTGGTTGAAAACTATTTAAAATCTCAGAATTTGGATGTACATATTTCTTGATACGAAGCACTATATTTTTTGAGTATATTTCATTGTGAATATCAATTATATGTCAACATAATGTTGTAACTTTGTAAAGTTGCTTCTGAGAAAAGTATAGTGGGCTTTGTTGGAAGTGGATATTACTTGAATAAGAATAAACAATTCGGCTAATCAGCTGAAAAACTTGAACTATAATAATTATGAGCTTAGGTAAAGTAGATGTCTTACTCGGTTTGCAGTGGGGCGATGAAGGTAAAGGAAAAGTGGTTGATGTCTTAACACCTCAGTACGATGTTATTGCTCGTTTTCAAGGAGGGCCTAATGCCGGACACACACTGGAATTTGAAGGTCAGAAATATGTTCTTCGCAGTATTCCTTCTGGTATTTTTCAAGGAGGTAAGGTAAACATTATTGGTAATGGCGTGGTGCTGGCTCCTGACTTGTTTATGCTCGAGGCTAAAGACTTGGAAAAGAGTGGGCACGATTTGAAACAACGTTTGTATATTTCAAAAAAAGCTCACCTCATTATGCCTACTCATCGCCTTTTGGATGCTGCTTATGAACAGGCGAAAGGCAATAGTAAGGTGGGTACTACCGGTAAAGGCATTGGTCCTACTTATACCGATAAGATTTCGCGTAATGGTTTGAGAGTAGGCGATATCTTCCATAATTTTGAAGAAAAGTATGCAGCACACAAAGCAGCACACGAAGCGATATTGAAGAGATTGAACTATGTGGATTACGATCTGACTGAAACAGAGAAAGTGTGGATGGAAGGTGTTGAATATATCCGTCAGTTTAATTTGGTTGATAGCGAGCATGTGGTTAATTCTTTGTTGAAAGAGAATAAAAGCATACTTTGCGAAGGAGCTCAAGGCACAATGTTGGATGTGGATTTTGGTAGCTATCCATTTGTTACTTCTTCCAATACCATCAGTGCAGGTGCATGTACAGGCTTAGGAATTGGTCCAAACAAGATTGGCGAGGTCTATGGTATCATAAAGGCCTATTGCACTCGTGTCGGTTCCGGTCCTTTCCCCTCTGAGCTATTTGATGAAACTGGTAAGAAACTGAGAGATTTAGGACATGAGTATGGAGCTGTGACAGGGCGTGAGAGACGTTGCGGATGGATTGATCTTGTTGCTCTGAAGTATTCTATTATGATCAATGGGGTTACTCAACTGATTATGATGAAGAGCGATGTGTTGGATAGTTTTGAAACCATTAAAGCCTGTGTGGCATATAACATAAATGGTGAAAAGACAACAGATTTTCCCTATAGCATTGAAGAAGGAATCGAACCCATATATGAAGAGTTACCAGGCTGGAAGACAGATATGACAAAAATGACATCGGAGAGTGAATTTCCCACTGCATTCAAGGCTTATGTCGACTTCTTGGAACGGCATCTACAAGTACCCATCAAAATTATTTCAATAGGTCCAGATAGGGCACAAACCATTATTCGTTAAAGCATTTTTTATTTATAGTGGAATGGCTGCCGGCAGAAACAAGTGTTTAGTTTTGCCTTCAGCCATTTCAGCATGTATTATTTTTTATGAATAAACCATCTATTCCCAAAGGAACGAGAGATTTTTCGCCTGTAGAAATGGCGAAAAGAAATTATATTTTTAATACGATTAAAGAAGTATATGCCCTCTATGGTTTTCAGCAGATTGAAACACCTGCGATGGAAACCTTGCAAACCTTGATGGGCAAGTATGGCGAAGAAGGCGATAAACTGCTTTTTAAGGTACTTAACTCTGGCGACTTCATGAGTAAGGTGTCGAAAGAAGAAGTGGAAAATGATAGTTCGCTGCGTTTGGCAACTAAGATTTCTGAGAAAGGACTGCGTTATGATTTGACAGTACCTTTTGCACGTTATGTTGTGATGCATCGCGACGAGCTGCAAATGCCTTTTAAACGTTATCAGATACAACCCGTATGGCGAGCAGATCGTCCACAGAGAGGACGTTATAGAGAGTTTTATCAATGTGATGCCGATATTGTTGGCTCTGATTCTTTGCTCAACGAAGTAGAGTTAATGCAGATTGTTGACAAGGTCTTTACTAAGTTTGGTATTCGTGTGCAGATAAAAATCAATAACCGTAAAATTTTGGCAGGTATTGCCGAGTATATTGGTTTTCCTGATAAGATGATAGATATCACGGTGGCTATTGATAAGTTAGAGAAGATTGGCTTAGAGGCTGTTAATAATGAACTGAAAGCTAATGGTATATCTGATGAGGCTATCGAAAATTTGCAGCCAATTCTTTCGCTGTCGGGAACAAATGCCGACAAGTTGAATACTATTGCAGAAGTCATTGCAACTTCTGAAACAGGCTTGAAAGGTGTAGAAGAGACTAGGTATATTATTGAGAAATTGAACTTGGTGGGATTGAGTAACGAAATTGAATTGGATTTGACTTTGGCTCGCGGTCTCAATTATTATACAGGTGCCATTTTTGAAGTAAAAGCCCTCGATACCCCGATGGGTAGTATCACTGGTGGCGGTCGCTACGACAATCTGACGGGAATTTTTGGTATGCCGGGATTGAGTGGGGTAGGTATTAGCTTTGGAGCTGATCGTATTTACGATGTTCTCAATACTTTAGACTTATATCCACAGGAAGCTGTCGATTCAACTGCTGTACTCTTTATTAACTTTGGTGAGAAGGAAGTGGAGTATTGTTTGCCTCTTATAAATAAGGTAAGAGAGGCAGGCTATTCGGCTGAATTATACCCTGATAGTGCCAAGATGAAGAAGCAAATGGCTTATGCTAATGCCAAAAATATCGCATTTGTGGTATTGGCGGGTGAAAGCGAAATGGCAGAGGGTAAAGTAACTCTGAAGAATATGATTACTGGTGAGCAATCTCTTGTTAGTGTTGGTGAGATGCTTGAAAAGATTAATAGTTGATAGTGAATCAGACAATAAACGTATTATAAAAAAGGAGAATTTCAAAGTAATGAAATTCTCCTTTTTAGATATCTCTTAGTGTATTGGAAAATGTCCGATACTTTTTTATTTTGCTTCTTCCATTATAC
>JALEWR010000133.1 GCA_022783515.1 Prevotella sp.
TCCCACTCTATACCTCTTGTTACCAGAGGAGGACGTTGAACGGGGTTTCTATTACCGCCACTAAATCCTCTTTCCAACAAACGTTGATAATTAGATTGAGCATTCAAAGCATCTGACCCTGAGTTATAACTCCAAAAACGACTTTCTCCATGCTCACCCCAAAGGCAAACACCCATTTTTTTATTCTTTTCATTAGGTGTAATCTGACCCCACCAATTTGGTTCACCAAGAAGACGACCCCAGCTTCGATTCATCGTCACCATCCATACACCACCGTAAAGGCCTTCTGTTGTATTCATGGCTCTTTCTGCTGCATCCACACTACTTGCAAAAGTTGGGGCAAAATCGTTACCTGAATAATTCAACATCAAATGGAATGTACGACCAGAGCTATTACCAAACAAAGCATTGCTATTATCATCAGTTAACGTTGAATTGCTTGTATAAATAACTGCATGGAAACTATCAAAGCCAATGCGTTCTGCTTCTTTATACAAAGCCTTATGGAAAGCTGTAATATCAGCATTCTTCCAAGACGCATCCTCCCAGTTGTAGTTAATTCCATCAACGCCAAAATACATCAAACAGTTAATTAAAGGTTTAACATACTTATATGTAGACCCTTCTTTTTGTGTAATGAACCGAGTGTACTCTTTATCAGACGCCATCACTGCGTTTCCGGTCATATCAAAAAACTTGATACCACTAAGAATTGTCGTACCATTCTTGTGTGCAGCGTCTACCCAAGCACCAGGAGCTTGGAAAAGTCCATGGTTCCAACTTCCAAAGAGGTTTGTATAGTTCCACATAGAGTAAACGTCGTTAGCAAAGTTAGAAGAAGGATAACCTCCCAAACCTTTTCCACTACCACCAGGAATATTCATGAAAAGATTACGCTTTTCATAAGTATTGGTGTTTACACGATCGCTACGATCCATAATGTTACGCTTAGCCACATGCGAGCGGATAAACGCGATGTCAGAAGGATGAATACCGATTGCTTCAAACTCGTCCAAAGTAGGATAATTACGACCTTTATTCTTCAACACGTCGTAAAACAAATTGAGAATCTTCGATTCATTATATCCTGCAAAATCATAGATTGTGGATGTCGATGTTGGCGACATTTCACCTTGTGCCTGCACAGGAACTGTACCAGCTAAACAAGCTCCTAAAATAAGAGGTAAAAATCTTTTTTTCATAAAAAATGTTTAAAGTTAATATTATATGATTAAAGTAGTATTTGTTTAATTAAAAGTGAAGGATGTCAAAAAGACATGCTATTATTGGCATCCCTCACTTGAATTGAGTTTTTAGAAGTTAGATTTATTCACATCCCACCAAACTCGTGTTGCTTGCTGATCAGCTCCACCCAAAGCTTTCAAACCTGTAGTCTGAATATCTTTCAATGAAGCATCATCATCATTAGGGAACAACATTCGCCTAACCAAGTCGCCTTGTTTCAAGCTTCCATCACCATCACCCACATTCAGCACCGGGAAGACCTTGGGATAACCTGTACGGCGCATTTCTCCCCATGCTTCCATGCCATTGGGATATAGTGCGATATACTTTTGGGTAATAATCTTTTCCAACTTTGTTTCTTGACTATCATTGTTATTCCATTTCACACCAATCTTTGTAACGCTTTCAATATCGGGTGTTGTTCCTGTAGGATCTTTATAAGTATAAGCCACAGGAGCAGCAACTTCCTTATATGGTGCAAGCAACGCCTTCATTTGTTCTGCATTAGCTGTTTGTCCTTCAAAGATACTCGAGTTATCAATACCACGATTATAGAAAAATTCTGGGGTACCACCCATGTCCCAATTACGCAAAGCACCTTCAGCTCTCAAGAAATCTATTTCTGCTAACTTGAAAAGATAAAGAGGTGCTTGATCCATCATCAGAGAATTTAAACGGCTAAAACCAATATATTGATTACTTGCATACTCTTGACCTTTACCTATATAAGAACCTGATCGAATACCAATAACCTCTGCCCCCTGCTCTACATTGATTTGTCCTGTTGATTCATTAAACAATGCACCACCATTTTTCATAAATAAGCTATAACCGTAAGGATGTTGCAAACTCTTTATCAAACTAACAAAAGATGCACTCAAACGCAAGTCGCTCCATCCTTCAGAAATTTCTACTAAAGGATGCGATCCTCCAAATTTAGAAGGATAGATACCTATTTCATATTTAAGGTCGTCAATCACTCCATCCTTAACTGCTTCTTCAGCCCATTGTTTTGCCATAACAGGTTCAGCCTTGACTATATGCATAGCCATACGCAATTTCAAAGAATTAGCAAATCTTGCCCATGTTTCCAAATTAGCGATACCATGCTTCTTGTCTGAAGTAATTTCATCCAAGCTATTAACAATGGATCTCACCTTTTGTTTGTACCACTCGGGTTTACTATCAAAATAACGGAAACACTTCACGATATCATCAATATTTGCCTTAGCCTCGGTGTAGATGGTCTTCATATCATCATACACAAAAGGAGGATCGATTTTATTCTTCTTAAAATCGTTATAAGGCATTGTTCCATAAAGATCCACATTCTCTATAGCTGCATAATTATAGAGCAACAAAGCAATGGCCTTTACTTCTGGAATGGTGTCTACCGCAACATGGTTCAATAAAGGAGTCAAACCTACACGAGACGACGTAAATGGAGAATTTCCACCATTATTCCAACTCGGACTTACTTGATAAGAAGAAATAAGCTCAGACCCATACAAGAAGTCTTTATGAGGCACAACAGAGTATTGTGCATATACTTCAGAAAGTGTATAATTGAGCTGATAGGCATGGGAGACAGGAGGCTTCTTATCCTTACCACCACGCATATTATATTGTGCTGTCTTTACCATACCTAAATAGCTTGATAACTTATTAGCTGCAGCATCAACCTCTTCTGAAGTAAATTCAGCTTGATAATCAATACGATTGACACGATCTATATCACCTAAAATATCCCCATCATCAATCGAAATTTCATTGGGATTGAAATCATCTGTCGGTTGATCATAATCCAAACACGACTGCAATCCCATCACACCAAACGTCAGAGCAAAGATTGCGATATATTGTTTCTTTTTCATTTTCTTTTAAATTAGAATGTAAGTTTCAGAGAAAAACCATAAGAGCGTGAAGAGGGCATATTGAACAATTCAAACGCTCCCAAACCATTTCCTGTAGAAAGTGACACATCGGGATCTGCAGGAGACTTCTTGTATAAGAAGAAAAGGTTACGAGCAATAAACGAAACATTCAAGCTTGAACCCATGCCCAACAGATTTTGGAATGTATATCCCAAAGAAAGTTCACGTAGACGGAAGTTTGTGGCATCATAAATATATTCCAATGGACTCTTTCTTGTACCTGCAATACTGGTATAATAAGACTCAATGGGAACTAAACGACCTGTTCCATCATTCAACATCAAAGCGGGCTTACCGTCAACTGTCATATTATTTTGTTCTGCCGCCAAACGTGCATTAGCTGTGCGTTCAGACAGACCAAGGTTATCAAGGTAAGACTCTGTCAATGAAATAACCTTACCACCAATACGCCCGTTAATCAAGAAGAACAACTGGAAGTTTTTATAATTAACGGTATTGCTCCAACCCATTTGCCACTTAGAATTCATATTGCCTGCATATACGGTATACTTTTTAGAAGACTCAGACTCAAAGCTCAAACGGCCATCTGCTGTAACAGCCAATGTTCCGTCAGCATTACGCTTATAGTCGGTTACATACATATCGCCAATAGATCCGCCTTTCTTATAACGCACGCGTACTTCGCCCACGTCTTGATAAACCAATTTCTCACTACCATCGGGATTATAGGTTGTTTCAAGAATTTCATTATCATTATAAGAAAGGTTGTAAGAGGTCTTCCATCTCCAATCCTTACCAAACTTAAAGTTATATCCAATGGTTGTTTCAACACCTGTGTTACTAATCTTACCGGAGTTCATGGGTTCTAACTTTCCTGAAGCATTACTACCTACCATATATTGATCGGTAGACAAGGCATGATAGAAGGTAAAGTCAAAATCCAAACGACTTCCAAACCAAGACGAC
>JALEWR010000136.1 GCA_022783515.1 Prevotella sp.
GAGGATCATTGTAAAGCAATTGATATGGTGGTACGCGAGGGTCGTGTAGGTGAGGTTTATAATGTTGGCGGACATAATGAGATGAAAAATATCGATATCGTAAAGCTCACCATCAAGACCATCCACGACATGATGCAGGAAGATAAAGAGCTGAGAAAGGTACTCAAGAAGCAAGTGAAAGATGAAAACGGAGATATAGCTATCGACTGGATTAACGAGGACCTTATCACTTATGTAGCAGACCGTTTAGGTCATGACCAACGCTATGGCATTGATCCAACCAAGATTAAGAATGACTTAGGCTGGTTCCCCGAAACGATGTTTGCCGAAGGTATCGTAAAAACCATTCGCTGGAACTTGGAAAATCAAGGTTGGATAGAAGAAGTTACCAGTGGCGATTATCAAAAGTACTACGACCAGATGTATAGCAATCGGTAAATGGACGGACTCTCAGTTGAACTCCATGCGTTTTTGATACGCTTAGGAAAAGAACCGAATTGTATAAGCGAACAAGTGGAGCATTATATCGAACACATGCTCCACTTGTTGCCACTTGACCAGGAGAAAACGCTCCAAACATTCTATGGAATATGCCAACAGCAACAACTGACACTCAAGCAGATGGCTGCCGAGAAGAACATGTCAGAAGAAGCATTGGCTCAAGAGATTGCCCACGCCCTTAGAAAACTTGCCATTACTCCCGAATGGCAAATGGTTAAACAAGTTATCATGAAAGAATGAAACTATCAGAAGTCAACCTTATAGAATTATCTAAAATAATAGATCCACGCGGAAACCTTACTGTTGCACAGTCTAATGAGCAAATACCATTCGACATTAAGCGAGTGTATTGGGTATATGATGTACCATCTGGCGAATGCAGAGGAGGCCACTCTCATAAACAATGTAAAGAAATAATCGTGGCATTGAGTGGCAGTTTTCATGTTACATTGGATAATGGGGAAGAGAAAAGAACCTTTTTGCTCAACCATCCCTACGAAGGTTTGCTCGTTGATGTTAATACTTGGCGTACTCTAGACGATTTTTCTTCGGGGGCGGTGTGCCTTGTTCTCGCGTCAGAACCTTTTGAAGAAGAAGACTATATACGCGAATATGATGATTTCTTAACATCTTTACAATGCTTAAAATAATAGCTTATCATACTTCTTTGCAAAAAGAATGGGACACTTTTGTGGACTGTTCTAAGAATGGTACGTTTTTATTTGGCAGGCAATATATGGATTATCATCAGAAGAGATTTACCGATTGCTCACTGATGATTTATAAGAATAATCGGCTCACTGCTCTTTTTCCTGCGAATATCACAGAAGATGGTGTAATCTATTCACATCAAGGACTCACTTATGGTGGCTTAATTCTTGCCACACATACCACGGCACAAGATGTCATTGATATTTTTTTTGCTATCAATACCCATTATAAAGAAAAAGGAGGTCAACGATTAATATATAAGGCTATACCGCATATATATCAGCGTTTCCCGTCGGACGAAGATTTATATGCCATGTTTAAAGTATGCCACGCCCAACTCATTGCCAGGGATATAGCATCTGTCGCTATTCCTCTAAATGCCATACGATTTAGTGAATTGCGTCGACGTGGCATCAAAAAAGCTCAACAACATGGCGTAAGCATTCAAGTTTCTAAACAATATGCCGACTTTTGGCAGATACTAAGTGAGAATTTACATTCCAAATACAAGGTTACTCCCGTACATACGCTGTCAGAAATTGAGCTATTGGCTGCTCGTTTCCCTCAAAATATTCGCTTATATACGGCTGAAAGAAATGGAAAAGTGATTGGCGGAACGGTGATTTACGAAACAGAAACAGTGAACCATGTGCAATATATATCGGCTAACGAAGAAGGAAAAGCCATCGGTGCGTTAGATTTATTGTTTGATAGTCTGATAAATGAGGTGTATCACACTTCACATTATTTCGACTTCGGACGCTCCACCGAACAGGGAGGAATGTTTCTTAATCAATCGCTTATTTTTCAGAAAGAGGGCTTTGGCGGACGCGGAGTCTGTTATGACACATACGAATGGGCATTATGATAAAATATCTTGATTTACAACGTATTAATCAAAAGTATGCTACTGACATGCAAAAGGCTATGCAGCAGGTTCTAGATAGCGGTTGGTACTTACAAGGCGAACAAGTAAAAGCATTTGAAAACGAATATGCTCAATATATCGGAACAAGCCATTGCATTACTTGTGGCAATGGTCTGGACGCCCTATCTATTATGCTTAAGGCATACATGGAACTAGGAAAACTCCACAAAGGAGATGAAATTATTGTGCCTGCCAACACCTATATCGCCACCATTCTATCCATAACAGAAAATGGTCTCACTCCTATCTTGGTTGAACCCAACATCAATAATTTTCAAATAGATGACACTCGCATTGAAGAGAGAATAACCGAGAAAACACGAGGTATCATGATTGTGCATCTATATGGACGATGTGCATATACTCAAAACATCGAAAAAATATGTCAAAAACATCAACTTCTACTATTTGAAGACAATGCACAAGCTGCCGGATGTGAATATACCGCAACCTCGAAGACATCAGACAACACTTCCTTATCTGCCATCTCACCCATCAAAACCGGGGCTTTAGGTAATGCTGCCGCCCATAGTTTCTATCCCGGAAAAAATCTTGGTGCTTTAGGAGATGCTGGAGCCATCACAACAAACGACGCACAACTGGCTTCCATTGTTCGTACTTTAGCCAACTATGGGTCAAGTAAAAAGTATATTTTTGATAAAAAAGGCAAAAATAGTCGTATGGACGAGTTGCAAGCTGCTATTCTCAGAATTAAGTTGCAGCATTTGGATAGCGAAAACCATCAACGTCAAAAGATTGCACAACGATATATAGAGGAAATTAAGGACGAAAAAATCGTTGTTCCATCAGCCCAATATCTTGTCCAAAATGTGTTACATATCTTTCCTCTCTTATGTTCTCAACGCAGTGACTAGCAACAATACCTACAAGAAAAGGGCATACAAACCATGATTCACTACCCCATTCCACCCCATCAGCAACAATGTTATAAGGAATGGAACAATATATCATTGCCACTAACAGAACAGATTCATCGAGAAGAAATCAGTATTCCTCTTCATCAAGCACTTACCCGAGATGAGATAGATATGATTATTGATGCTATCAATCACTTTTAGCCGAGAGTAATATTCCCAAACCGATGTGTCCGAGTT
>JALEWR010000146.1 GCA_022783515.1 Prevotella sp.
CTCGTCTCGGTGTACACTTTGTCCGTAGACAATATCTCTGCTACCGTCTGTAGACAAGGCCGTTTCTTTGCCGTCGTGTGTTCTTACAAATAGGTTGTTGTCTTTCACATACGCCACGGCTTTAGAGGCAGCATTCCACTCTGCAAAACTCTCGTCTTTGGCTTCTTGCTTCCATGCCAAACGCTTCTTTTTCCAGTCGATGAGCAGTCGCTCGCCTTTATTCTTGACGAGCACAAGCGATTCGTTAGGATAAGGGAATGATGCTTGTTGGAGCGAGCGGAGTTTGTTTTGCTCGTCTGTATTGAGCCATTGGTTGAGCTGTGCGAGGGTGAAGAGTGTTGTCTCTTTTCCTTTTTTCTTATCAATAATGTTGCATTGCTCAACATCAAGACGCACCAATTCGTCGCCCCACCATGTGGTATAGCGGTTTTTAGGCACCATGTTATGATAGTTTTTACCGCCAAAATTGAGGTCTTCGAGGGTAAATTGCTTTTGTGCCATACTATGAATTGCCAATAACGCCATGGTAGAGAGCAAGGCTCTCTTCACCATTTGTTTAATCTTCATCATGTTCAAAATCTTTTCTTCTCTTGCCAAAGTCGCGTCCACCGCGTTTATTGCCTTTATCAAATGACTTCTTGCTACGGTCAAAACCTCTGTCTCCTCTGTCTCGTTTTCCGGCTCCGCGATCGTCTTTTTTCGTGCTTCTTTCCTTTCTTCTGTCGTTATTTCTCTCCAAATCTTTGGTGAAGTGGTTTTTGAAAGTGTAAGAACGAATATCGTCGGTGTCGACAGTTTCTTCAGCATCGAGTTTTTTCTTGAACTCTCTTTCTTTCTTGAAGCGATGCTTCTCAGCCATTTGTTGCTTCTCTTCCTTGGTCTTCACGATGCCACCTTCTTCACGGAAATTCTTGAGTTTGCCGTCAAAGATAGCATATTTGCGGAACTCGCATTCCAACGAACCATTGTAAACAGGAATTTTGATAGAAGGTTTCAAGCCAATTTGTTCAAAACATTCCTCTCTATAACTCAAAATCCACGCATCGTTGTTCATGAATTGGTGCTTCAGACGTTCGCCAATCATCTTGTAGGTTTGCAAGAGATTGGGGGTAGAAATACGCTCTCCGTAGGGTGGGTTGGTTACCATGATGCTTGCATTTTCCGGCTTCTTAAAGTCTTTGAAGTCGGCTTGCTCGATGGTAATATCCTTTGTCAGTCCTGTTGCACGCACGTTGAGACGAGCCGTATTGACTGCCTTCATGTCGATGTCGTAACCATAAATATGATGCTCAAATTCTTTTTCTTGTGAATCGTCGTTATAAATATGGTCGAAGAGATCTGCATCGAAGTCGGGCCATTTTTCAAAGGCATAACCTTGGCGGAATACACCCGGTGCCATATTTCGTGCAATGAGAGCCGCCTCGATGGGCAATGTACCCGAGCCACACATAGGGTCTATGAAGTCGGTTTCGCCCTTCCAGCCTGTCATTAAAATCATTCCGGCTGCCAAAACTTCGTTCAAAGGTGCTTCTACCGACTCTTGGCGATAGCCACGGCGGTGCAAACTCTCACCACTGGAATCGAGTGATAGGGTGCAGTCGTATTCTGCAACGTGGATGTTAAGACGAATGTCGGGGTTGCTCACAGAGATGTTGGGGCGTTTGCCGGTTTTCTCTCTGAACTGGTCGACAATGGCGTCTTTCACCTTATAGGTAACAAATCGTGAGTTTCTGAACTCTTCTGAATAGACAACTGAATCGACAGAAAAGGTCTTGCCTTCTTCGATATACAATTTCCAATCAATCTTTTGAATTTCGTTGTACACATCATCGGCAGACTTCGCTCTAAACTTTGCGATGGGTTTTAAGATGCGAATAGCTGTGTGCAACTGAAAATTAGCCCTATACATCAGTTCCTTATCGCCGGTGAACGACACCATGCGTCGTCCAATCTGTATGTTGTTAGCACCTAATTGTGTCAGCTCTTGAGCCAAAACTTGCTCCAAGCCCATAAATGTTTTGGCAATGAGTTCAAATTCCATGATCTGTTTCTTTATTTCGTTTTCTTAAAAATCTTCGTATAAGTAGGAATGTCTTCGGTAATCCAAATATTGGCTCCGACCACACTTCCTTCACCAATGGTAATGCGTCCCAATGCAGTAGCATTGGAATAAATAATGACATTGTCACCCACAACAGGGTGGCGCGGAATGCCTTTGATGGGGTTTCCCTCTTCGTCGAGCGGAAAACTTCTTGCTCCTAAAGTAACGCCTTGATAGAGTTTGACGTTCTTTCCTATGATGCAAGTTTCGCCAATCACCACTCCTGTTCCGTGGTCGATGGTGAAAAATTCGCCGATGACGGCTCCAGGATGTATGTCAATGCCCGTTTCGGCATGTGCCATCTCTGCTATCATGCGAGGGATGAGTGGCACGCCCAGCATCAACAGTTCGTGTGCTACGCGGTGGTTGATTAGTGCTTTGATAACGGGATAGCATAAAATCACTTCTCCGTAGGTCTTGGCAGCAGGGTCTCCGTTGTAGGTAGCCACCATGTCGGTGGTTAAGACACGTCGTAGCTCGGGCAGCCGTTGAATGAATTGCGTGGTTAAATCTTCAGCTTTTTCTCTTAGCTTTTGGCATTGCTGTGGACATAATTCGTGTTGAGATTGCACAAAGCACAAGCCTGCCTGCACCTGCTTGGTGAGTAAGTGGTAAAGCTTTTCTACATTGACACCAATCTGAAACTTGATGGTCTGACTATGTACGGTAGACTCTCCGTAGTAGCCTGGAAAAATGATTTCGCGTAAAAGCCCGATAATTTCTTCAAGCACTTGATTGGAAGGAATGGGATTTCCATCTTGATGCTGATGAAAAATATCTTTTAGCGAATCGGCTTCCGATAACTCTTCAATCGTTTTTGTGAGTCGATGAGCAAAATTTAAAGCACTCATGAATGGTGTTGTGTCAATATTTATTGACTACAAAATTAGTAATAATAATCGAGAAGACCACTTCTTATGTGGCAAAAATATGTTGCCTTTTGCATCATAGCTATGCAATGGCGATGCGAATAAGGCTGAATTGATGAGCAAATAAGGCTAAGTTGGTGAGTAAATGAGTCTGAATTGATCATCAATTAAGTCTGATTTGTGCCGTATTTTGAGGCGTCTTAGTTGGTAAGTTGAAGTTTTTTAGTGGTAGAGATGTTAGTTGTTTTTGCTGCGGGAATAGAAAAGAGGCAGCTATTAAGCAGACGATGGAGCTCTTCCCTGGAAGGGGTGATCGTTGAATAGTTTGGGATTGCGAGAGGAGCGAGATTACTTAAACCATTAAAAGATAATAATCTTTGGGATATATTAGTGTAGTTTGATACGCTGTTCTTTGTTAAAATACGGGCGTGCAAATTCTATTTTCACTTTATTATATCCCATGGCTTGCATCAAGCGTTGAAATTGCTCTTGAGCATTGCTTTGGGTTGTGGCAATGTTTTGCGGGGTTAAGGCACGAGCTTTCATCTTTCTGTAGGCTTTGTGGTAGAGGGATTCTCTGGTCTTATCATCCCATTTACCTTTTTGGAAGAATGTTTTGGTGCGTACCTCGTCGATAAAATTATTGTCAAGCAATTTGACGGCCGGGAGCAATACATGAATGGAGTCGCCCTGCGTGGTGATCCATTTGGGGCCGGCTTCGTGCATATTGATACCCATACGCAGGGTGCCGTAATAGATACATATCAACTCATTGTCACCAAAGAAACCATGATTGAGGGTGTCGACCATCTCTTCGCAATTGATGGTGAGAACCTCCCATTCGCCAATAGCTTCAATCGACTTGATTTGAGTAACGCTCATTTCTTCTTTTTCGTTTTGTGATATACTCACATCATTATCTTTGTTGAAATAATATATCACGCTCGCAAGGATGGCGATAGTACCTATTGCCGCAGCAATATAATAAAGAATATGTTGAAAGGAAGTCTTGTTTATCATAAAGCAGGGTGTTATGGGGTGTGCATCTTTTCGTCGTTAGGCATCTGAATGAGTTGCAGAATATCTTTTGGGGAGAATTCTTTGCGGAATGATATGGTGATATCTTTTTCGTCATATCCCATCTGTTTAATCATAGGGATGATGGTCTGTGCAACATTGGCTTGTGCTTTGGGTATGATATTGAGTTGAGCCACATCGTTCATTGCAGCTTGCTTGCCCTTTTGAGCGTAGGCATAGAGTTCATCATTGCTGAAGTCGGAACGTACAAACGATACATGTTGTTTGATATCTTTGTGGTTAATCTTTGTGGCAGTGAGAGTGATGGTGGGGTCGGGCAGTATGATTTCTATCTTCTCCTTGTTCTTTTTTATATTCTCGGATGAAAAATTACTGAAGTCTACCCATGCCTTAACGGTTAAATCCAAGGGGATAGCCACCTTTCTGTCTGACATGGGCAATTCAATGCTGAACGCCTTTTGTAAGAACGAACCCTTGATGGCTTTGGTGTCGCTGTGGGTGATAATCTTATGTATATGCACCTCTGTGCCATACAGACGTGAGCATTTTTGTATCTGTGTAATGAGCATGGGTAAGGTGTCTATGCCCTTCTCCTCGGCTTGTGTCTGTTTTTGGCTGCAACTCAAGAGTAGCAGTGTGCCTATGAATAGTTGTATAAGAATTTTCTGCATGTGTGATGCTATGAGTTATATCTGCAAAGATAGTAATTTGAAAGTGAAGAAGATGGCTTTTCTTACTTTTTTTGTTGTGTGGAGGAAGGTATAGACGAGATATGAAGTTGGAAGGTTGGTTAAGGTATCTGATTGTGGTTTTCTGATAAAAAGGTAGGGCTTATTCTTATGAATCTTGATATTTCTTACTAACTTTGCGTTATTAAAACACATGAAAATGAAGAATAAGCTTATTGTCTTTGCTTGTGGAGTGTTGGCTTTGACACTCGTATCGTGTGCAGAGAAAAAGAAAGATACTACAATTATTACGCATCGAGTGGTGAAGAAACCATCGACCGAGATAAAAACAGTTGGCGATTATAACGAAAAACAAGAAGTGCAGTGGGTGGGTTCTACTTATACGGTGGTGCTTAACTTACAGGCAGACAAGACGTTGCCTACGGTTGCTGAAGGTAATCAGAAATATTACGACAATAGTGTTGTGGTTAAGGTGGTGCGTCAAGATGGTTCTGAATTCTTTAGTAAGACGTTTAAAAAAACTGATTTTACTGCTTATATCGATACAAAGACAGCGGACAATGGTGTGTTGTTGGGCATTGTGTTCAATAGGGTGGAAGAGAATCATTTGTGTTTTTCAGCCAGTGTAGGTTCGCCGGATATGTTAAGCGATGCTTATGTGCCATTGATGCTCAAGATTTCTCGTTTTGGTGAGGTGTCGATCAGCAAAGATACATTGATGGAGAGGCCGGATGACACATCCACAACTGACGAGATGGAGGATGAAGATTTGGCGGTTTAATCATCTTAAAGAGTGTCTGTTGGGTATAGGCCGAACAGATAGTAAACAAGTTAACTTAGTCCGAATTCGGACTTAACAATACAAACAAAGCACGCAATGTTGGTTGATATCCATGTTGCGTGCTTTGTTTTATGTGGAAAACGGATTGAATGCCTAATTCTCGCCTTGCTCCTTTAGAGTGGCATTCAATACCATCTTATTCGTTCTCATCATGAAAATGAATAGAATAACACAAAGGAGATAATGCTGTTCTTTTGAGAGAATCGGGTAGAAGTAATTTACTCGTTGAGTTATCCACTTATACATGCCTTACTTAACCCGAACCAAGAGGGGACTATTTCTTTTGTAGGGCTTTGTAAGCCTCTTCAAAACTCTTGGGATGTTTGCCTATAAAGCTGATGTTGACAAGGCAGTTGGCAGCCAATTCAATATCGCTCAAGTCTACACCTTTTTCTTTTACCACTTCTTTTCCTAAACAAACTTCCCAAGGTGAATCGAAGTTGGCATCTTCTGCACCGATGTATGAGGTGTCGCTTTGGGTATCTTTCATCAGTTTATAACGTATGTTCTTTTTAGAAATGACAGGAGTCATCTCTACCAATGTATTATAAGCCTGTTCCAGTGGCTTACGATATTTACCTGTTCCCGGAAACATATCAACGATGATAGGCATCAATTCGTCGAAGGGATATGCTTGAAATAATTGTATTAACTTCATCTTTTATTGCTTATTGATGGTGAAACGTGTGATTATTCTTTTAATACCAACCCAAGTTCGGGTTAAGTTAGCGAGTGAACAAGTTGACGGGTGAACAAGCAAGTAGCCATTCATCAAGAGTTATGTAATGAATAATTTTATTGCTCTTGTTGTTGTCTTTTACTCTTCTTTTTTAGAAGGTAATAAAGAGAAGCAAAGCTCCTTGTCCACTTGTTAACTCTTTTACTTGTTAACTCTCAGTTCGGCTTATATCGAATTGATGTTAATTGAGTAAGCTTTCTTATGGCCTCGTTTACTTGTTGACAATTCAACTCAATCCGAACGAAGAGTGATTGCCTGTAGGTAAGGCTGCTTTCGCCCTAAATAAAAAGGCGGAACACTTCTATGTACCGCCTCTTTGTCTTATGTTTAATCGGTTGAAAACAGTTTTAAAACTTAGCCATCTTTATGGCTACAATGGCACTTTCATCGCCTTTATTACCGAATTTTCCGCCACATCTATCGAGTGATTGCTGCAAATCGTCGGTGGTGAGAAGTCCGAAGACGATGGGTATTTCGCTGATAGTATTCAAACGGGCGATACCATTGGTAACTCCTTGGCAGATATAGTCGAAGTGTGGTGTTTCTCCACGAATGACACTACCCAAGATAATTACGGCATCATATCCACCGTTCAATACCATTTGATGAGCACCATATACCAATTCAAAACTTCCTGGCACTGTCTTTACATGGATATTCTCGGGCAGTGTGCCGTGTTTCTCCAGTGTTTTAACTGCTCCATCAAGCAAAGCACCGGTAACTTCGGGGTTCCACTCTGAAACAACAATGCCGAAACACATGTTGCTTGCATCCGGAATTTTTGAGAAATCGTAATCGGATAAGTTGTGTAATGCTGTTGCCATTATTTAATAGTAGCTCTTTCGATATACTTATCCACTTCTCCGCTCTGTACAAGAGCCGAATTGAGATATGTCTTTTTGATGTCTTGGTAAATCTTCAAAGCCTCATCTTTCTTGTTTTGTGATTCAAGAAGAATACCTGCTTGCAATAGGAATGTGGGTGAAAGGCTGTTGTTGACACCGTCCTCTGCCTTATCGTCTGCCATGCTTGCAGCCTTTTTCAATTTGTCGATGGCTTTGTCTATTTGGTTTAAGTGAGCGTATGCGTTGCCCAAAGCTGCTACGGCAGCAGGACTTACCATCATATCGCCTGCGGTAGAATAGGCATCCAAGTGTTTTTGAGCTTCTTGCCACTTGTTCAAATTTGCATAACAAAGACCTGCATAGAGGTTTGCGAGGTTGCCGGCATCAGTTCC
>JALEWR010000147.1 GCA_022783515.1 Prevotella sp.
GCTACTGCAAAATTTCAGCAATAGAACTTCAAAAAGAAGAGTTTGAAAAGACTCCCAAACGAAGTATCAAACGCTATCTCTACCAACGCAGTTAAGGCAAGCACTATATGTTATTACTTACTTTCTTGGTTCTTACAATCAAGGAGTAACGCAATAAAAAAGCAGTTGAGGCTAAATCGCTTATGATTTTAGTCTCAACTGCTTTCTTTTTCAGTCTGATTCGCTTACCAATTCATCCTCAACAGCTTTCCATTTCAGTATAAATAACTCTGTCATTTGATACAAATCATACAATCACTGCATAGCCATTAATTCGCCAGAAGGAGTAGATTGGTGTACCTGTTCATCATTTTGATGTAGCCTGATACAGAGTTTCACTCATAGAACTCATCTACCTATTCTTGCCTTCAGAAAACAGTTGGGGGATAAGGCCGTGCCTACCCACTTATCTCTGACACACCTTGGCATAAGGACAGAATGTACATCGCTTACTGTCGGCTGTGGGATTAAACGCAATATCTTCATTAAAGATTTCTTCCAAGAGTTGCTTCAGATGCTCCCAAAAGTCGGCTTCAAGTGTTTGTATATCATCAACCCTTTCTTTACCAAGAAGAAGTGTAGGATCGTACTCTTTGTCAGAGGCTTTCTGTATAAAGAGTAATGCCGGACTAACTGCCCTACCTTCCTTATTCCAAAGTTTGGACTGGCGGATGATGGCTGCATACAAGAAAGTTTGAAAATAATAGTCGGAATGTTTAGTTACCACATGCTCCTCCTGAAAAATCTCTTCCAAACTTTGTATTTTACTACCCGTAGAATGTCCTGTTTTATAGTCGACAACGCGAATATGTGGTTGTTCTTTTGACAAGACTTCGTCCAAACGGTCTACATATCCACCTATCTTCAATGTATGCACAGCATCTTTCACTTGGAATTCCATATCTGCCGTTACCTCTTCTTCCATACCCAACATTCTGAAAGGTGCCAATTGTTCGTCTATTTCAAGCAATTGGGTGAGGTAAGTCATAATCACCTTCCTGGTAATGAGCTGCAAACCATTATATTCCGGATGGTAGCTGCCCTCATCCACCTTAAACAATTCTTCTCTGAAAGCCTGATCTACGACCTTTTCCAATTCAATCTTAGACAAACGAAAAACACGAATTGCCTCGGCGGTTACCAACTTATCGGGCGTCTGAATACGTTCGTAGATTAACTGTGACGAACGGTGAAAGATATTTCCAAAGGTGCGTTGATCCATCTCGTCTGCATCATTGTCTTTCTCCTTCAAACCCGCCACCGTGTAATAATAAAACTGTAATGGGCAACGCAGATAGCGATTGATGGCTGTGGGAGAAAGTTTTTCCAAATGTTTCAAATAATCCATCATGGCAGGAGTTTTCTCTATTGCCTTCGGACGGGTATAGGTTGTTGTTTGCCCGGCTTGTATTGCCTCTCTGCGTATGATATGATTGCCTTCCACCATCAACTGCATCATCAGTCTGCTCATCTCGCTCGTTTGTCCTTCCTTACGAGAATTATTATAGAGAATGGTAATATTCTTGGCACGTTGCAGCATACGATGGAAATAATAAGAATAGATAGCCACTTTATGATCGATGGTAGTTAACTCGAAAGCCTTGCGGATGGAATAAGGAATAAACGACGAATCTTTCACCCCTTTGGGCATATTGCCTTCGTTGCAGGAAAGGATAAGAATATTGTCAAAATCCAAATTACGCGTCTCTAACACACCCATCAACTGCACCCCGCTGGCAGGTTCGCCATGGAAAGGTATGGTTGTTTGCTGAATAAGTTGTGTTATCAGTCGTTGAAGTGTAACAAGGTCAACTACCAAATCGTTCGTAACTATTAGTTCGTGCAAACGATTAAGAAGGGTGTACATTTTGAAAATCGACTCTTTCATCAACACATCATCATGAGCATTCACACTGATACCCAACTGCTTAAGTAAGTCCAAAAACCATGAAATAAGCAAACGGTTATAATCTTGTTGCGATTCAGCTTTCACGCCTTGATGTTCGAACACCATCTTTAAATTCTCATCCCGATGCAAAATACCGGACGCTGGATAGTAAATATGCAGTCTTTCGAGTTCTGCCACCAAAGTTTGACTCTCGTCAGACAAATGCTGCATATAAGGATGACGCAACACTTCGGCAACATTACGCAATCTCCATTTATCCGTATTTTTGACACAACCCATCGTTTGAAGCTTGATAAGCGAATTTACAAAAGCATAAACAGGCGATTGCATTAAGGGAAAACCCGAGGTAATATTGACATGTTCGAGTTCGGAAGGCAAACTATAAATGGCTGTATGCAATAAGTTTTCATCGCATAAGACCACTGCTGTTTTCCTTCCGGCGGCATACCGGTTGTTCTGCATCAACCAATGGGCAATATAGCGTGCCTGCATTGTTTCGGTCGAAGCAGAGATATAAGCAATGTCTTTGGATTCGGAAAAACGGTCGTATATATCGGGATTCTTAGAGTCAAGCTCGTTGGGAAAGAGAGAAAGATACTGTCTGATGTAATGACCTGCCTCATTGACATCGTTATTTAAATAGTACTTGTCGAAGTCCCAATAAAACTTAGCCTTTCCTTCTTTTCTCAATCGTTTAAACAAAGTTTGCTCAACCTTCTGCAACATATTAAACCCAATAAATACATAGCAGTCAGCATCCATCTTAATATCTTCACGACTCACGACCTCGCGATAGAGAGCCCCCTCATAAGCAAGCCCCTTGGAGAAAAGAAAATCGTTGTACTGTTGATATATTTTGCCAACGTTTTGCCAGAGTTTAAGAAAACGCTTCTTCAACTCCGTATTATAATCGTCAGAGAAATAATGGAAAAATTTCTTTAGGACCTCCTTCTGTTCGTCGGTGAGATAAGAGACATCGTCCAACTCGTGTATATTACTGAGGTTTTTAAACACATCGGTGGCATCTGCCATATTCTTGTCTATGTCATCAAAATCAGACAACATGAGCTGCCCCCAGCCATAGAAATGATCTAAGGTTTCACTGATACCGGTGCATTCTTGATAAATGCGATGGAGATAACAGATAAGCTGTATATCGTCGCCAACCGTCAAATCACTATTATCGCGAAATAGCTGACTGATGGTTAAATAGGTGGGACTCCATATAGGCTGATGGCTTTGTCGTACCAGATAATCGTTTAAGAAGAGCGAAGCACGCTTGTTGGGAAAGACAACTTTTATTCTCGACAAGTCGTTTCCATACTTATTCAATAGGTCTTCTGCTACATACTCTAAAAAAGTCTTATTCATTTTACCTCCACAATATTATTACTATATACAAACCAAAGATAACCCTTCACATTCTGATAACCCATAGACGATATCAAAGACATATATCGCAACACCTGATCTTGGTACTCCTCACGTGGATTTCCGAACTTAAAATCAATCACAATCACTTCGTCTTCGCTCATCAATACCTTATCAGGACGTTGCTCCACCACTCTATCGGTCTCGGCATCGACCGTCAAGATGGTGCATTCGTTAAAGACCTTCCATCGCACATCAAACCAAGAGGCGACCTGTGGATGATTTAATCGATTGTGTAACAGCTGCTTTAATCGTTCAAAAGTGAGTTCATTATCGTAAAGCAAGCCATCAAACTCCAGCTCTTTCAACACCTTGTCTATATCGCTGATGGTGTGAATGCGAGCAAATACTTGGTGCAAGATACGTCCAAGACTGATATATTCTTGTTTTTTATCTGCTTCATCCTCACCGGAAAGGAAGTCTTTGCTTTGATTACTCTGCAAGAAAGTAGCCTTACCGGGATACGCCTTTATGGGCAAGGTGAAAGGTGTGGCATGAGCCATAAATATATTCTGGGTTTCCTTAGACCCGCTTTCTTCATTAGCAATATACAACTCACCATACTGAAAAAGAATCTCTTTCCCGTCAGTTTCATCCCGAGAGAGATATCGACTATCAGGCAAAGATTGATGAACCTGCTCTAATACCTGCTCAATGATATAAGAACGTTGCTCCTTACTACCTTGTAAACCAAAGATAAAGAGGTTTTTAGACGCACGAGTGAAAGCAACATAAAGTAAATTAAGATTGTCTACAGTATTCTGAAGATGCTCATAAAGATAATCTTTCTCATACACTGTGCCTTTCATTTGCTTTGGAGAATAGTTTATTGGTATTAAAGGCATTGCGTTAAAAGGTGCTTCTGTAGGCTGACACCATAGAACATTGTTGGAAGATTCTAATTTCCAATCGCAGAAAGGAATGATGACATGGTCGTACTCCAAACCTTTACTCTTATGAATCGTTATCAAACGGATTCCGTTCAACTCGTCGCTTTGAATGGTTTTATCTTTTAAATTATCCTCCCATTCAGTAATCAAACCTCCAATGTCCGAAGAGTTTTCGGTTAAGAAATTGCCCAACAAGTCGTAAAAGGTACAGATATATGCACTTTGCTCACTCATTCGCTCCAACTCAAAAGTGCGATAAATCAGCTCCACCAAGCTATATATGGGCATAGAAAGCAAAGACTCGTGTTGTTGCCAAAACTCTTGAGGCAGATAAACGGTTAAATCTTGATCACGCATCAGAAAACTTTCGTCTGCCACTTCATTTCCTAATACGCACTTCTGGTAAGCTTTCACCAAAGAAGCCATAGTGAGCCGGTCGGTGGGATGCAACAAGAGGGTTAAAGCATCCATAATGATGTGGATGGCAAGAGAAGCATTAAGTTTGAACGCCTCATCTGAAATTAAAGTAATTCCAGGACGTGTCTGCAACAGATAATCAGCCACTTCGCTAATGGTTGCATTCGATCGGGCTATAATAGCAATACTTTGAGGAGAAACGCCCTGAGATAAAAGCATATCAATAGTGCAACCTACTTGTTCCAACATTCGCTCGCTATAGTCCTCGTTGGGCAACAATCGCACATCAACTTGCCCTCTACAAGGCTTATCCCCTGGTATAATCTGCTCCACATCCGAATAAGCTGTAACAATCTGTTGGGCTTCCTCTTCATTGGTTTGGGGAAATTTTTCATACTCAAAGCGTGCTGCCAAGGTAAAAAAAGCATTGTTAAAGTCGACGATATTACGCTCCGAGCGATAATTTTCTTTTTTACTACGCACAGAGAAATTGATAGAAGAGGGTGAAAACTCCTTCTCTATGTTGTTCAATAATCGCCAATCTCCCGACCTCCAGCGATAAATACTTTGCTTCACATCGCCTACAATCAAACTTTGCGAAGAAGGGTAACTCAAGCATTCTTGCAATAAAACATTGAAGTTATTCCATTGGGTGGTACTCGTATCCTGAAACTCATCAATCATGATATGCTCTAAATTAGCTCCTATCTTCTCGAAAATAAAGGGCGAATCGCTATCTTTCACCAAAGAATGCAATAGCATCTGCGTATCGCTCAACAAGAAACGCCCAGATAACGCATTGAGTTCTCTCACCTTATCCTCAATAACAGAGAGTAGACGCAGTTTATCCAAATTCTTTAAAGTGATGACTGCCGACTTAAACAAGGAGGCATGATGTTTACGTTTCTTTTCAGATAACACGAGATAAGGTAACAAAACATTCTTTACCAACTCATACTTATGGTTGCCATCCACCTGCTCGTTCTTCTTCACCCAAGTATTAGGATCTTCCATACCTGCCTTTGTGGTTTTATTAAGTAAAGAGTCGTCATCACACTTACCTTCACTCAGCTTTTTAAAATATCCACAGACACCGCTAGTCCCACGAGAAAAATCAGTAACTTCCAAACCATTTTGAGTCAACAACTCAGTAAATCCATCTACTATTTCTTGAAAAACCTTATCCGCTTCTGCTTTCACTTGATAAAGAGAAGCTACATAAGCATCATAGTCGTGTTCACTTTCCAATAGATGATGTATCAACAGATAATTGCCTTTATATACATCCTTAAAAATGTTTTCGCCAAATTTCTTAATCTGCCCGATAACATTCCAGCTCTTATCTTCCGAAATATTCTGTTCGATAGAAGACACAATCCACTTCAAAACCTTACTTGCCGGAGTTAAGCTTTCAATCAATTCGTCTACTGCTTGCTGCTCCACTTGTACATCATTCAACACGATATTCAAGCTAGCGGTAAGGTCCAGTTCACGAGCAAGATTTCTTAAGATACTTTGAAAGAAAGCATCAATGGTTTCTACTCTGAAATAACTATAATGATGCAGCAAATTGCTCAAGGCAATTCCTGCCTGTGCTGATGCATAAGACTCACTAATGCCCAGTTCGGAAGTTATTTTGTCAAGATAGCTTTTTGAATCAGGCAAGAGTTTCCATATGCCATAGAGCTGACTCAAGATACGAAGTTTCATCTCTTCAGTTGCCTTATTGGTAAAGGTTACCGCCAATATACTCCTATAATCAGAAGGAGATTGTATCAAGAGTTTGATATAATTGATTGCCAAAGTAAAGGTTTTTCCACTACCAGCACTCGCCTTGTATATCACTAAAGAATCGTCTTTCTTCTTATTCATCATTTGATTTACCATCGTCTAAATAATTCAAAGCCAAATTTACATCCAAAACCTTCAAACTTTCCATTCTTATTACTCACAAAAGCACCAATCGAAAACAAACGCGTTGTGAAGCCATAGCCACATTCGATATAAGGGTAAAGCTGGCGAACTGATAACGCACTGATATAAATACGCTCCATTTCAATAAACCTTCCTACAAAGGGAATCCAACTGGTTAATAATATCGGACTTTCGTATGTGATGTTTGTACGCAAATAATATCGCGAGCTATTATACCAATCTGAATTTAACAGTTCAAACTGACCAGACCAATCGTCATTCCATCCGCCATCCAAGGTATTCTCTCTAAAATTCTCGAAATCTAAAAAATACGCATCATGACCTTTCAAGGTGTAAAGTCCCATACCCACCCGAGTAGAGAGTGCTTGAAGACGAGTTAAACGTTTAATATACTGCATATCCACTTCCCAACGTTCATACTCAGTATTTGACTGCAAGAATCCTTTCATCCCCCGCTCATAATCGACAGAAATAACCGGACCACCTCTCCCCTTGGGCCGATACTCCAGCTCAGCTTTAGGTGCAAAAGTGTTATATACACGCTTCATATTAACTAATTGATAGGCTTCCGAATCAAGTGCTGTTCGTTTACGAAATGTAAAGCCTAACTGAAGGGTTAACTTGTTTGAAAACTCATAATTAGTTACCATATTTATATAGTCCTCGCGAAACTTATACAAATCTCGATTGAGATTGCTGATAGAATCTATCTGCTTACTGGTAAATAGATTGGCTATAGTCGAGCTGTTGATACGATTGCCGTTACCAATCTCCATAGATGTATAAAAATTTCGCCTACTATTATAAACCCAATGAATGGGTATTCTAAAGTTAAACACTTTGTCCTTAAACGCATAACCCGCTCTTAGCCGTACAAAAAGCTCGGAACTGGGCGAAAAACGATAAGCACCTCGCAAGTCAAACTTATAGGTAAAGCCCTTTCGTTCGCTGTATCCCATATACAAAGGGTCTAACAATGGATGAATGCGTAAATAGCCTTGGTTCTCATCTCCAAAAGTAGCCTTGATGCGATTCATCAAATTATTACCTATAACATCCCAAAAAAAATTCTTCTTATGAGATTTTTTCAATGAATCGGGAACTGGAGACTTTTGCTCATCGGTACATATCACGGCAAATAGCTGCCTTTCTTCATCAGACAAGGTGTCAATCCTAACCCTATCCATCGACAACGCAGGATATTGAGGAACAACCAAAGAGGTATCAAGCTGCTTGACATCATACAAACTTTTATATAACATTTGCATCTTATTACCTAAAAACTTAAATGTAGCATTCAATCTACATTCCTTGAAATACTGCATATTGTCATCGCGATTAGCAAGCAAATTCAAAGTAAACCGAACCATATCATGCTCACCAGAAAACTCGACAGAACGCACTCTTCCCGTTGAATAATCTACAATAGCACGCCCATTAACCAGCATGGTGTTATCCACTCTGGGCCTAAAAGTGAGGGTTACCGTGCTATCTGTCCATGCCGTCAGCTTATAACGATAATACTTTTTATTCTGTCTATTAAAAGGCGATAGCAAATAGTTTTGCACCATGGTTACACGGTATATATGCGGATGCAAGTAATTGATAACCGTGGGCATAACGGTTGAACTTCCAGGTACATTATTATAATTCAATAACGACTGCACAACAGCATCAGCCGTATTCGATTTTAATACCTTATTATAGCTCTCTCCCAAGTATTGTCGCTGCCCACGCTTAGCAATAAAGAACAAACCGGGAACAGCCAATAACGTGAAATTCCGTTTTTTGATATCAAAAAAATAGCGTGAATAGCTATACTCCGCTGTATCGACAGACGGGCGATGAGCAGCTGACAACGAATGAGGAAAATCGAATATACGATTGAGCAGCAACGAGTCGGTAACAACCCCTGCATGAGCCGGAAAACAATAGGCTATAATAAGAGAATAAAGCAGTATATAGATTTTCTTTCTCATCATAAGCAAAGATAATAAAAAATCCCTACCTTGATAAAACAAGATAGGGAAATATATTTGAGATTTCTAAAATCCAAGCTTTCATGCCAACTTGATGGCAACTTTGACATCAAAAAAGATGTGCAACATGATGTACTGCCAATGTTGCAACATTCAAACCGTCAACAAAAAAAGAGCGATTTAACCCAAATACTTCATCAAAATTTTGGCGTTACCGCTATCTCTCAACTTGGCAATGCTCTTTTCACGAATCTGACGCACACGTTCACGAGTCAAACCCAATTGATCGCCAATCTCTTCCAAGCCCTTTTCATGACAACCTATACCAAAGCATTCACGAATAATCGTTATCTCTCTTTCTTTCAGCACCTTACTCAGCACTGAGTTCAACTCCAAAGCCATTGATTCGTGATCGGCTTGCTTATCTGTTCTGCTATCATCGCCCGAAGCCATAACATCCAACATACAATTGTCTTCGCCATCTTGGAAAGGAGCATCGATACTTACATGATGACCATCAGCCATCAAACTTTGTCCAATTTTATCTTCATCTATGTTGGTTGCTTCTGACAATTCCGAAACAGAAGGATGACGCTGATTCTCTTGCTCGAACTTATTTATTTCGTGATTAATCTTATTCAACGAACCTACCTGATTGAGCGGAAGACGCACAATACGACTCTGTTCGGCAATGGCTTGCAAAATACTTTGTCGAATCCACCATACAGCGTATGATATAAACTTAAATCCACGAGTTTCATCAAATTTCTGTGCAGCCTTAATCAATCCAATATTACCTTCATCAATCAAATCGGTGAGAGTAAGCCCTTGATGCTGATATTGTTTAGCAACAGACACCACGAATCTCAAATTGGCAGTAACCAACTTGTCTTTAGCTCTCTCTCCTTCCGGACCGCCTTTTTTAATCTTCTGAGCTAATTCGATTTCTTCATCAATAGAGATGAGTGGTGCCCTACCAATTTCAACAAGATACTTATCTAGTGCCTCACTTGAACGATTGGTAATACTTTTTTGAATTTTTAGTTGTCTCATTTCTTAATTCTTAACAAGCTTTACTGTTGATTGCCCTTCAAATAACACGAACG
Organism: Prevotella sp.; assembly: GCA_022783515.1. Lineage (GTDB taxonomy): Bacteria > Bacteroidota > Bacteroidia > Bacteroidales > Bacteroidaceae > Prevotella. Next base: position 9,707 of record JALEWR010000147.1, read on the forward strand.
ACTTATAAAACCTTGCAAAGGTAAGAAAAAAAGTTGAATTTTTCAAGTTTTCACTACAATATCACACATAAATAAACTATATTTTAGGTTTATACACTTGTTATAAATAAAAAACACTATCTTTGTCTAATACTACAAAAAATAAGCTCATTTATCACCTTAACAGATGAATGAAACAACAAAAACAATAAGCAAGAACAACTATTCACAAGATATTTAATACAAAAATATATGACAAAAGCGAATAGCCATTTAGTTATCATGACAGGAGGAATCGGAAGTCGTTTTTGGCCGATGAGTACCGAAGAAAGACCCAAGCAATTTATAGACATTCTAGGCGTGGGAAGAACACTCCTGCAAATGACTTATGACAGGTTTAAAGACATTTGTCCTCCGGAGAATATTTGGATTGTTACCAACAAAAAATATGCAAAGCAAGTACAGGAACAATTACCCGAAGTGAATCGTGCCAACATCTTGCTCGAGCCATGTCGTCGCAATACTGCACCCTGCATTGCCTATGTAAGTTGGAAAATCAAAAAAAGAGATCCTAATGCCAATATAGTCGTCAGTCCAAGCGACCACATTGTTGTAGATATACAAGGTTTCAGAGCCGTCATTAACGATTGCTTAAAGTTTACCGACGAAACCGATGCAATTCTTACTTTAGGCATGAAGCCAAATCGTCCCGAAACAGGCTACGGCTATATTCAAGCCGATTTATCATCACATTCTGCACGAAACAATAAGATTTTCCGGGTTGATTCGTTTAAGGAAAAACCCGATTTGAAAACAGCAGAGAAATATATCACCAATAAATTTTTCTTTTGGAATGCAGGGATATTTATCTGGAACGTACACACTATTGTCAATGCATTCAGAGTATATCAACCCGCCATCAGCAGAATATTTGAGAACTTGCTACCCTATTACGATACAGAGCAAGAACAAGAATTGATTGACAACTCATACGCAGAATGCGAAAACATCTCTATCGACTATGCTATCATGGAGAAAGCAGAAGAAATTTTTGTTTATCCTGCAGAGTTTGGTTGGAGCGACCTTGGCACTTGGGGTAGCTTATGGAGCTTGTCTAAACACGACTTATATGGCAACTGCTGCATAGGTCAAGACATCCGAATGGTAGACTCGCATAATTGCGTGGTACATACCTTAGGCTCCAAAAAAGTTGTGATACAAGGATTAGAAGATTACATAATAGCCGAACACGACGATTGTCTTTTAATTTGCAAATTAAAAGAAGAGCAAAAGATTAAGCAATTCATAGAATAAGCGTCGAGTTTTCATAAGACAGATATCAACACCTTATAATATAAACGTTGAATCTGATTGACTCTGACATTGCAAATCAGCCTATGTTGTCTCGCGATATAGGCTGATTTGCTTTTTAATTCAGCCTCAATCACACGGCAATTCAGTCTAAAGATATGCTTGAGTAACAAAAGAAAACAACATTTATCCTTTCACTATATCTATATGAGACACACTTCTAATGCACTATACATTGGTTTAGTGACAACTAAAGGAGAAAACAAAGTATATGAAAAGCACGAAAGATATGAAAAAGCACGCAAGTGATTACAAAAAAATGGACTCAGTGCAACACCAAGTCCATTCCTTTATTGATATTCACATTTACGCCACCTTTTCAAGACGTTTCATCATTGTAAACATGAAGAGGGCTGACAATAGACAGAGGATGATGAATACAAACCAAACAATCCAAAGAGGAAGCGCCCCCCAAAGATATCCACCCACCATTACAAGCAGGTTACCTATCGCGGTAGCAACAAACCATCCACCCATCATCATACCTTTATACTTAGGAGGTGCAACCTTAGACACAAACGAAATACCCATCGGACTCAACAAAAGTTCTCCAAAGGTAAGAACAAGATAAGTACCAATCAACCAATTGGGAGATACAAATGTACCCGCTCCTGCCTCGACAGCCACTTTCTGTTCATCAGGTGTAAGCAATCCGACAGAACCTACAAGCATTACCAAGAAACCTGCAGCTGCCACCAACATGCCATAGGCAATCTTACGAGGAGCAGAAGGTTCTTTACCCTTTTTGGCTAAACGAGCAAATATAGCCATGCTTACAGGAGTTAAAGCTACCACATAGAAAGGATTAAATTGTTGGAAGATAGGGGCACTGACACTCACTTCTCCCTCAAGATTAAGATATTTATATACAAGCATTGCAACGGCAGATAATATCAGCAATGCGGCAATACCTTTCTCCTTAGCAGTTTTTCCTTGGAAAAGAGAAACCAAAGCATACACAATCGTTATTACAATAACAAGATTCATTACATCGAATGTCATGCCCTGCAAACCAGAAGCTGTGCGTTCAGTAAACTCATCAGCAAAGTAAGTCAAGCTCAATCCATTCTGATGGAAAGCCATCCAGAAGAAAATAACGACAGCAAAAACCAAACAAAGTGCAACAATGCGTGCTTTTGTATCTGCAGGAGAAAGTTCTTCTACTGTATCCGTCTGTGCCTTTGAACGTTCTCCTCCTTCAACATGTCTAAAGGTTGAACGGAAAGCAAAATAAATCATCATTGACACAATCAATGACAAACATGCCACTGCAAATGAGAAGTGATAAGCATCATTACCGGAAAAGCCTAAAGATGTCTCTGCATATTCCTTAATCTTCACAGCAGCTGTCGGAGCAAAAAGAGCACCAACATTAATGGCCATATAAAAAATTGAAAAGGCAGAATCACGCTTAGAGGCAAGTTCTGGACTATCATAAAGATTACCCACCATCACTTGAAGATTACCTTTGAATAGCCCTGTACCAAAACTGATAAACAAAAGAGCTGCAAGCATGCAAACAAATGCGACGGTTCCGCTTCCCAATGGAATGGATAAGAATAAATAACCAAGGAACATAATTGCAATACCTATGGTTACCATTTTACCAAATCCAAACTTATCGGCCATGATACCTCCTACAAAAGGAAGAAAATAAACTAAGCCAAGAAAACTACTATAGATTAATCCGGCAGTACCTGGATCCAATCCAAAATTAGCTCTTAAGAAAAGAGCAAACACTGCGATCATGGTATAATAACCAAATCGTTCGCCAGTATTGGCCAAAGCCAATGCATAAAGACCTTTCGGTTGTCCTTCAAACATAAGATTTTGTAATTTAAGTGTTAATAATTAATTGTTTTTTGTAAGTGTTATGTCAAATAAATAAGATAGTTTCACGGAAATAGTATTGTGATTGGAACGCCCAAAATAATCGCGTTTGCTATTTCCAAAGGTATTTCCTAAACCATAATAATATCTTCCTTCTAAAAGGAAATGCCCCAATCGGGGTATACTATATTCAAGTCCGGCACCTACGGCGATGCCATAATCAAACTTATTATCCACCGTCAAACTTTCCTGTTCAACCACAGCACTTGCTCTATCCGTCATATTTCGGGATGCTGCATCATAATTTGTGGTTGTTTTTTCATTAAGGAAAAAGCCGAATTGTGGCCCTGCTTGAAAAAAGAATTGCATGCCTTTGCTCTCTCTTCCCCATCCCAAGTGAGCAAAAATAGGCACTTGGATATAATTCATTGTACGCTTATACTCTTCTGCAACCCCTGTTGCAACATTGATAACAGGCATATCTCTCACATCCTTTATGTCTTGTTGCCAACCTAATGACACATAATTCACTTCGCCATACACCGAGCATATCGTACTAAAATACTTTTCACAAACATACCGAAAAGACATTCCGAAAGAAGGTGTTGACAACATCTGCTGTTCAACCTTAGGAGTGAAACCTATTCGTGTCATGGTATATCCACCATTAACACCAATAGAGAAGTCGTTTCGATGATCTCCCACTTGTGCAAAGAGACTTGAAGTTGGCGTGAAAACCAGTAAGAATAAAGCTAATAAAAAACGTTGGTCCATACTCAATTATTCACTAATTCTATTCTACCTTGTGGGGTATAATGTACCAACATAAAACTATTGTTCTGCATACCGCCTTTGTTTAGACGCTTAAAATTCAAAGGAGTTTGCACCGACTGATAGTTGATTTCATTCTTTGAACCACTAAATTTCTTACCATACTTTGCCACACGAGATAAGAAAAACTGTGCATGATCATAGCCAGTCAATGCAAATCTGGGGAGATTATACTGCATTCCTACTTGAAACCAACGATTATATTGTGCCTCAATGGCCTTGGTTTTCACCGAGAGAGGATTGTAATAAAAAGTTGTAGGAATATAAGTATTGAATTTAAAGAAATTATCCAAATTGTTTCTTGTATACATCAACCATTCTGTATAGCCGAACAATGATACATTCACCGCAGGATAATCTACAACCAAACCATTCAACTTGGCCAATACAATACCCAATTCGGGAGAACGACTTGTATTAAGTATCACCACATTAGGTTTTGTACGACTGAATGCTTTCATAAAAGCAGCTTCGTCAGAATTAATATTGGTAATATTATATTGAATGCCCAAAGACTCCAACTTGTTTCTTAACGCCATAGTAAAAATACCCTTTTTACTGGTCAAGTCATTGCAATCAACAAATACGGGATGATGATTTCTGAAGAGTTGAACAAACGATTCTATCGACAAATTGTTGATGTCATCCACCGTCTGATATACCTGACAAACATTCTTATTCTTAGTTACAGCATCACTGTTAATAGAAAAAGGAATAACCAGTTTAATATCATTCTGCAAACAAAAATCACCTAACATCTTAACCTGATGCGTATACAATGGGCCATAAATAATATCACATTGTTTGAGCTTTGGAGTTGATAACAAATTCTTTAAATCGGCATTGATGGGTACATTCAATGCAGTAATGTCTATTGAGATATTCTGCTTCTTCAAACTATCACAAGCCAATAAAAAGCCACGATAATACTCTACCATTCTGCGTCCATCTCCATCGTTATCATGTAAAGGTAGCATAATGCCGACTTTGATTGCTTTTGCATTTGTGGTAGTTGGCTTGTCATTCTTGCCAACATTAACCGGAGCCGTGGCACTCTCTGTCTTAACAAAAGGAATAAAAACAAAGGTTCCTTTTTTCAATTCATACCCCGAAACGCCCATCTCTGGATTGGCAGAGAGAAGTTGTTCCAACGTTATTCCGTAATTACGAGCAATTCCATATAATGTATCTTTACTCTTAGCTTTATAAATATCTCTCCACTGGGTGGTTTGAGCCATCAGTGAAGAACACAGAAAG
>JALEWR010000157.1 GCA_022783515.1 Prevotella sp.
CAGCCGCTTTTGTGCCACGTTGTGTCTGTCGTTGCTGTAAAGTCTTAGACTTTACTTTCGGCATTGTTTCTCTATAATTGTATAGAAGCAGAAATCCCAACTCTACAAATGTAAAGTCGGGATTCTGTTGTTTGTTTGGAATAGTTTAATTTCTTAATATTAAGCTTCAGTTGCTGGTATTACAGAAACATAGCTCTTGTCTTTGCGACCCTTGCGGAAGTTTACAACTCCATCAGTCAAAGCAAAGAGAGTGTCGTCTTTACCAATACCTACATTCTCGCCTGGATTATGCTTTGTACCACGTTGACGTACGATAACGTTGCCAGCGACAACTTTCTGACCGCCATAAATCTTGATACCTAATCTCTGTGAAGCTGATTCACGTCCGTTCTTCGAACTACCTACACCTTTTTTATGTGCCATTCTGAATTCCTCCTCTTAAGCGATAATTTGTTTAACTTCAACTTCTGTGAACTGTGCACGATGACCATTCTTCTTACGATAGTCCTTGCGACGTTTCATCTTGAAAACGATTACTTTCTCGCCTTTAACAAGTGGGTTCACTACTTCTACAACGACTTTGGCACCATCGACAGTGGGGGTACCAACGGTTACTGCTCCTTCGTTGTCAACGAGCAATACCTTTTCAAACTCAACAGTCTTGCCAGCTTCCACATCTTTAATGTGATGAACAAAAAGCTTCTTGCCTTGTTCTACCTTAAACTGTTGACCGTTAATTTCTACGATTGCGTACATATTAATTTATTAAACGGTTTCTCCGCAAGGCGATTAGAGCATCCTAATACTTATTCGAGCCTTCACGGACTAAATCGGTCGCAAAATTACAAATAATATTTTACTGCTTTACGCTATTACCTTTGTCTTTTGTCTTTTTTAATGTATATTAACTTACCTATTTGCTATCTCCTTGATTTTGAAGAAAAATTTCGGCTTTATATAAGTCTTCTGGTGAATCGATTCCAATCGTTTCAGTATCTGTTTTCCCGACCTTAATTTTATAGCCATTCTCTATCCATCTTAATTGCTCTAAACTCTCTGCAAGTTCAAGAGCAGATTGGGGTAGGGAGGTGATTTCGCATAGCACATTAGGGCGATAGGCATACATTCCTAAATGCTTCATAAAAGGATATTGGCTCAACCATTCGCTCATCTCTTTACCTCGTATAAAGGGAATGATTGAACGAGAGAAATATATGGCAAAGCCCTGCTTGTCGGTAATGATTTTAGGAGAATTGGGGTTTACCACTTCATCCATACTCTTAAAAGGAATACCTAGTGTTGCAATCTGAGTTTTCTCATCTGTAAAACATTGGCAGAGAGTTGTGATTTGATGGACTTGTATAAAGGGTTCATCGCCTTGAATATTAACAACAATATCATAATTCCCACCAATCAGTGAGAGAGCTTCCTTTATTCTATCTGTACCGCTTTGATGGTCAGGAGAAGTCATAACAGCTTGTCCGCCAAATTCCAATACCTTATTATATATACGCTCATCGTCTGTGGCTACATAGGTAACATCTAATGCAGATTGTGCCGCCTCATAAACTCGCTGAATAACAGGCTTGCCACCTAGCATCGCTAAAGGCTTGCCTGGAAAACGCGTAGAAGCATAGCGTGCGGGTATAATTCCAATACATTTCATTGCTTTATATTTAAATTTCGTATGGCAAAGATAATAGTTTTTATCATAGTAAAGAAATATAAAGGAGAGGGGAGAATACAAAAATAGGAGAAAAACGAATTTCGTTTTTCTCCTATTTAATATTATAAGGTATGATTAACCTTTATTCTCCATCTTTGCTTTCAAATCAGCAAGAACGTCAATATCACCCAAAGTTGTGCTTGCAGCGATATTGTTAACTTGTGAAGTTGCGTCCTGCTTCTTAGAAGCACCTTGCTTACGAGGAGCCTTGGTTTCTTCTTTGCCTTCTTCGAAAGTACGGCTGTGAGAAAGAATGATTCGCTTAGTTTCCTTAACGAATTCGATTACTCTGAATTCTAACTCTTCACCTTGCTGTGCTTGAGTGCCATCTTCCTTAACAAGATGCTTAGGAGTAGCAAAGCCTTCACCACCTTCATTCAAAGTGATAACAGCACCCTTGTCCATCAATTCAGTAATCTTACCAACATGAACACTACCTGCAGTGTATACACTTTCGTAAGCATCCCATGGGTTGTCTTCCAGTTGCTTGTGACCTAAGCTCAAACGTCTGTTTTCTTTGTCGATTTCAAGGACAAGAACTTCAATCTCTGCACCTACTTGTGTAAATTCTGAAGGATGCTTAACTTTCTTGGTCCAAGACAAGTCGCTGATGTGAATCAAGCCATCAACACCTTCTTCCAATTCAACAAAGATACCAAAGTTTGTGAAGTTTCTTACCTTTGATACATGCTTGCTATTGATAGGATATTTCTCTTCAATTGCTTCCCATGGGTCGTTCTTCAATTGCTTGATACCCAATGACATCTTACGCTCTTCTCTATCCAAAGTCAAGATAACAGCTTCAACGTCATCACCTACATGCATAAAATCTTGTGCACTGCGTAAGTGTTGGCTCCAAGACATTTCTGAAACGTGAATCAAACCTTCTACACCTGGTGCGATTTCAACAAATGCTCCGTAATCAGCAAGAACAACGACCTTACCTTTAACGTGGTCGCCAACGTTCAAGTTGGTATCCAAAGCATCCCATGGGTGAGGAGTTAATTGCTTCAAACCGAGTGCAATGCGCTTCTTCTCATCATCGAAGTCGAGAATAACAACATTCAGCTTTTGATCCAAAGCCACTACTTCGTGAGGATCACTTACGCGACCCCATGACAAGTCAGTTATGTGGATAAGTCCATCTACACCGCCCAAGTCAACGAATACACCGTATGAAGTGATGTTCTTAACGGTACCTTCAAGAATTTGACCTTTTTCAAGCTTAGAGATGATTTCTTTCTTCTGTGCTTCAAGCTCAGCTTCAATAAGTGCCTTGTGCGAAACAACAACATTGCGGAACTCTTGGTTAATCTTAACCACCTTGAATTCCATTGTCTTTCCAACAAATACATCATAGTCTCTGATAGGATGTACATCAATTTGGCTACCTGGCAAGAATGCTTCAATACCAAATACATCTACAATCATACCACCCTTTGTACGGCACTTGATGTAACCTTGAATAACTTCTTCGTTATCCAAAGCTGCATTAACTCTTTCCCAGCTCTTGCTCAAACGAGCCTTCTTGTGAGATAGAATTAATTGTCCTTTTTTGTCTTCTTGGTTTTCTACATAAACTTCAACAACATCACCAACCTTCAATTCAGGATTGTACCTAAATTCAGAAGCAGGGATGATACCGTCGCTCTTGTAACCAATATTAACAATTACTTCTTTCTTGTCGACAGAAATTACTTTACCATCAACAACTTGGTGCTCAGAAACTTTGTTAAGAGTTTCGTCGTAAGCTTTCTCAAGAGCACTCTTGCTTACTTCTGTTTGGCCACCATTCTCAAACTCTTCCCAATTGAAGCCGTCCAATGGTTGCACATTTTTAAAGTTAGACATAAATTTATAAAATTAAATAAAGTGAGACTTTATATAAAAATGATTCTCGTTGCAAAGATAACATATTTTTTTTATACAAATGTATTTATTAAAGGAAAGATGGTATAATATAATAAAAGTAATTTATTATTTATCATAATACCGATTATGTATAAAGTCGATATCTTTTATTGTTTACTTTGTATTCATATGTTCCATCATTTTTATGGAAGTAAAAAACTAAAGGTGGGAAAATGATTGTCATTTTCCCACCTTCAAGTGAATCATAAAAGATTTATTTTTTAAAGAAATCTTGAACTGCTTCGTTAGGAACCATTTTTTCATCAAAGATGTATGCTCCTGTTTTAGGACTCTTTACCATCTTGATAACTTTGGTATAAGCACGTCCGTCTTTCGAACCTTCGCGAAGGGTTGCAACTACTTTTTTTGCCATAGTTTTCTTCCTTATTTAAAATTATTTGATCTCTTTATGAAGAGTCATCTTCTTCATAATGGGATTATACTTCTTCAACTCAAGACGTTCAGGAGTGTTTTTTCTGTTTTTGGTTGTGATATAGCGACTAGTTCCTGCCAATCCGCTTTCTTTCATTTCGGTGCATTCAAGAACTACCTGAACTCTATTACCTTTAGCTTTTTTTGCCATGATGATTATTCTCCTATAACTTTAATGTCTTTCCAATCACAATAGCCATTTTTAACAGCTTGTTTCAATGCTGCATCCAAACCAACCTTGTTAATAAGGCGTAAACCTGCTGCACTAATCTTCAAACTAATCCAGCAACCTTCTTCTACATAGTAGAATTTCTTGCTAAACAAGTTAACATCAAAGCTACGCTTTGTGCGGTGCTTTGAGTGGGATACATTGCATCCGATTTGTGCTTTTTTCCCTGTAATCTGACAAACTTTAGACATTCCTATCAGTTTTTTTTGTTTTCTTTTTGATACCTATTCCAAACAGCATGCAAAATTACTATATATTATTGAAAAAGAAGATGCCTTCTCCTTTTTAATCGTGTAAAATAATCTTTTTTAACAAATGCAATGTTTATTTGTTTAATTCTTCCTTGATCAAGCTTATAAAAAGACGTAAAGCACTGTTGGTTGCAATGGCTAAATTTACATCTCTTCCAAAGTCTTCGGTTAGTTTGAGTGTCAATTGCTCTTCTGTATTGCCACATGCCAGCCAAATTGTACCTACAGGGATATCTCCATTACCACTAGGACCGGCATATCCTGTCGATGAAATGGCAAAATCTACGTTTAAACTCTTACAAGCACCAATAACCATTTCTTTGGCAACAGCTTCGCTTACAGGATCTTCTTCGGCAAGTGTTTCTTCACTAACACCTAGTATATTTTCCTTTACGTCATTGGTATAAGCAATCACTCCGCCTTTGAAATATTTGGATGAACCGGGTGTTGCAATAATGGCTTCTGCTATTCGTCCTCCAGTGCAGCTTTCTGCAGTTCCTATTGTCTTGTCATTATCATATAGGTACTGTTGCAGTGCTCTACTCAATATCTTTGTTTCTAATTCCATTGTTTTATTTTATTCTAGTGATTATTCGAAAGTTACTTTTGAAAATGCCGGTTTGTCTATAGAGCAAAATTGCTTATCCAGATACTTGAAATAACCTGTAATACCAATCATGGCGGCGTTATCTGTAGTATATCCGAACTTGGGTATATATATGGTCCAACCATATTTAGCGGCATGTTCATGGAAAGCATTTCTCAAGCCATTGTTGGCTGACACTCCTCCTGCAACGGCAACATGTTTGATACCGGTTGTCTTTACTGCCAATCGTAATTTTTTCATCAAGATATCTACTATGGTAAACTCCAAGCTGGCAGCCAAATCGTTTTTGTTTTTTTCGATAAAATCGGAATCCTCTTTCATCCATTTATTCAAGCTATAAAGGAAAGAAGTTTTTAAACCCGAAAAGCTATAATCCATATTGGGAATATTGGGGCGAGCAAAGGTAAAGGCTTGTGGATTTCCTTGTCGAGCCAACTTATCAATGATAGGACCTCCCGGATAACCCAATCCCATGACCTTAGAGCATTTGTCGATAGCTTCACCCGCGGCATCGTCAATGGTTTGGCCCAATACTTCGATGTCATTGTAAGCATTAATTTTTACAATCTGTGAGTTTCCACCACTTACGAGCAAACAGAGGAAAGGAAATGGGGGGATGGTGTTAGAATTGTCTTCTTCTTGAATAAAGTGAGCCATCACATGACCTTGTAGGTGATTGACGTCAATCAGAGGAATATTGAGAGCACGAGCCATGCCTTTTGCAAAGCTCACGCCCACCAGCAGCGAACCCATTAAGCCTGGTCCGCGTGTAAAAGCGATAGCAGAGAGTTGCTCTTTTGTTATATTTGCCCGTTTCAATGCTTGATCTACCACAGGTACAATATTCTGCTGATGAGCTCGTGAAGCCAACTCCGGCACTACTCCACCATATGCTTTATGCACATCTTGTGATGATGTCACATTGCTCAAAAGCACATTGTTTCTTAGTACTGCAGCTGAAGTGTCATCACAACTACTTTCTATACCTAATATATATACATCCTTAGCCATAGCCCTATTATCTTGTTAATATTTCCACACCATGTTCTGTCATAAGGAAGGTGTGTTCCCATTGAGCACTGGGCAGTTCGTCGCCGGTAATTACTTCCCATCCGTATTCATCTTCTGCGTCGATAAATACTTTCCAAGTACCCATATTAATCATGGGTTCAATGGTAAATACCATACCGGGAACGAGAAGCATACCTGTGCCTCTGTGACCATAATGTGCCACTTCCGGCTCTTCATGAAAGGCGACCCCTACTCCATGACCACACAAATCTCTCACCACACCATATTTATACTTATCAGCATGTTTCTGAATTGCATGACCAATATCTCCAACAAAACCGTAAGGTTTGGCGGCTTCTGCACCTATTTCCAAGCATTCTTTTGCCACTCTCACCAGTTGTTCTTTCTCCGGAGTAGTCTTTCCGATGATAAACATGCGTGACGCGTCGGCATAGTAACCATTATATATGGTGGTGAAGTCTACGTTGATGATGTCTCCTTCTTGCAATACATCGCTTTCTTTGGGAATACCATGACACACCACCTCATTAATACTTGTGCAAACACTATTAGGAAAACCTTGATAGTTAAGACAAGCGGGCGTTCCGCCACGTTGAGTGCATACGTCATAGCAAATCTTATCAATCTCTAAGGTGTTCATGCCTGCACAGATTTGTTTTTCCACCTCGTCAAGTACGGCAGTGTTAATCACACCGCTTTGTCTGATACCTTCTATTTGTTCGGGGGTTTTAATCAATTCTCTGTTGGGAACAAGTTTACCTTTATTCTCCCAATACATCACCTGTTTATCTATTTCTGTAAGAGGTTCACCAGGAATGCAGTGCCATCTCTTTTTCTTTTTAAATATCATATCCTATCGTTTTTGTTTGCAGCCATGCCGGTTTTCTTCTCTTTGACACTAGGTTGTATTAGCTATACTGCTAAAACTTTGATAATCTAATATCTTGCTTTTGTAGCCGGTGTATGCAAACTTGTTTATATCTACCTTGTTAGGGGCTTAATATCTTTTCATCGCCCTATCCATTTCTCTTTTATCTTCTTTCTCTTTCAGCGTCTGACGTTTATCAAATTCTTTTTTACCTCGTGCCAAAGCAATATTCAGTTTTGCTCGTCCTTTGTCGTCGATAAACATCAATGTGGGCACAATAGTAAAGCCCACTTGTTTGCCGGCTTCTTCCAGATTCCTTATTTCTTTTTTTGTCAATAGCAATTTACGATCGCGTTTAGCATCATGATTTGCAAAAGAACCATAGAAATAAGGTGAAATATTCATTCCCTTAACCCAAATTTCCCCATTATGCACATAGCAAAAGCTATCTACCAATGAGGCCTTGCCTAGACGTATAGATTTGATTTCTGTTCCGGTGAGAACAATTCCGGCAGTGAAAGTATCAACAAAAAAGTATTCAAATGATGCTTTTTTGTTCTTTATCTGTACCTTGTTCTTATTCTTGGCTAATGTATCTTTACCCATGTATTTCCTCCTTGATAGCTGCGAATGAGGCGATATGCTCGTCTATATAGTGAGCCACTTGCTCAGTCCACTCTTCTTCGTATTCCACAAACTTATCATCCAAATTGTCAAAATCGGAATACTTTTCAAACAAAGCCATAAACTCTTCTTCATTGCATTCGGCTTCTATCTGTGAACCATACTTTTGATAGTAGCTTCTACCTTTGTTAATCAAGGCGGCTAATTCGTCCAGACCCCACTCTCTCACAGCTTTGGCGAATGGGTTTTTAAAGATAAAAGGACCATAACCATTATGGATGAGTTGCACAAAGCCACCATCCATCACCTCTTCACGCAAGATATGGTAAGCCAGCAACGTTATTTGATTGGCATTTAGTCTTTCCATCGTGGTTGCATTTAGCTCACCGTCGATGTCATGATATATTGCTTGCACAAATACATCAAGAAAAGCATCCATGCCTTCTTCCGCTGCTTTTATTACCTTTTTTTCGTCTATCTGTACCATGATATTCTCAATGTATTTATCTTTTAATTTCACAAAGTTACAACAAAAAGTTGTATAAAGCCTTTTTTGTCATACTAATTCATTATGGTATATCCAGAATAACCACTTCCACTCTATTTCTATACAAGTTCAGGAAAGGTTATAACCAACTAACGAGATGACAAACGAATTGCATCGACTAAGTACTTTGAGCGAATGATTTTTATTGCTTTGAGGCATATACCCTTTGTGCTTTGGATAAGAAAATTAGTAAAATACTAATCTCCTTGTTCGTTTATTTACCCATTCACTTATCAACTGTCACTTCGTTATAAGCCCAATTGATTAATTCTTAGCCAAGAAAAAACTTCTCTACGACATGGGCAACACCGTCTTCTTCATTGGAAAACGTAATAAAATTGGCTACTTTTTTCACCTCATCATTGGCGTTTTGCATAGCAACACCCATGCCGGCCCATTCTATCATCGATAAATCGTTGTAGCCGTCGCCACATGCCACCACTTCGCTCTTGTCTATGCCTAATGCGGCGGTTAGTTTTTCGAGCGAATAGGCTTTATCCACACCCATTGGAACACATTCTAAAAAGAAGTCGGCCGAGCGATATGCACTCATCCTCTCTCCCATCTCGCGATTGATTTCACCTTCTAATTGAGCTAATGCACAGGGTTCTCCTACAATCAGACACTTATTAATGGGATGTATTACTTGATTAACGAAATCGTCGTATTGCACCAGTGGCATTTTATTGATAAAGGCTTCATGCTTCACATATTCGTCTTCAATATCAGAGGCG
>JALEWR010000158.1 GCA_022783515.1 Prevotella sp.
CGCCCTCTATTTATACCGACTATCGTGAGCTTCCCTCTCCCTATATCCCTGTGACCCACTTCTCAGGCATCACCATCAGCGACCCGACAGTATCGGGCTATCACTCAGCATCAACCAGTAAGATGACAACAGATTGGTGGAAAGCCACTCATTGAGCTAATAGATAAAGTTGACAAGAATTGTTTGTCAGTTAACGTACTCTTATACGAGAGACACCAAGTTTAAACGAAAAGAGGAGAGTATATAGAAACGGAGAAACCTGGCCATATTATACAAAGAATGGCATAATGGTTACTATGGCTAATACTTAGTTGTCTCGTACAACTAAATATAAGATTTATAAACCCAAATTGGTTATCAATGCCTAATGACCGACTTGGGCTTATTTGCCATGAAAAGAGAAAGAGTTTGGTAGTGTCCTCTTGTAACTTAAGAAAAAAAGAGGAAAAGTGCATAGTCCAAAAAACAAGTTGTTTCTGACTATGAACTTTATCCTCTCTTTTATTTACTATCGTTATACTTCTGCTAACATTTTAGTATTCAGCCCACGACTTAATATCAATATCATCCAACTTGATGGTACAAAAGGCATTGATAAAGGCACTCGCCAAACGACCGTTGGTAATCAACGGAATATTCAAGTCGATGGCTGCACGCCTAATGGTATAGCCATTGGTCAACTCTCTTGGAGACAAGTCTTTAGGCATATTCACCACCATATCGATTTGTTTGGCTCTCAACAAGTCTAATGCCTGCGGATGTTTTCCTTCCTCAGATGGCCAATAAACCATAGTGTTCTCCAAACCATTCTCCGTTAAATAACGCGATGTACCTTCGGTTGCATAGAGATTATAACCATGTTCTTTCAAGGTTTTGGCTGCATCCAACATACCAGCCTTTTGCTTAGCACCACCCGTAGAGAGGAGGATGTTTTTAGCAGGAATGCGATAGCCCACAGAAAGCATACTCAACAAGAGTGCCGTATTACTGTCATCACCCAGACATCCCACTTCTCCAGTTGAAGCCATATCCACTCCTAATACAGGATCCGCCTTTTGAAGACGATTGAAAGAGAATTGGGATGCTTTGATACCGACATAATCCAAGTCGAACAAATTTTTGTTTGGCTTTTCTACAGGCAAATCCAACATTACCTTAGTTGCCAAATCTATCAAATTGATTTTCAATACTTTACTTACAAAAGGGAATGAACGAGACGCACGCAGGTTACATTCGATTACCATCAAGTCGTTTTCCCGGGCCATAAACTGTATGTTGAATGGTCCGGATATATGCAATTCTTTGGCAATCTTCCTACTTACTCGCTTAATACGACGGATGGTTTCTACATATACTTTTTGTGGTGGGAACTGAATGGTGGCATCGCCCGAATGGACACCGGCAAACTCAATATGTTCTGAAATGGCATAAGCAATGATTTCACCGTCTTTGGCTACAGCATCCATCTCTATCTCTTTGGCGTTTTCGATAAATCGACTTACAACAACGGGGTGGTCTTCGCTCACATTAGCCGCAAGTTTTAAGAAGCGGTCCAGCTCTTCTCTATTAGAACAAACGTTCATCGCTGCTCCTGAAAGCACATAAGAAGGGCGAACAAGAACGGGGAAACCTACACGACTGATGAACTCATCAATTCTTTCCATTGATGTAAGAGCACTCCATTCGGGCTGACTGATACCATTCTTGGTAAGCATAGACGAAAACTTTTCTCTGTCTTCTGCATTGTCAATATCCTTGGCTGCTGTTCCCAAAATGGGTACATGTTGCTCGTCGAGATACATCGCAAGATTATTAGGAATTTGACCTCCAGTAGAGACAATCACCCCATGAGGTGTTTCCAAATCTATGATATCAAGCACACGCTCCAACGTTAACTCATCGAAATAGAGTCGGTCGCACATGTCATAGTCAGTCGATACCGTCTCCGGATTATAGTTAATCATGATAGAACGATAGCCTTCCTTGCGAATAGTATTAAGAGCTTGCACGCCGCACCAATCGAACTCTACCGAACTACCAATACGATAAGCACCCGACCCCAAAACAATGATAGACCGCTTGTCATTAACAAAGGTCACATCATTGGCTACCCCCGAATAAGTTACATAGAGATAATTAGTTTGAGCCGGATATTCTGCAGCCAAAGTGTCAATTTGTTTCACCACAGGCAGAATGCCATAATTCTTCCGCAGACTTCGTACCACTAACGAAGCTTTATGCATATTGCCTATTTCGGTTTCCAATCCGACAGCTCTTGCTATTTGAAAATCTGTAAAACCATAAACTTTAGCCGTTCGGAGTAAATCCTTGTCTAATACATTAATACTCTTACATCGTTTAAGTGTTTCATCAATATCAATGATATGTTTAAGCTTGTGCAAGAACCATTTGTCGATTTTC
>JALEWR010000162.1 GCA_022783515.1 Prevotella sp.
GTGACAGGCAGGCATTCTAACCAACTGAACTAACGCACCTTGTGCAATTAAAAAACAACCATTCTTCAGCGGTGCGTACGGGACTCGAACCCGTGACCTCCTGCGTGACAGGCAGGCATTCTAACCAACTGAACTAACGCACCTTGAAGTGTTGTTCCTATTTGCGGTTGCAAAGTTATATATAATTATTCAATTCACAAAACTTTTTCAAAAAAAATACTGCATCAGATGGGCATCTTCATAATTTTCTTCGCTCAACAGCCAGTCTTTGAGGCATATTTGGCTCGTAAAACCCATTTTCTGGAACAAAGCGAAGGAAGCTTGATTGCTAACACCGATGATGGAATAGAGTTGATGCAGATGAACAACACCATGTGCATACTGTATCAAGGCTTCGAGGGCTGCCATTCCATAACCTTGTCTGCGATATTGTTCCATCAGCACAATGCCCACTTCCGCCCGGCGATGCTGAGGTGAGAAATCCATCAAATCGATTATCCCGACAGTGACCTGCTCTTCATTAACAATCATCAGTCGCATCTGCTTATCCACATAAATATCGTTGGTGCAACGCTCCACATATTCGTGCAGGGCAAAACGAGAATAAGGCACATTGCCCGACCCGATTCGCCAAAGACTCATATCGTTTTCTATACGATAGAGCAAATCCAAATCTTCGGGTTCTATCGCCCTTAAAGTTACTTGTTTTTTCATCCTACCAAAACTTCGTTATGTGTGATGACCACGTCTGTCTGTGTATCGAAAGTACCTAAATGAACATTCTGCCACTTGTTTTTGGAAAAGATATCCAACACTTCTTGATACTGAAAAGCATGAACATCGTAAACATAAACATAGTTCAACTGAGAATCGGGTTGTGAAAGCCAATAGCCTTGTGGATGACTCGTGGCATCAGCCTCCACAAAACTCGCATTCAAACCTTTTGCCTTGGTCAATGTCCTGCTCTTCTCCAACATCTCCCTACCACCAATAAATACATAGTGACTGGCGTAGTTACGCCGCTTACTAAGATTTAAATAGCGTTGCAAATTATCTGCCTGCATCAACAACAAGGTGGTGAAAGCCTTGAGATAAATGGCTATTTGAATGGGTAAAGAGAACCAAAAGCTTAAATGGCGAAAATGTTTTTTAAAGAAGATGAGCATGGCTTGATAAAACACATGCACATAGCGATAAGAGCTTTTATGGGTGCTTTCGCCTTTATAATGGAGAATACGCACAGGAAGATACCAATTATCGTAACCTGCCTTGAGAATGCGATAAGACAAGTCGATGTCTTCTCCATACATAAAAAAGGTTTCGTCCAACAGGCCTATCTCATCCAAAACACGTTTCCTTATCATAAAACAAGCTCCACTGATAACTTCAATCTTCGCAGCTTCGTCCCATGACAGATAGCTCATATAGTATTTTCCATACTTCTTATGCTGCGGAAAACGAGTACACAAACCTATCATCTTATACAAGGCTACGGCAGGTGTGGGCAAACCGCGACGCGACTCCGGTGCCTTTGTTCCATCGGCATTGAGCATCTGCACTCCCACTCCACCCGCTTGGGGATGAGCATCACAAAAGGCTACCATCTTCCGAATAACATCTTCACCCACAAACGTATCGGGGTTGAGCAACAACACATACTCGCTATCACACTGACGCAGTGCCACATTATTGGCATAGGAAAAGCCATTGTTATGAGGCGAACTGATGAGGTGGACATCGGGAAAACGACTTTTGAGATAGGCCACCGAATCGTCGTTTGAATGGTTGTCGACCACATAAATACTTGCATCAATGCCCTGCACTGCCCGCTGAAGCGAGTGAAGGCATTGCTCGATATAATATTTTACATTGTAGCTGACTATGACGACCGACAGTTTATTCATCGCTGGTGTTTGACTGTGAGGAATAATATTGGGTTTCTTGCTCTACGCGTGCTTGGGTGGGAAGGACAAAGAAGAGACATGCTGCCAAGATAAGAGATAAATAACCCAAGGTGGGCGACATCAAGAGATAATATAATAAGGTGTTGAGCAGAAGAGGAACACCCAACAATAACAGACGCCATGTGGCACGACAACGATAAAAGCTGTTGAGTTCACTTATGTCGGTTATCTTCTTCTGATTCTTCGGACGTATCAAACGCAAAGCCACAGGGATGCTGCCTAAGGTAAGCAATTCGCAAAGGAGTACGCTCAAGAACTCTATCTGGGCCTCTCCTGTCAAGCATCCGCCGGGCAGCAAGTCGGTTTCAAAGAGTAGCACCGCAAAGAGAGGCAACCCTATACAACCCGCAAAGATGTTCTGTAAATATTTCTGTGTATTCATTATCTTTCACCAATAATTGTTCTGTTTAAGATAGAGCGTCCCAAGGTAACCTCATCGGTATATTCCAACTCGTCGCCTACAGAGATGCCGCGTGCTATCACTGTTTGCTTAACGTCTAAGGGTGTAAGCTTGCGAGAGATGTAAAAGTTGGTGGTATCGCCTTCCATCGTACTGCTAAGTGCCATGATGACCTCATTAATATCTTCGCTTTCAACCCGCTTGATTAAGGAGTCGATTTCCAAATCGTTCGGTCCTACTCCATCCATCGGCGAGATGACACCTCCCAATACATGATACAGCCCATTATACTGTTGTGTATTCTCAATTGCCATCACGTCTTGAATATTCTCTACCACACATATTGTATGATGGTCGCGACGCCGGTCGGAGCAGATGCCACACACATCGGTATCGCTAATATTATGACATGTCTGGCAATACTTAATATCGTGTCGTACCAAAGAAAGGGCATGAGCCAACTTGTCCACATCCTCCACCTCTTGCTTTAACAAGAAAAGTACCAGTCGCAAAGCTGTTTTGCGACCTATGCCAGGCAACTTAGACATCTCATTTATCGCCTTTTCTAATAATGCCGAAGGATATTGTTGGGTCATATTTCATTCAACGTCAACAAGTTGATAAGGAAAATAGTTTCTCCTATCGCCCCATATCAGAAACTCACGTCGCTACTAATTTACTTTTCTACTCGTCAACTTTCCTATTTAGTAACTTGTCTATTCAAAAACTCACTTATACTTCTCTATCAACGCATCGGCTTGTTCCGACCCCAATTCTTTTGCTTTTCTAAAAGCGTTTAAGCCGTCAGCCTTTTGTTTTTTCTCAATATACGCCAAACCTTGTATGAGATAAGCCTCAGGATAATCAGGAGCTATCTGCAAACAGAGGTCGATGGTGCGAAGAGCATCGTCGGGCATGTTCACCCTTAGTTGCAACTGTGCCATCTCTACATAATAGGTGGGTTCATTGCGATTGAGGATGATGGCGTGAGCTATGTCGTTAAGGGCAGGCTGATATTGCTTGGCTTGCACCTCGGCATGAAACTTGAGATAGTAGAAGTCATGACTGCCACGACCTGCCATCAAGATGTCGTAACGATTAAAGTCTTGGATGGCACGACGATATTGTTTACCATCGTATAAAGCCATACCGCGAGCCAACACATAAGGAGCGGAGAGATGAACCTCTTGGGCTGCAATGGCACTATCGAGCAATGCTAAAATCTCCTCGTCCGAACCTTGAAGCTGTTTCTTGGCTTGCGATGCCTCGTAAAACAATTCACCACTGCGATAAGTGGTCTTGGTCAAAGACATCAACAAGTTGTATGCCTCTTGATACTGCCCTTGTGCGTATAGGATACGAGCCTTAAGATGTTCGTACATAGGTTGTTGCTTGAGGGCAAGTGCCTTACCCAATTCTTTCATGGCAGCGTCTAATGTCCACGGAGCATACTCGGGCAAACCCATACTCACCGACTTCTGATAGATGAGCAAAGCATGGTGATAATGTACGTCTGACTTGTTGTCTACCGAAGCAAGGGCTTTCTCCATAACGGACGATGCCTGGGCATATTCTGCCTTCATCACATGGATGCGTGCCTGTGCCAAATAGCCTTCTAACGCATGTGGGAAACGTTGCATAAACTCCGTAACATACTGTTGATGACGCTTGGCATTACCTTGACTTTCTGCCAGCATCAGCATCACTGTAGCCATGTCCAACTGCTCGGGCAATGCCACACGAATATGAGCCTGATTCAACACGGCATCATTGATAGACAAGCCATTGGTTTGGAAAGTATTGATAAAACGAACATCGGTGGAATGACCCTCTGAACTAACTTTCGACAACTGCAACAAGCCCACGACCTCGCCATTGGCATTGGCTACAGGCGAACCTGCCTGCAAGGCTGCATAGTCGCCTTGATAGGTGTAATAATGATAATTGCCCATAAAGGTTTCGGCATTTTTCACTACTGCCTGTGCAGGCTTCGTCTTTGTGGTGGAATACTCCACGAGCCATGCCTTAGCACCTGCTGCCAATGCCTTATCGGCTAATGGTGCAGCCACTGTTGTACCTGCCACACGAAATTTGCACACATCATACAATTCGTTCGCACCATACAACACTTCTACTTCCATTTTCTTGCCCGAGGCATCGATAACAATGGCACTGTCGGCACCCACAAAGGGTGTCCACAAACTCACGGCTTCGCCCTTGTTGCCCACAAAAACACCTTTTGCCGACGATAATATCGTTCCGTCTTTCTTAAAGGTGGTGAGGGTAAAAACCGACTTACCCAACTTTTGTACTTGTGCCGATTGAGCCAAAACCATTTGGAAGGCTGCAACCAAAACAAACAAACCTACTATTCTTTTTATCATATCTTATTGTTTTCTGTCGGAAGTTGGTGGGAGTACTCGGGAGTCAGCTCACTTCACGAGCGGAGTTAACCGGCATATGTCCAGCCTTTGTATTGTCCGTCAACGTCCATTTTACCCTTGTTCTACTCTCGCAAGCTCCCTCTGTTTTATCGTTACAACATATCTTTAATTCACACCCAACAAAGCCTTAGCATTATCGATGGCAGCCGGTGTTATATCGCTACCGCTCAACATCTTTGCCAATTCCAGCACACGCTCTTCGTCGGAGAGACGTACCATCTTGCTCACCGTTCCTTCTTCGTTGTCTTCCTTCGACACTTGATAATGGATGCTACCCTTCGATGCTATCTGTGGTAAATGACTAATGGCAATGACTTGTCGTTTTTGCTGTCCCATTATCTGCATGATATGTGCCATCTTCTCTGCCACCCTACCGCTTACGCCGGTGTCAATCTCATCAAAAATAATGGTGGGAAGCTGTACGGCTTCGCTAATCATGGCTTTGATTGAAAGCATCACGCGGGCAATTTCACCACCAGATGCCACCTGACTGACAGGCTGTGGCTCCACATTCTTGTTGGCACTGAAAAGGAAAGACACTTTATCCGCACCGTCGTGAGTGAGTTCTTTGGCTGTGAGCCGGATGAAAAAACACACATTGGGTATTCCCAAACCAACCAACAAATCTTTCAAACTGCCCTCCAACAGCTTGGCTGCTTTCTCTCGAGCAGTAGTAAGAAGTGCCGCCTTAGCCACACATTCGCCATGCAGGCGGTCTACCTTTGCCTGACATTCCAGCAAGGCTTCATCGCTATTATCAATGGTTTGCAGTTGTTGAGAAAGATTACCATATAACTCAATCAGTTCCATTTCATTCTCAACCTTATATTTTTTCTCCAGACTATAGAGCAAATGCAAGCGGTCGTTAATCTCAGACAGACGTTGTGGACTGAATTCCACATCGTCGACACGAGAGCTTAACTCATCGGATATATCTTTCAATTCAATATAACAAGACGACAAACGTTCTTGCAACTCTGCCATATCGGGATAGAGCGACGCGATGGTCTGCACGCGGTCGCCCACTTGTTTAAGCGAAGTGAGTATGCCTGCATCGTCGCCATCAAAGGCATTGCATGCAAAGCAGAGAGCCTCTTTCACCTCTTCGGCATGGCTCATCTGCTCGTAGGTCAACTCCAATTCTTCTTGTTCACCTTCTTTCAGCCGGGCTTCTTTCAACTCGTTGCATTGAAAACGCAGAAAGTCTTCACGTTCCTTGCTTTGCTCGATGCTCGTACGCAGGGTGTCCAACTCTTTTAATGCTGCATGATACTGGTCGTAAAGCAAGCGATAATCGGCTAAAAGAGTGGGATTTTTTGCCATGATGTCGACCACACTCAACTGAAAGTTTTCTTTGTTGAGCAAAAGGTTTTGGTGCTGGCTATGGATGTCGATGAGGTGTTCGCCCAACTCTTTCAGTACGCTTAACGATACCGGGCAATCGTTCACAAAAGCCCTGCTCTTGCCCGAGCTACTCACCTCACGACGTATGATGCAATCGGAGGCATCGTAATCCAGGTCGGCTTCTTCAAAAAAATGAGCCATATTGTATTGCGAAATATCAAAATGGGCTTCAATCAGACATTTCTCTCGCCCTTTCTTGATAGCTCCTACGTCAGCACGCTGCCCCATGATGAGCGACAAAGCACCGAGGATAATGCTCTTACCGGCTCCTGTTTCACCGGTAATGACCGAGAAACCCGACTCGAAAGAGATACTCAGTTCGTCTATTAAGGTAAAATTCTTTATATAAAGTTGGGTCAACATATTACTATTCCTTTATTTTGTTCCATGCATCACTCTGACTGGCGTTCATGCGGAACAATATTTCGTACACTTTTTCCTTTTCCTTGGGCGTGGACTTTCCTTGATAGATATTAACCAATTCGTCGCGTTTATAGTCGGTCCATATCTGTGGTAACATACTCAAAGGTTTGTTATCCTTGCTCTTCTGCAAGCATTCTTCCAAGGCTGCCGTTACGTTGTCTCGTCCACGGTTTACGTTGCTCGCCATCTCGTCCAATCCCTCACGATAATAACGGTATTGCAATTCGCGGAAGGGTTTCATTCTCTCGTCCAGGTAATCGTTGATGATGGCAAAGCGATTTCGGTCGTTATCAAACGACTTCCAACCCGTAAAGTTAAGATTCTGAGCATTATTGGCCAAGGTCATACACAGCTGCAACACGTCTTCGCCACCCAACGGCGAGAAGCTGTCTAAGTTGATACCGATAATAAGATAGGCATAATAAGCCATCAATGCCGTGAGCTGATTGTCGATGGTTTCAGCATTGAAAGCCAGCTGGTCGAACTGCGTGAAAACAAAGTTGAAATCGCCATCGACATTATTGTACAACACCGATGAATAAGAGGAATTATACACTGGCCGATTGGCTTGTATCAACGCCCTACAAGTAAAAGTACCGCTTTCCGGCTCGTATTGGGTGACGGTGATATTGAAATTGCACACGATGCGTTCTTGCGGTTGAAACTTGAGCGGTGTCCATGCTTGTGTGTTGAGCAACTGTTCTAACGCCCGCTTCAAACTTTCAAAAACACTCACATCGGTGGTTTGTACCTGACTGTGGTTGACAGTAACCCTCGCCCTTAATTCTTGCGAAAACGAATGGAGGGGAAGACAAGCACATATCCAAACAATGAGGAATGATGCTCGAAACCATTGCAAAATAAATAATCGTGTTCTCAATTCTACACCTTATTATATTATACATAACACCAACAATCACCCCCCCCTCGCCTCGCCTTTCATTGCGAGGCAGTTTGTTAGGCAAGAGTAGTTGGAGAGAAGTTCAAATTCCGAAACTGCTCATCAGATGCCAAAAGACAAACTGTTTGCTACCCGATATTCTCCTCTACTGCAAACGTTGCTTTATGTTGGTTGATGCCTAATAACCCAGGCTTGCGATTAGGCGAGCTGCCATGAGACTCTGTCACGCCACCATGCAACCTCGCAGAGGCTGTTTCAAACCCTGACAACATAAGCATTCATCCTTCTTATTCCCAATCAAACTTCTTATTCCCAATCAAAACTAAACGAAACGCCTATTCATCTCGCATCTATCAACAAGCAATTCCGTCTATTTTGCCATTCAATTCAGCCTGACTTGCTATCGAAAACAGCCTATCTTGCCATACAATTCAGTCTACCCTGCCATTGAAAACAAAGCTATTGATTGCAACAAACAATACTGAGGAACAAGCCAAAAGTTACTGTCCTGTGCGACTATTGAACTCTTTTAGGCGAATACGAGTAAGCACTTGTTTGGTGTGATTGGTAAAATCGGCAGCCAACATCCAGCTATAATAACCAGGATCTCTACGCAAAACATCGAGAACAGGCATGCCTTTATACTTGCCAAAGTTAAAACATTCTTGTTTCATCACTTCCTTCTTCTCGTTCAGCACCGGCTTTCCGTCCTTGTCCAAGACAGGCATCCAAACGATACGACCTGCAAAATCCACATTGTCGTTCATGCGTGAGAAAGCTGCCAGATAGTCCATGTCGTTAGGAAGTTGACGCTCGGGTTCCTCTTCGTTCTCTGGTGAGTAGCGTTCCAACTCACCCAAGAGTACGCGATAAGTAGCTTCAGCATCCTGATCAGCCCGATGAGCTTCAAAGTCGTCTTCCATCTTACGACCGCAATAAAACTTATAGGCAGCCGCCAAGTTACGCTTTTCCATCTTGTGGAATATCACTTGGGCATCGATGAGGTTGACTTTTGAGAAGTCGAAATCGACTCCTGCACGCAAAAATTCTTCTGCCAACATCGGAATATCGAAGTGATTGGAATTGAAACCAGCCAAGTCGCTACCACCAAAAGCCTGTGCCAAATGAGCCGATTGTTCTGCGAATGTAGGAGCAGAAGCGACTTGTTCGTTGGTAATACCTGTAAGAACGGTTACTTCTAAAGGAATAGACTTGCCGGGGTTAACCAACAAGTCTTCTCTTTCCTCTTTCCCATCGGGAAAGATTTTTATATAGGATAATTGTATAACGCGATCACTTACCAAATCCAAACCTGTTGTTTCCAAGTCGAAGACAATAAGCGGACGCTTCAAGTTTAATTTCATCAATTCTGTTATTAATCATTCAACAAGGCCGGCATAATCAGCATAAGCACTTCTTCACCCTCCACTTGAGGAGTTGCGGGAAGAATAACGCCGGCTCTACTAGGATCAGCCAAACCGATAATTACATCGTCGCCTTCCAAATTATTAAGTACATCGGTCAACAAACTACCTCTGAAACCAATATTCATAGGT
>JALEWR010000169.1 GCA_022783515.1 Prevotella sp.
TTGCGTTATGCTTATGCTGTTTTAGTTTCTCTTTATCAGCAATTATGCGATGCTGTCCCAAAAGTTCAGAAGGGACGTGTCAAAGTAACCTCGGTCGCTCACAACGATACTTCCGGGCTTAACCTCAACCTGCCTTGCGGCAGTGTTGTCTGCCATCTTCCCATATGTAATATGCACATATTCAGGAAGTTGCGTATCGAAGTTTAATAACGTGTGTAGCTTTACAGTCCCTTTGGAATGGGTATAGTACGCCTAATCGTATACCTCGGCACAAAGGGTGATAATGGTGGAATCGAGAGCATAGACTGCATTCTTGAAACGGAACTTACGACCGGAGAACTTCACCTGGTGTCCGAAATAATTCAACAGCTTGTAATATCATACTCACAAGGTGGCTCCATGTGTTGAAACCCTTAGAATGTTTGTCCGTGCGATGCTCTTTTACCAATGATTTGATTAATTCTTTCGGTAATTGTTGAATTACTTGAGCAAAAAGTGTTATCTTTGTTATGAAGGAAGGTTTGGTTTGGTGTAAACACTAAGGTAAGACTTTTTGCCTTAGTGAAAACTACTTCCTTCACTTTTTAGAAAATTATTTAGGACACTATTGCCTGTAGACGGCATATTTTATAATGGCTTTAGACCAACTATCAAAAATAATATGTAACTTTGTATCGTATTATGCCCTAATTCGGGTTAAGCTGATGGGGGTGTAAGTTGATGAGTTGAAAAGAAAATTACATGTATCACGGGCATTGATTGAATGGTTTTGTTGCTCTTGTGCTTGTATCTTATGTTTCTTTGATTAGGAATTTAATAAGAAAAAGCAAAGTATCTTATTCACTTGTCAACTCGTCCGCTTATTAATTGTCAGTTAGGCAAGAAACGAACTGATTTATTATATAAGAAGAAGATTCAAATTTTTGAAATAGAAATAACAAAAAATAATATAGAATGGCACAAGAAGACGTTTTCAAGAAAATAGTTTCCCATTGTAAAGAGTATGGGTTCGTGTTTCCAAGTAGTGATATTTATGATGGCTTGGGAGCCGTTTACGATTACGGACAAAACGGTGTGGAACTGAAAAACAATATCAAAGAATATTGGTGGAAGAGTATGGTGTTGCTCCATGAGAATATTGTGGGTATCGATTCTGCCATCTTTATGCACCCCACTATATGGAAAGCCAGCGGACACGTTGACGCTTTTAACGATCCTTTGATAGACAATCGCGATTCTAAGAAACGCTATCGTGCCGACGTTCTGATTGAAGATCAGATGGCAAAGTACGACGAGAAAGTGGAAAAAGAAATTGCCAAGGCTGCAAAGAAGTTTGGCGATAGCTTCGACGAAGCCAAATTCCGCGAAACCAATCCTCGCGTATTGGAAAATCTGAAGAAGAAAGAGGCCTTGCACCAACGTTTTGCTGAGGCTATGCAAGGTCCCAACTTGGAAGAGTTGAAGCAAATTATCATTGACGAAGAAATTGTCGATCCTATTTCAGGAACTAAAAACTGGACCGACGTTCGTCAGTTCAACCTGATGTTCTCTACCGAGATGGGTTCGGTGTCGGATGCGGCTAACAAAATCTATTTGCGTCCTGAAACCGCCCAAGGTATCTTTGTCAACTATCTCAACGTGCAGAAAACAGGTCGTATGAAGATTCCTTTCGGTATCGCACAGATTGGTAAAGCCTTCCGTAACGAGATTGTTGCCCGCCAGTTTATCTTCCGTATGCGTGAATTTGAACAAATGGAAATGCAATTCTTTGTGGCTCCCGGCACCGAGTTGGATTGGTTCGGTAAGTGGAAGGAAACGCGTATGAAATGGCATCAGGCTTTGGGCTTCGGTGCAGAAAACTATCGTTTCCACGATCACGACAAGCTGGCTCATTATGCTAATGCGGCTACTGACGTTGAATTCCGTCTGCCTTTCGGCTATAAAGAAATTGAAGGAATCCACTCGCGTACCAACTTCGACTTGTCGCAACACGAAAAATTCAGTGGCAAGAGCATCAAATATTTCGATCCGCAAACCAACGAAAGCTATGTGCCTTACGTTATCGAAACCAGTATTGGTGTAGACCGTATGTTCCTTTCTGTGATGTGTCATGCTTATCAGGAAGAGACGTTGGAGAATGGGGAAACACGTGTTGTCTTGCGTCTGCCTGCTGCTTTGGCTCCCATCAAATTGTGTGTAATGCCTTTGGTGAAGAAAGACGGACTCCCCGAGAAGGCACGCGAAATTGTTGATAGCTTGAAGTTGAAGTTCAATACCAACTACGATGAGAAGGATACTATCGGTAAGCGTTATCGTCGCCAAGATGCTATCGGTACACCTTATTGTGTAACTGTAGATCATGATAGTTTGAAAGATAACTGCGTAACCTTGCGTCATCGCGATACAATGCAACAAGAACGTGTAAGCATCGACCAATTGGAGCGTATCATTGAAGATAAAGTAAGTATTGCAAGTTTATTAAAGCAACTTCAGAAATAATGAAAAAGAGCTTTTATTTTTTTCTCTTAGCTGTCGTTTCAACCTTGGGTTTGGCATCGTGCAGTGAGACAAAGACCGATGAAGGCGAGTACACCGACTGGCAGAGACGAAACGAGGTGTTCTTCGATAGCGTGTACCATGCAGCCAAAGCCAAGGTTTCCAATGGGGCAACCGATTGGAAAGTGGTGAAGAAATGGTCGTTGAATGAAGGGGTAGCCACTAAGAGTGTTGACCATATTGTGGTGCAAGTGTTGAAGAAAGGCGAAGGGACAGCCATGCCTTTTTATAACGATACGGTGAAGATTCAGTATCAGGCACGCCTGATTCCTTCTAAAACCTATCGTCAAGGATGGGTTTTTGATGGCACGTTTAAAGATGAATATCAGCCACAGACAGCCGCAATCATCAAGCGGGCAGTGTCGGGTTCTTATATGATAGGCGACAAGTCGGTGACTATTTCCGATGGTGTTGTTACGGCATTGACCGGCATGAAGGTCGGCGAACGTGTACGCGTGTATATACCTTATCAATTAGGTTATGGCACAAGTACCCATTCTGTACTCCTGGTTCCGGCTTATTCCACTCTGATTTATGATATTACCTTGGTTGCTTTTGGGCGAGTAGGAAGTGTGATATAATAAGAGTGGCGTCTCTCCCTACCCATTTCTTTGCTTTAAGCGATTTACAATTTCCCTCGCTGCAATAGCATAGACAGCGACCTACAGTTCCTAAGGATGAGGGACAGATATTTTTTTGATGTGGGGCATATAAGGCTTGTAAGCCTTATATGCCCTATATTTATTCTCATACCTGGTTAAATGGCTTTTCCATATACTACCAATTGGATTGAGAGACTCAATAGAAAGTACAAAAGAATGATAAGGATGAGAGCGGCAATGCCATCACCACAGGCTGTTGTCTTTCTATTGGCGGCCGTGGCAATGGAGGAAACAAATACAACATATAGTAGAAAAATACATCTATTTAAAAAGTGGAACAAAGAGAAAAGAGAAACAACAACAGAGAAAAAGGAAAGATAGCTTACACACTTTTTAGGACACTACCATTTTTAATGGAGTAAGCAATGCAAGAAAATTATCAATCAACTTATTTATAATCTTAAAAGTTTTACAGAACCTTTTTACTTAAATTCTTCTTTTATGAAACATTTATTTATTCTGTTCTTTTTCAGTTTCTCGCTTTCAGGTTTTG
>JALEWR010000203.1 GCA_022783515.1 Prevotella sp.
AGGAAATATTCTAAAGGTAATCATCACAAGATAATAAGATAAAGAAATAGCATATACTGCTACTCAAACGACAAGTGGTCAAGCTTATCTTGCAATTCTTGCCCTCGTGATTGAATTATCGCCATTTTAATGGTGCAGACATTGTCAAAATCTTGTTGAAGAATTTTTACATCCATATCTTTGATGATTTTCATCACCTTATTCATCATGATATAGGGAAAAGTATAAGAAATGGTGGTTTCGATGGGGTTAGCTACAACGCTGGTATTCTCTATGGCTAACGCAGCAGACGTTTTGTAAGCATTGATTAACCCACTAGGTCCAAGGTTGACACCCCCATAATATCTCACAACAATAATGAGAATATCTGTGAGTTGATGACTATTGATTTGTCCTAAAATTGGTTTTCCGGCAGTGCTGCTGGGTTCCCCATCGTCGTTGGCACGAAAATCTGTACGTTCTGTACCCAACATATAAGCATAACAAACGTGACGTGCATCATAATATTTCTTGCGATATGATGCGATTAATTCTTTTATCTCCTCAAGTTGGGTTACATGATGGGCAAAAGCTAAAAATTTGCTACGTTTGTCTGTAAATTCTCCTTTACCTGTCCCCTCAATCGTAAGATACTCGTCCTTCATCTATTATTCTTCCAACTCATCTATAATAAAAGCTCGGATGATGAAGAAATATTTCTTTTTTCATCATCCGAGCTTATTGTTAATACCTTTTATTTCTCATTCATTATACCCATTCAATAGGTTGAAATGCACAATGAATTAATCCAAGCTATGAATCACAAGTCCTGAACGCAACTTAGGTTCAAACCAAGTGGCTTTAGGAGGCATGATATTGCCACTATCGGCAATATCCATAATCTGCTTCATAGAAACGGGATAGAGTGCCAAAGCCATTTTCATTTCTCCAGAATCTACACGTTTCTTGAGTTCGCCCAAACCTCTGAGTCCACCAACAAAGTCAATACGTTTGTCAGAACGCAAATCAGTGATATTCAATATTTCATCGAGAATTAAGCGACTTGAAATGTCTACATCCAAAACTCCGATAGGATCAGCATCGTTGAATGTACCCGGTTTTGCGGTCAAACTATACCACTGACCGCCCAAATACAAAGAGAAATTGTGTAAAGTGTTAGGTTTGTATTCTCCAGTCCCCTTGCATTCTACGTCAAAATTTGCACTCAGTTTAGCCAAAAACTCGTCATTAGTCAATCCATTAAGGTCTTTCACTACCCTATTATAATCTAAGATTGTAAGTTCGGAAGCTTGGAAACAAACAGCCATGAAATAGTTATATTCCTCATCGCCCTTGTGATTAGGATTGTTGCGTGCCTTCTCTGCACCCACCAAGGCAGCTGCTGCTGAGCGATGATGACCATCGGCAATATAAAGTGCTGGCATCTTTTTGAACTCTGCTGTGATGGTTTCAATGTCATTCTTATCTGAAATCACCCACAACTGGTGTCTAAATCCGTCAATAGGAGCGATAAAATCGTATTCAGAAGTCACATTGTCCACATACTTATGAATGAGTGTATGTAACGTTGTGTTGTCAGGATAAGCGAAGAATACAGGCTCAATGTTGGCATTACACACTCGTACATGCTTCATACGGTCTTCTTCTTTATCGCGACGTGTGAGTTCATGCTTCATGATAACGCCATTGAGATAGTCTTCTACAAACGCACCTACAACCAAACCATATTGGGTTTTACCATTCATGGTTTGTGCATAAACATAATAATTTTCTGTGGTGTCTTGTACCAACCAACCTTGATCTTGAAACTTCTTAAAATTGCTAACAGCTTGTTCGTATACGCGTGTGTCATATTCAGAAGTACCAGGTTCAAAGTCGATTTCAGGCTTGATAATGTGATAAAGACTTTTTTCATTGCCTTGAGCTTCCTTTCTAGCTTCTTCTGAGCTTAACACGTCATAAGGACGCGATTGAACAGCTTCAACAAATTCTTTGGGAGGGCGTATGCCTTTAAATGGTTTTATAATTGCCATACTTTTACTTATTTGTTAACTTGAAATTTAGTATCACCACTTGCAAAAAAAGCATTGATTTGCTTAGCAGCAGCCAAACCTGCGTTGAAGTTGGCTTCAGCTGTCTGTGCCCCCATCTTCTTGGGAGTGGAATAATACTGTGATGTAAATTGAGAGAACTCTTCTGCTTTGTCGGGCATGATGTCTGTAACATACTTAACATCTTGTCGCTCAGACAAAACCTTTAATAGTTCGTCTTCATGAATAATCTCTTTGCGTGCAGTGTTAACCACAATAGCACCCTTTGGCAAATCCTTCAATAAAGCATAATTGATGCTTTGCTTGGTTTCTGCTGTTGCAGGAATGTGCAAACTAAGGATATCGCAAGTCTTAAATAATTCTTCTTTTGATGCGACAGGTTTTACCCCTGCAGCTTG
>JALEWR010000207.1 GCA_022783515.1 Prevotella sp.
CGGAAATAGCTCAGTTGGTAGAGCACAACCTTGCCAAGGTTGGGGTCGCGAGTTCGAGTCTCGTTTTCCGCTCTTCGAGAAACATATATTATCAATGAATTTATACTTACGATATTTCGATAGAGAAACATTAGTTGATAACATAGACAAAGCACTTGACTTTTTACGTTCCATTCCTGAAATCAACGTTACTGCTGATTTAGAAAATGATATACGCGACTATGTTGCCAGCGATGTGTTTTATCCTAAACGTTACAAAGTGCGTTCGAGGATTTATTTCATCATCATCAAAACTGTAGCTCAAACCATGCTCGACTTTAAACAGAAGAAAGCCGTGCAACCGGTGAAAGACAATTCCGGCTTTCCTCGACACGATTTGGCTGCAACTGCCGTAACCAAGCTGACCGAAGAAAAGGCAGGTTGGTATGAAGGAGAAATTGACTTTAAACGCGTGGTGATGATTCCTGCAACAGGAAAGCACGAATATCGTGACACTCACTTTGTGGTACGATGCAAGGCAATGTCGGGGTTGGACTGCTACAACCGCATTGTCGACTATCTGAGCGAACGTGTGGACAGAAGATCACAATTTCCTTCTGCTAAAGGAAAGAATTTCCGCTATAAATATTTAGGTATGTGGAAATAACCCTAAAACCTAACCATATGAATAAAGTAATGCTTATTGGTAATGTCGGTAAAGATCCCGATGTGAGATACTATGATACCGATCAAGCCACTGCACAATTGACATTGGCTACCACCGAACGTGGCTACACGCTGCCTAATGGTACAAAAGTGCCGGACAGAACTGAATGGCATAACGTTATTTTGTGGAAAAACTTAGCAAAAATTGCTGAGAAATATATTCACAAAGGCGACAAAATATATATTGAGGGCAAAATCAGATACAGAAGCTATGACGATGCTCAAGGTAGAAAAAAAACTGTGACCGAGATTATTGCTGATAACCTCGAATTGCTTTCGCCCAAAAACACTAATGCCACTGCACAACCGGCAGCGGAGGAGAATAGTGTGGCTGACGATAATACTGATAACAAAAAGTTACCGTTTTAAACTAAACGACTTTGGACTTACAACCCTTTATAGATGCTGTCTCTGATGTATCCCTCCACTATCCGTCGGTAGGGGTTATCATAGCCAGCATCCTTACTATTATGCTATTGGTGGGTTCGGCATTGGCTAGCGGATCGGAAATTGCCTTTTTTAGCCTCTCTCCTACCGACATGGCTGAATTGGAAGCATCTAAAAGTGCGAAAGATGCTAAGATAAAGATGCTCAGAGAAGACTCTGAACGCACCTTGGCCACCATCCTTATCACCAACAACTTTGTCAACGTAACCATCATTATGTTGACCAATTATATCTTTAATCAGATAATAAGTTTTGGTCCGAAGGCATATATCCTCCAGTTTTTGCTCATTACCATCTTGCTCACTTTCTTGCTTTTGCTCTTTGGCGAAATCATGCCTAAAGTGTTCAGCCGACAAAATCCATTGGGTTTTTGCCGTAGAATTATTACCATCATCTACACCCTAAGATTTGTTTTTTGGCCCATCGAAAATATTTTGCTCAAATCGGGTGTCCTTATCAGTAGCATTATCCAAAAAGATAATCACTTATTGAGTATGGACGAACTGGAGCAAGCATTGGAATTGACCAAGAACGAGGAGATAAAAGAGGAGAAACATATATTGGAAGGCATCATCCGCTTTGGCGACGAAACAGCCAAAGAGATTATGACAAGCCGACAAGACATCGTATACCTCAATATCAACTCCAATTTTAAAGAGGTAATTGACTGTATCAGAGAAAACAATTATAGTCGTGTACCCGTATGTCAGGACAATACCGATAACATCAAAGGTATTTTATATATTAAGGACTTGTTGCCTCATATCGCAAAACCTATAGGCTTTAAATGGCAGTCTTTAATACGTCCGGCCTATTTTGTGCCGGAAACCAAGAAGATAGACGACTTGTTGAAAGACTTTCAAGAGAACAAAATACATATTGCTATCGTGGTGGATGAGTTTGGAGGCACTTGCGGACTGGTTACTCTGGAGGATGTTTTGGAGGAGATTGTGGGCGAAATCAACGACGAATATGATGACGATGACCAACCGTTTATCAAACTCAATGCCAACACTTATATTTTTGAAGGTAAAACCTTGCTGTCGGATGTCTTCAAGGTGCTGCATGCTGATGAAGACGATTTTGCAGATATCACAGGCGAAATAGAAACCCTAGCAGGCTTGGTACTTGAACTTAAAGGGGATTTTCCCACAGCTCATGAGATAATAGAGTATAAGAATTATTCGTTCGAGGTATTGACAATAGCCGACCATCGCATTAATAAAGTGAAGGTAACGATAGGCAATAAGTAGTTGATAGAGAAAGAAAATACTTGCCATGCCACTTTTACACACTCACCAACCTGCTTCTGACGTTTGTTTAGGTATTTGGAAGATAACAGAGAGTATTGACGAGTTAAAATTATTATGTCAACATTCTCCCCAACTATATACAATCATTGACAGTATCGGTCATCAGCACCGAAAGAGGGAAATCTTAGCCATCTACGCTTTATTGATGGAACTGACTCAACAGCCACATCTCATTATTCAGCACGATGAATACAGAAGACCCATCATAGAGGGCTATAATATCAGCATCAGTCACACTAAAGAATATGCTTCTATCATCTTATCAAAGGAGAAGAGGGTGGCTGTGGATATCGAATATATGAGTAATAGGGTTGAAAAAATTGTTTCTAAATTCATAAGAAACGATGAGATGGTTCCCACACTGCTTCATAAACTCATCAACTGGTGCAGCAAAGAAACTTGCTATAAGTTTTTTTATAAGAGTGGCTTGCAGTATCATGATATGAAAGTGGTATTTACTGATGATGCTGGTATCAACAAGGCTGTGGCAGATGTGAATACTACTGTAGACAACTTGAATGCTATCGTGGTGGAAAACTTAAAAGATAAAATGCAAATACCCATCTATTCGATGATTACACCACAATATATCCTCACCTATACTTTTAGCTAAAAGAGACGGATAAAGAGTGATAAGAGCAGTATTATACTAAAAGATAAATCCCAGTGGCAGCAACTCTACCACTGGGATTTGTCTTTTCTATAATTTATTACTCTGTTAATTGCTCACCAGCCTATTACCCACAGCAGAAAAGCACAATCAACTGAGCAGTAAAAATACGGAGGAACATACTCAAAGGATAAACTGTTGAATAGCCGATACCGGGTGCCTCCTTAGAGCAAACAGAGTTGGCGTATGCCAAAGCAGGTGGATCGGTACATGTACCTGCCAACATTCCCATGATGGTGAAATAGTTAAAGTTGTACACCTTGCGTGCTATTGTACCAATAATAAGAATCGGAATGATGGTGATAAAGAAACCTGTATAAACATACTTCAATCCATCGCCTGCCACAACAGTGTCCCAGAAGCTTGCTCCTGCTTTAATTCCGACACTCGCCAAGAACAAGGCAAGACCAATTTCTCTCAACATCAAATTGGCTGAAGTTGTGGTATAAGTAACCAATTTGAAACGATAGCCAAAACGGCCAATAAGGATAGCAATAACCAAAGGACCACCAGCAATACCCAATTTCAATGGTGCTGGAATACCAGGTATCATCAATGGAATACTGCCGAAAAGAATACCGATGATAATTCCTATAAAAATTGTTGCAATATTGGGATGGTCAAGACGCTTAATTGAATTACCCAACAAGTCGGCAGTACGCATAACACGATCTTCCGGACCCACAACCATCACACGGTCGCCGGTTTGCAAACGCAAGTTCTTGCTTGCAAACAAATCCAAACCTTGGCGTGTGATACGAGTGATATTAACCCCATGAAGGCGTGAGAAGTGCATATCACCCAAACGCTTACCATTAACCGAAGGATTGGTAACAACGATACGGCGAGATACCATAGGTTGTTCCTTGTCCTCATATACCCATTCGTCTTTCAATTCCTCACCAATGAAAGCGATAACCGCCTCAGCGTCTGCCTCAGCACATACCACCAACATCTCATCGCCTAATGAAATAACGGTATCACGGTTAGGAATGAGTACATGATTATCGTGCAACACACGAGTACATACCATATCACGCTTCAAGAAAGATGAAATTTCGAGCATCTTTTTGCCATCCAAATAAGAATTGGTGACACGCAAGTGCATGATATAAGGCTTCACTTGAGCGTTATCTCCTTCTTGAACAGAAAGCTTATCCTCCTCTTCTTTCAAGTCTACCCCACAGATGTACTTTACTGCCAATGTTGCACCGATAATTCCAAGTACACCCAAAGGATAAGCACAAGCATAGCCCGAAGCAATTTCAGGCACAGAACCTGCGGGGAAAATACCAGTCAATACTTCTTTAGCAGCACCAAGACTAGGGGTATTGGTGATGGCACCACAAAGTGTACCCACCATCATCGGCAGATTCTTAGGATCGCTTGTATCGAAGAAAATGAAATAACAAGCAAACATAACAGCGATGTTCAATAAAATCAATGCTGTTGATAGCATGTTTAGTTTCACGCCTCCCTTCTTAAAGCTTTCAAAGAAACCCGGACCTACTTGAAGTCCGATACAGAAGACAAAGAGGATAAGACCCAAGTCTTGAACAAAGGTAAGAATGTCTACCGGTGCCGTAAAGTTAACGTGTCCTGCCACAATACCGGCAAAAAGCACAAAAGTAACACCCAGTGAGATACCACCAATCTTAATTTTACCTAACAAAACTCCCGCTGCAATAACCACTGCATACAATAGCACGATATGTGCCACGGAGTCTGTTTTACAAAAGAGATTAATTAACCAATCCATAAATATTTATTAATTTCCGTGCAAAAGTACTCATTTTGTTGCACATAAATTAAACATCTATAAAATATTTTTAATTAAAATGAGAGTACTCAACGTTTTGAGAAAAGGCCTTTGGGAAAATCAAATTCAGTCAGTCATTAATCATCTCAAATCAATGACTTCAGCCGAGGGAAAATCTTTCGCGTTGAACGAAAAGACGGCATCAGAAAAATTGCGACGCATAAACTTGGAAATAGCGATTGTCAACCATTGTCCATTGCGTTTTATCTTGATGTCTTGAGGTACAAACGTCCTTTTGTTTACAGTTATATGCATCTCAGGAATACTCTTAGGTCCTTGTGCTTTTAAAACTACCTGATAATTACTGCCTACAATTTTCATTGACAAATCATAGCCTTGCTTATACATATTAATAAAGGTATAAGGATTCATTGCCATTCGCTGCGATTCGGTAGGATTGGTAACGCTCACTTCATTGGTGTTAGCGAGATAGCTCCACTGCGTTTTTCCATTAAACCAAATCATTGCTTGCGGTGTCTTAGCAAAGAATTTATCTCCTTTGATTTGCAATGTTCCAGTGCTTTTACCCAACTTAGGATCTTTCAAGACAAAGGAAGCACTTGCTCCTCCTCTATTACCCATCACAGTAGCGGTTTTATCCAGCACCTGCCTGGCAGTTAACTGCTGTGCAAAAACAGGCAAAATACAAGCACATACACCCACAAACAATATCAATCGTTGCAATACATTCTTCATCATTCTATAGTTTTAAACATTCATCTCTATTCAACACATCAAGCTTTCATTGCTCTAATCTGTGCCAACTTAACATTTAAGCTACTTTCATCGGTAATTAACACATCACGAGGTTTACTTCCTTGTGCTATGCCCACAATGCCGGCGGCTTCCAGTTGATCCATTAATCGTCCTGCTCGATTATAACCGATTGAGAAACGACGTTGTATCATACTCGTAGAACCTTGCTGAGAGATAACAATTGCACGAGCTGCTTCTTCAAAATAGGGATCCAAATTTCGCATATCGGCAGTTCCCCCTTCGCTTCCTCCCCCCTCTTCAACGCTGGGTTCGGGTAATTCCATGGGATGAACAGGACCAGGCTGGTTCTTAATATAGATATTGACATCTTCCACTTCTGGCGTATCCACAAAGGCACATTGTACACGGACAGGCTCGTTTCCATTAAGGAAAAGCATATCACCACGACCAATCAATTGGTTGGCTCCCGGTCGATCGAGAATCGTTCGTGAGTCAATCATCGCACTCACTTTAAATGCCATACGACCGGGGAAGTTGGCTTTAATGTTACCTGTAATGATTGAGGTTGTTGGACGCTGTGTGGCAATGACCATGTGAATACCCACAGCACGAGCCAACTGTGCAATACGAGCAATAGGTAACTCAATTTCTTTACCCGCAGTCATAATCAAATCGCCAAACTCATCAATGATAACCACAATATAAGGCATATAATCGTGTCCCTTGGTCAGATTGAGTTTATGATTGATAAACTTCTCATTATACTCCTTAATGTTTCTTGCACCCGCCATTTTGAGCAAATCGTAACGGCTATCCATCAACTTGCAAAGACTGTTCAATGTTCTAACAACCTTTGTAACATCGGTGATGATGGGTTCTTCATCCTCATCTGGCACCTGTGCTAAGAAGTGATTGGCAATAGGAGCATAAATGCTAAACTCCACTTTCTTGGGGTCTATCAAAACCAACTTCAGTTCATTGGGGTGCTTCTTATAAAGTAATGATGTGATGATGGCATTCAAGCCCACCGACTTTCCTTGTCCTGTAGCACCAGCCACCAAAAGATGAGGTATCTTTGCCAAGTCAACCATAAACACTTCGTTGGTAATGGTTTTACCCAAGGCAATGGGAAGCTCCATCTTTGTTTCTTGAAACTTTCGAGAATTCAAGATACTTTCCATTGATACGATATTGGGTTTATTATTTGGAACCTCAATACCGATAGTTCCTTTACCTGGGATTGGAGCAATAATACGAATACCCAAAGCGGCTAAGCTCAAGGCGATATCGTCCTCCAAATTGCGTATTCTGTTGATACGTACACCCTCTGCAGGAGTTATTTCGTAAAGAGTGATGGTGGGACCTACTGTCGCTTTGATTTCACGAATTTCCACTCCGAAGCTACTCAAGACCTCAACAATACGCTTGTTGTTGGTCTTAATTTCGTCCATATCCACATAAGGCTTGCTGTCATTTTCGTATTTTTTCAGCAAATCTAAGGTCGGATATTTGTAAGAAAGAAAGGGTTCTTTAGGATTAATGGGCGTACTCAAAATTTCTTCTGCCGTCAATGTATTGCCCGCAGCTGTTTCTTCGTCTTTAGGAACTTCAATAGTCAGGGTTTCCTCAGCATCATCCGATACCATTAATGGTCTTTCGAAAGATGGGTTGTTTGGAACAGTAGCAGGTTCGTTATCAACAGACAAGTCAATAATAGGCGAAGATTCTTCTGGCAGACTCTCCTCTTCCTTTTGTTCTTCGATAACAGGGTCAGAGACATGAACCACCTTTATATCATCATTCTCCTCTGTTTTACTCTCCACGATATCGTGATTAGTAATCGTAAATTTTATCTTACTGGTAAGAAATTTCAGTGGGTTTAAAGCCTTACGGATAAAAGTGATGGTTTCCGCACT
>JALEWR010000112.1 GCA_022783515.1 Prevotella sp.
AGCGATGTAGATGTTCAGACGGCTCAAAATTGCCATTTACCTTGTATCA
Source organism: Prevotella sp. (assembly GCA_022783515.1). Classification (GTDB taxonomy): domain Bacteria; phylum Bacteroidota; class Bacteroidia; order Bacteroidales; family Bacteroidaceae; genus Prevotella. The sequence continues at coordinate 50 of JALEWR010000112.1, forward strand.
GCGTATTGTGGGGATTTCGCAATCGAGATTTCTTGGAATGTTCGGGAGCCACCGATTTTATAGAGAAACCGCAGGAGTTATACGATTGGACAATAGCATAAGTTGTAAGCAGATTACCGGCTTTACGAATTAATAAGCCTTTTTATTGACGACAGATAAAGTAAAACGAAGAACAATGTGGTGATACTGTTCTTCGTTTTTATATTAAGTAATTTACTCGTAATTTGCTTTGTTCGCTCACTTATCCACTTAAGCCAACCCCGGGTTTATATGGTTATCTCGCCGACCAACGACTTACTCATATGTTGCCTGATGATATTAGAGTCGCTATACTTCCCTTGTAGGTACATCAACTTGGTGATGGCAGCCTCCACCGTGCTGTCGTGGCCACTTATTACACCTGCATTTTTAAGTTGAAAACCTGTATCATAGCGTTCCATTTCAACCGAACCGGCCACACACTGACTGATATTGATGATGATGACCCCGCGGTTGGATGCCTCTTTCAATAGCTTCATCAGCCACGAATGCTGCGGAGCATTGCCACTGCCATAACTTCTCATCACTATACTTCTTAGTTCGGGGGCATCCACAACATGGCGAATAATGTTTTCTTGTATGCCCGGGAAGATAGACAAGATGATTACATTGGGGTCCATAGCCACATGAGGAATCATGGGACGGCTGAAGTCGGGTTTGAGGATATGGTGTTCGTGGAAGTCGAAATTAATGCCAGCCTCGCATAGCGTGGGGTAGTTGAACGAGTTGAAGGCATTAAACATGTCGGCATCTTGCTTGGTCGATCTGTTGCCTCTGAATAGTTTTCCACTGAAATAGATACAAACCTCTGGTACAATGGCGGTGCCGTCGGCATGATGTGCCGCTGCTATTTCAATACTGGTCACTAAGTTTTCCTTGCCGTCGGTACGCAACTGTCCGATGGGAAGCTGACTGCCAGTGAGAATAACGGGTTTGGTGAGGTTTTCCAGCATGAACGATAGAGCAGAAGCCGTAAATGCCATGGTGTCGGTTCCGTGAAGAATAACAAAACCATCATATAGCTGATAGTTGTCCGAAATAATTCTTACCAAGTGCGACCACAAGCGAGGCGACATATCGCTAGAATCGATGGGAGAAGAGAATTGGTACACATCAATGCCTGTCTCTAAATATTTAAATTCAGGCAGGTTGCTAACCAAATGGTTAAAGTCGAGTGGTTCTAAAGTTCCAGTAGCCAAATTTTGCCCCATACCTATAGTTCCGCCGGTATAAATCAGCAATACTTTCGATGTCCTATTCATTGTGTTTCCTTCTGCCATAACGTCTTTTGGTATGATTTTATCCCAATCGGCTATTCCACCGCAGGTTGTTATTCTTTTATTTTCCAGCTAGCGTCCCCCTTGTTTGCATCGTCTTGTCAGATTCTTATCTGTTGTCTTTTCTTGCTGTAGTTAGCAACGACAGTGATAAAGCAATGCTTCATTTTCTTCAACAGTCAGCATACAATCACTCCGGTCTTTAGCAAAAAAGACGAGGTTTAATTGCAAATTTACATAGATTTTATGTGAACACAAAATAAACGTTGGATAAATGCAAGTTCCTTTGCAAAAAGATTAGGCTTCATCTTTTACTTGTTTTTTCCTCATCTTATTCTTTCAGCATTCTAACAGAGTTGCTGTCGTATTGCAATTTAGGCTGTTTTGCATTGTGGTTTAGGCTCAGTTACATGGCAAATCAGACTAAGTTGCTTGCCAATTTTGTCTGTATTGTTCACTCTTAAGATGACTTTGATTTGATGTCTGGATACTTTTCATGGAGCAGATGATAACGTTTCATCTTTGATTTTTTATAAAAAATGTTGCGAAAAGGTGCGAGCAACGTAAAAAAGGATTACCTTTGCATTGATTTTAAAACACATAAAATAAATAGAGACATGAAAAAAATGAAGTTGATGACACTGGGAATGTGTCTTGCTCTCGTAGTTAGCTGTCAAACAAAACAAGGTACCGGAGCTTTAATCGGTACAGGTGGTGGTGCTGTTTTGGGTGCTATCATTGGTAAAATTGCCGGTAACACTGCTGTTGGTGCTGCTATTGGTGGTGCTGTAGGTGCAGGTGCAGGTGCGATTATTGGTAAGAAGATGGATAAAGTTGCTGCTGAAGCCGCTAAGATTCAGAATGCAAAGGTAGAAGAAGTTACCGATGCTAATGGTTTGAAGGCCGTTAAGGTTACTTTCGATTCAGGTATTCTCTTTGCCACAAGCAAGGCAGAACTCAACCAAGCATCTAAGAACGAGTTGGCTAAGTTCTCACAAGTGTTGAAGAACAACGCTGATTGTTATGTGGATATTTATGGTCATACCGATTCAACAGGTAACGATGGAATTAACATTCCTTTGAGTAACAACCGTGCACAAAGTGTTGTTAATTATTTGAAGAGCTGTGGTGTAAGTGCTGGCCAATTCCAAAACGTAACAGGTAAGGGTAGTAGCGAACCTGTTGCTTCTAACGAAACAGCTGCCGGACGTACTCAAAACCGTCGTGTAGAGGTGTTCATGTATGCTAGTCCTCAAATGGTTGAAGCTGCCAACAACGGAACATTGAAGTAATTGAATATTCCCTATCGACACATCGCCCTTCTGTGGTGTGTGTTGACAGATGCTATATCATCAGATGAAGCACAAAGGGTGAGCTGCCGCTATGCTATGCAAAGAAAGACGCTGCTTATACCTTTGTGCTTTTATTATGTTATTTTTAGTTAAGTTGCTTTTATGTCCTTTATTACGAAAACCATCAGATGGGTGTTGATTTTCTTTTTCAGCACCACCTTGTTGGCTGTTGTGGCCTATCGTTTTTTGCCGGTCTATGTTACACCTCTTATGGTGATACGTTGCTTGGAACAACTCAATCAAGGCAAGACACTCACGCTGCATCATCATTGGGTTTCAATGGATAAAATCTCTGTTCATCTTCCGGTGGCTGTTATGGCAAGCGAAGATCAACGCTTTTTATTGCACCATGGATTCGACTATAGTGCAATAGAAAAGGCTGCCCGCCACAATATGAAGAATGGAAAGAAGAAAGTGGGTGCCAGTACGATTACCCAGCAGACGGTTAAGAATGTGTTTTTATGGCCCGATCGCTCTTGGGTGAGAAAAGGTTTGGAGGTATATTTCACTGCTCTGGTCGAGCTGATGTGGAGCAAACAACGCATTATGGAAGTCTATCTCAATTCAATCGAGATGGGCGATGGCATCTATGGGGCTGATGCTGTGGCAGAACATCATTTTAATAAGACTGCTGCCGATTTGTCGAGAGCAGAGTGTGCATTGGTTGCGGCGACGCTTCCCAATCCGTTGAAGTTCAACTCGAAAGACCCCACCAGCTATCTGCGATTGCGACAACGACGAATAGAAAGAGAAATGAAGTTTATACCCCGCTTTCCAAAAGAAGGCGAAGACTATGACCCGAAGACGGTGAGTGGTGGCGTATATCGAAAGAAACAGTAATTAAACCAGAGGATGGGTTGAATAAATAAGCAAACGAGGTCGTAAGTGAACAAGTAAGTCACCGATAAGAATAGCATAATAATAAAAGCAAACGGTCTTGTCAACTCGCCCACTTATTCACTCGTTAACTATTAATGCGGCAATAATCTCACTTATTTTTATTTAAAAGAGCAAAGGAAAAGATTAAGAATGGAATTGCAAAGTATATTGGATGGATTGAACGAAAGGCAAAGAGAAGCCGTGGTTTATATCGATGGCCCGCAGCAGGTGATAGCCGGTGCAGGATCGGGGAAAACGCGGGTGCTTACCTATAAGATAGCTTACTTGTTGCAGCAAGGCTATCAGCCTTGGAATATTCTTGCCCTGACATTTACCAATAAGGCCGCCAAGGAGATGCAAGCTCGTATTGCCACGGTAGTGGGCGAAAAGCTTGCCAATAGACTTTATATGGGAACCTTCCACTCGATCTTTGCCCGTGTACTTCGTGTTGAGGCCCAACATATTGGCTTTACCTCTAATTTTACCATTTACGATGAAACCGATTCACGCTCGCTCATTAAGAGTATCGTTAAAGAAATGGGCTTGGACGATAAGGTTTATAAACCATCTGCGGTGCATAATCGCATTTCTATGGCTAAGAACCATTTGATAACAGCTGCCCAATATCGTGAAAATCAAGACTATTTGCAGCAGGACCAACGGTCCAGAATGCCTTCCGTTCATAAGATTTACACCACTTATACGCAGCGGTGTCGCACGGCCAATGTGATGGATTTTGACGACTTGCTGATACTTACCTATCAACTTTTTTCTACTAACGAGGAAGTTAGGCGTTATTATGCCAATCGTTTTCAGTATGTTTTGGTAGACGAGTATCAAGATACTAATAGGGTTCAGCAAGCCATCGTAACGCTATTGACCCAAGAACGACAACGTATTTGTGTGGTAGGAGATGATGCACAGAGTATCTACGGATTTCGTGGAGCTAATATTGATAATATTCTCGACTTCCAACAGATTTATCCCAATACCTTATTATATAAGCTGGAGCAGAATTATCGTTCTACACAAACCATTGTGAAGGTTGCTAATAGCTTGATAAAGAACAATAAGAGGCAGATTCCGAAAGATGTGTACAGTGAGAATGAACCCGGAGACAAGTTGGTGATTAAGCAGCTTTATTCCGACCGAGAGGAAGCCACGATGGTGTGTAAGGATATTCGTCGTATCAAGATAGACGAGGGGGGAGAATATGGCGACTTTGCCATTTTGTATCGAACCAACTCGCAGAGTAGAACGTTTGAGGAAGAAATGCGTAAACAAGGCATTCCTTATAAGATATACGGAGGCTTGAGTTTCTATCAACGAAAGGAGATTAAGGACGTTATTGCCTATTTTCGTTTGGTTAACAACACCAATGACGAAGAAGCGTTTAAACGCATTCTTAACTATCCCACGCGTGGTATCGGACAGACAACGCTTAGCAAGCTGTCGGTTGCCGCCCAACAATATGAGGTAAGTTTTTGGGATGTTATATCGCAGCCCGACTTGTATCCCTGCGGTCTCTCAAAAGCAACCTACACTAAAATCGGTCAGTTTAAGGCGTTAATTGAAGGTTTTGTAGCCCAAATGGATAGTGTTGATGCCGCCGCATTGGGTAGGAAAATAATCATGGAATCGGGCATTCATCGCGATTTGTATTCGAGTACGGATGCGGAAGATTTGGTGCGTCAGGAAAACTTGGACGAATTGTTGAGCGGCTTGCAGGATTTTGTGGAAACAAGACGCGAGGAAGGACGATTGGATGAAATGCTTTTGAGCGACTATTTGCAGGAAGTGGCCTTGGTTACTGATGTGGAGAGTGAGGACGAAGAAGAGAGTAGGGTACTTTTGATGACGGTTCATGCGGCAAAGGGATTGGAATTCCCATATGTCTTTGTGGTGGGAATGGAAGAGAATATCTTCCCCAGTCAGCGCTCGTGCGAGTCGATGAGAGAATTGGAAGAAGAACGCAGACTGCTCTAT
>JALEWR010000245.1 GCA_022783515.1 Prevotella sp.
ACCTACAACTGGACATCGCCTTGGCACAAGGGTAAAGGACCTGGAGCGTTTCAAGTGTCGGTCAATGGTAAGAAATTGGCTGCAATCGTGGGTAACACTGGCGACAAATGGATGTGGCAACGAGCTGGGATGGTGCGACTCGACAAGGGTGATAACCAATTGGCTCTGCACGATTTGACAGGCTTCAACGGCCGTTGTGATGCCATTTGCCTGATTGGTGAAAACGAATTGTCGCGAGCTGACGAAATTTTGAAAGCTTTGCGAGATAGTCGACCGGGAACGGATGCTATGCCGGAAAAGGACGAAAACTATGACTTTGTTGTAGGCGGTGGTGGTGTGGCAGGTATAGGAGCAGCCGTGGCTGCAGCCCGATTAGGCTTGAAGGTTGCCTTGATACAAAACCGTCCTGTGTTGGGAGGTAACAATAGTTCGGAGGTAAGGGTACATTTGGGCGGTATGATTGACGTGGGGCGTTATCCTCATCTTGGTGGATTGCTCAAAGAGTATGGACCTACCGAAGAAGGAAATGCCATGCCTGCAACGAATTATGCCGATGATAAGAAATTGGCTGTTGTTCAAAACGAACCCAATATCACGCTTTTTCTTAATACGCACATCAACAAAGTGACGATGGAAGGCCGAAAGATAGAATCGGTTACAGCACAAAACATTCTTACGGGTGAGAAGATTCGCTTTCATGCCCCTTTGTTCGCCGACTGTACGGGCGATGCTTCTATAGGTTATATGGCGGGTGCTCATTATCGTATAGGTAGAGAAGCGCGCAGCGAATTTGGCGAGAGTTTAGCACCCGAGGTGGCAGATAAAATGACGATGGGGGCGTCGGTGCAATGGTATTCGGTGAAGACAAAAGCTAAGAGCAAGTTTCCTGTATTTAATTATGGTATGCGTTTTAATGAAGAAAATGCCGAACGGGTATTCAAAGGCGAATGGACATGGGAAACAGGTATGTACGACGACCAAATCGACGACTTTGAACGTGTGAGAGATTATGGTTTGTTGGTCATTTATTCTAACTGGAGTTTTCTTAAGAACGAATCGGCAGATCGTCACAGATATCATCATCATAAACTGGAATGGGTGGCATATATAGCAGGAAAAAGAGAAACAAGACGTTTGTTGGGCGATTATGTTTTGAGTCAGGAAGACCTTGCCAAGAACGTTTGGCATGAGGATGCATCGTTCACAACATCGTGGAGTATCGACCTGCATCATCCCGATAGCATCAACTCTGTATTCTTCCCCGGCAGAGAGTTTAAGGCAGATACCAAGCATACGCTTATATATCCATATGCTGTGCCTTATCGTTGTTTGTACTCACGCAATGTCAATAACCTCTTGATGGCTGGTCGCAACATCAGCACCACGCATGTGGCGATGGGTACTACGCGTGTGATGCGTACCACGGCGATGATGGGAGAAGTTGTGGGTATGGCTGCTGCGGTGTGTCACAGACATGGAGTGCAACCCAGAGGTGTGTATCAACAACACCTCGGAGAGTTGCAGCGGTTGATGGAAAAAGGAATTGGCGGACAAGGGCTGCCTAATAATCAGAATTATAACGAGGGCGGTAGACTGCATTGCCCACCAATGGTGAAGTAGTATGATGAAAATAACGAATATAAGAAACCTCATTCTTCTCTTATTGTTCTTATGTACCAGTGGTGTTGAGGGCAGTTTGTTGGTTCCACATCCCCAAGTGATGGAAAAAACACAAGGACTGTTTCGTTTTTCCAAGAACACTCGTGTTGTAACGAATTTTAAGGGGAGAGATTTCCGAACGGTAGCGGCGTTGATTGATGGATTGAAGCGTAATGCCTTAATAGACGGTCAGAGGTCGACAATAAATTTGATGCTGAAAAAGAACAGAAAGACATTGACGGCACAGGAACGCGAAGCGTATGAAATGGTGATAGCCCCTCATCAGATAGATATCTCAGCAGCCACAACCACAGGTTTGTTTTATGCCGTGCAGTCGCTTCGTCAAATGGAAGAGGGGGGCACAGTGCCGTGTGGTGTCATCAGAGATGCACCTCGTTATGGCTATAGAGGCTTTATGATAGACTGTTCTCGACATTTTTGGTCGGTCGAGTTTATCAAAAAGCAGATAGATGCCATGGCTTATCTCAAGTTGAATAAGTTGCATCTGCACCTAACCGATGGAGGAGGCTGGCGATTGCAGATAGACCGCTATCCGCAGTTGGTGCAACAGACTGCTTACCGCCCACAGTCCGACTGGGATTTGTGGACTGATGGAGGCCGGAAATATTGCTCCAAGGATGAACCGGGTGCTTACGGAGGTTATTATACAAAGAAAGATATGAGAGACATCATTGATTATGCAGCTCAACATCATATCGAGGTTATTCCCGAAATAGAGATGCCGGGGCATAGCAATGAGGTGTTGGCGGTTTTTCCCGAGCTTTCTTGCACGGGCAAAGGTGACGGTTTCGACCTCTGTATGGGTAATAATAAGACATTTGAGTTTCTTACCAACGTATTAAAAGAGGTTATCGATCTTTTTCCATCCAAGTATATCCACATCGGTGGAGATGAGGCAACGATGAGATATTGGAAGACATGTCCCAAGTGTATTAAACTCTACAACGAGCAGCATTATACCGATACTTTCCAGTTGCAGGCCCATCTGATAAGCCGGATTGATAGTTTTGTCAGCAAGAACGGTAAGAAGATAATTGGTTGGGATGAGATTTTGGAACATACACACTTGTCGGATAATGCCACAGTGATGTCATGGCGTGGCAATAGTGGGGCAGTGAAGGCGGCAAAAGCAGGAAAACATGCCATAGTCACCCCATCCAAATATTATTATCTCGACCATTTTCAAGGTTCTCCCGCAAGCGAACCCAAGGCCATCGGTGGTTTTAGTCCGTTAGAAAGAGTGTATGATTACGAGCCGATGCCTGTAGAGCTGCAAGATAGCGATGCTGCTCAGCTGATTGATGGGGTGCAGGGCAATCTGTGGACGGAATATATCGGTACGGAAGAATATGCCGAATATATGATATATCCGCGACTATTGGCTATAGCCGAAAGCGGTTGGGGCAGGAAAACATCGTATAATGACTTTTTGAAAAGAACCGAACGACAGTTGGACAAGCTGGAAAAGAGAGGCTATAACTATCGTAGAGTAACGGAAAAGGAGGAGAAAGACCTTGAACTGACAGTTTTGCAATGGAACATTTGGCAAGAGGGAACACTTATTCCCGGAGGTTTTGATGCTATTGTTTCAGAGATTGTGCGTCTTTCGCCCGACTTTGTTACATTGAGTGAGGTGAGAAATTATGGGTCGGATTTTACCAAACGACTCTGTCAGGCTTTACAGGCAAAGGGACAGACTTATCATTCCTTCTATACCATCGACTCTGGCTTGCTGAGTAAGTATCCCCTTACCGACTCGGTAGTGGTGTTTGGCGAGAATAAAGATCATGGCAGCGTGTACAAGCTAACGACAGAAATAGGTAGTCAGAAAGTGTCGGTTTATACTTGTCATTTAGATTATTTGGATTGTGCTTATTATCATGTACGCGGTTACGATGGCTCCACCTGGAAAGAAACAGAACGTCCTAAGACAGTGGCAGAACTATTGAAACTCAACGATTTGTCGTGGAGGGATAATGCCATTCAATGTTTTCTAAACGAAGCCCGACATGATATAGAGAACGGACATTTGGTGATTTTGGGTGGCGATTTTAACGAACCATCACATAAAGATTGGACAGAGCGGACAAAAAACTTGTACGATCGTCATGGTTTTGTTGTTCCGTGGACGGTGTCGAAGATGTTGGAGAAGGGGGGATTTGACGATGCCTATCGTGTTGTCTTCCCCGACGAGGCCGCAAATCCCGGCTTTACCTATCCATGTTACAATCCCGCAGCCGATATGAAAAAGCTGACATGGGCTCCTAAAGCCGATGAAAGGGAACGCATCGACTGCATTTATTATAAAGGTAATAACTTCTTTGCCATTGACGCAAAATTGTTTGGACCCAACCGGTCGGTAGCGAGAAGTGAGGCTGTAGCAGACAATGTCAACGACCCTGTTATTCTTCCGCAAGGTATTTGGCCAACTGATCACAAAGGATTGTGGGTAAAATTCAGATTGAAGCAAAAGTAAGGTCACAATGGAATGGTTTTGTGTTGTTTAAAACCTGTCCTTATTGAACGGATAAATTATAGAATATAAGTGGGTACTTAAGAGCGGCTATCGATATGTTAGTTGTTTTTAAGTACCTGTTTATTAATAAAAATGTACTTTTTGTGCATGTTATTCTCTGTTTTTTTGTAAATTTGCACTTTACATCATATAAAGCTACAGATAGCGTGAAAATTAAAGAAGTGCTGCATGCCCTTGAACAATTTGCACCTCTGCCCTTGCAAGAAGGATTTGATAATGCCGGCTTGCAAGTTGGATTGACAGAAGTGGAAGTATCAGGGGCTTTATTGTGTCTGGACGTGAACGAGAAAATAGTGGACGAAGCCGTGGCTTTGGGCTGTAATTTGATTGTTTCGCACCATCCGCTGATATTCAAAAAGCTGCATCGCATTAGTGATGACAATTTTGTACAACGTACGGTGTATAAAGCTATACGGCATGATATTGCCATTGTTTCCATGCACACCAACATCGATAATGCTGTTGATGGCGTTAACTTTAAGATTGCCGAGAAGATGGGATTGAAGAATGTCAGATTTTTCGGTGATAAGAAACAAGTGATAGTGAGAGGAAGCGACGGTGAAGAGCGTGACGTGATGGGAGCGTCGGGCGTGATGGGCGAGTTAGGACAACCTTTAGCTGCAGCCGATTTTGTGGCGATGTTGAAGCAAAAATTTCATGCTTCGAGTGTGCAATGCAATGAGTTGTTGCAACGCGAAATACACACCGTGGCTCTTTGTGGAGGCTCCGGAGCGTTTTTGCTTTCCGATGCTATTGCAGCCGGTGCAGATGCTTTTGTAACAGGAGAGATGCACTATCACGATTATTTCGATCATGAGCAAGAAATACAGATTGCGGTGATGGGGCATTATGAAAGTGAACAGTTTACGAACGAAATATTTAAATCAATAATCGAGGAGAAGTGTGCGGGAGTGAAATGCCATTTGGCACAAACCAACACCAATCCTATAATCTACTTATAAGTTAGTTATGGCAAAAAAAGAAGCTGCAGAATTGTCTGTTGAAGAAAGATTGAAGACGCTTTATCAACTGCAAACCACCTTGTCGGCAATAGACGAAAAACGTGCGTTGCGAGGTGAGTTGCCCTTGGAAGTGCAAGATTTGGAAGACGAAATCGAAGGATTGAATATCCGTATTGAGAAAATCCGCACTGAAATAAAAGAATTCAAGAGTGCCATTTCTCAAAAGAAAGCTGAAATTGCAGAGGCTCAAGCTAGTGTTGAACGCTACAATAAGCAACTGAACGAAGTGAAGAATAACCGCGAATATGACACTTTGAGCAAGGAAATAGAGTTCCAAACATTGGAAATCGAACTTTGTAATAAGAAAATCAAAGAGGCTGTCATCAAGGTGGATGAGCGTGAACGCGACTTGACTCATGCTGAAGAAGCATTGAAGGAACGTGAGAGCGACTTGGTGTTGAAACGCAACGAATTGGACGAAATCATGCTTGAAACACGCGAAGAAGAAGAGCGTTTGAGAGAAACGGCTAAGGAGTTGGAAGAGAAAATTGAGTCACGCCTGCTCACCAGCTTTAAGCGTATTCGTAAGAGTGTGCGTAATGGTTTGGGTATCGTGTATGTACAACGCGATGCATGTGGTGGTTGTTTCAATAAAATTCCCCCCCAGCGTCAGTTGGATATCAAGATGCACAAGAAGATTATCCCTTGTGAATATTGCGGACGTATCATTGTTGATCCCGAATTGGCAGGTGTAAGAACGGACAATGCTGTAGAAGAGAAGCCCAAACGTAAGCGTAGTATTCGTAAGACCAAGGAAGAGGCTGGAGAATAAGGCATCGTTTCTTTCGTCTTTATTCTTTCGAATGGACTTCTGTCATTCCGTCGAAATGTTTAAACCTATTATATCCGGCTGATTAAGGGTAAGGCTGTGACGGTAAAAGCGTGATAGTTAAATGAACGAATAGTACAGAAGGAAAGAGATTATACTCTATATGATAATAAAAAGGGATGTGTTCAAATCAGTGAACACATCCCTTTTTGTGGTTTTAGGAAAGCGATTTTCTAATGAGGAATATACTCTTTCTTACCAATAACACTTGAACTGGGGGGGGGAGTTGGTCAGTTGGTTTGTTAACTCGTTGTCTTACTCCGAACTCAGCTTAATAAAAGAAAAGAGGGATAAGTTCGTTTTGAACAAATCCCTCTTGATGGTTTAATTTATTTTTTCTTTCCGTCTTTCTTGCAGCAAGAACCTTGTTTCTTATCAGCCTTTTTGTCTGCACAGCATCCTTTTTTCTTGTCTTTCTTGTCTTTACAGCACTTTTCAGTTTTTGCATATTGCTTCTTAACTGTTTTTACTTCTTGGGCGTTTGCAAATCCTACTGTTGCAACAAAGAGAAATGCACTTAATATTACTTTTTTCATTGTTCTGAACTTTTAAATTAATAATGTAATTAACTATAACTTTTATCTGTTGGCAAATTTACTGATTGATTATGAAATAGCAAAATCACATTAATAAATATTAGGTAAAACCCCTATATGTTGATAAATTGTTAAGGTTTATTCTGATTTTTCATTTCTTTGTTTATCTGTTTTGCCGCTATAAACCTCGTGCTTGGTATATTCTTTCTTTGGCATCGTTGATTTCTTGGAATTTCTTTTCAGCTGCTTTTTTCACGTCTTCGCCCAATGTTGCCACTCGGTCGGGATGGTGTTGTAGTGCCTTCTTCCTGTAAGCAGCTTTCACTTCATCGTCGCCGGCGGTGGGAGGCACGCCCAATACCTGGTAGGCAGAAGCCAAATCGTCTTTGCGAAGATTGAGCATAGAGTCTGCTTCGGCAGTGTTTAAACCCAACCAAAGAGCCACATTGCGTAATGCAGTCAATTCGCTTTCTACCACTTTTCCATCGGCTTTAACAAGCATGGCTAAGAAGTTGAGTAGCTGGAGTCGTTGACTGTCATCCATATTGGCGGCAATCTGCATACAGCTCTCCCGGATGGTGTGTTGAAAACGTTCCGGTCCCACTTTCTTTTGTTGTTCAAAGAGTTGCAGGATGATTTGTTCGCCTTGTTGAATAGCAATCGAACCAAAGTTGCTGCGTAGGAAGTTGCGGAGCATTTCCATCTCCGAGTGCATCACTTTTCCATCAGCCCGTATAATGTATGAGGCTAACACGAGAAGTGAGAAGAGGAATGAGTTGCGTTGTCCTTGTGCCTCTTGGTATCTGTTTCTTGCTCTTTGTTGTTGTGAGTAAGCGTTTCTTTGTGCGTTGTTCTGATAGTTTTCTGCGTTTATGTCTGCTTCGTTCACTTTGTCGATGCCCACATCAAAGAGTGCACCCAATGCAAAACCTGCCAATGCCCCCAAGGGACCGCCACTGATAAAACCCATAAAACCGCCAATCCATTTACCTATTGCCATATTATCGTTGTTTGAATCTTGTTATTAATCTTTGTTTGTTGTGACTTACCGTCTGCTCTTTTGCTTTTGCAAATTCTCCTTGTTGATGTCTGTTTACCATTTCAATATACCATATTTCTCCTTATACCATAGTTGCCAGGCATTAATAAGGTTTTGCCAAATGACGTATGCACAGGGGGCGATGGATGCAGCAGGATTGAGAAAAGCGATGGTTAGCCATATTCCGACAATGGTATTTTTCTGTCCTAAAGCTTGTCCTGCACCGATGCTTTCTCCGTATCTGTATCCCACAGCCTTGCCTATGCTGAACAAAACAACTGCCACAATGAGCGGAGCTATGAGCAATAATGCTAAAACCGTGCCAGAAAGTTGGGTATGTAGAATTGTTTTAAGTGTGAGCCCGATAACGATGGATAAATTAAACGCCCAAAGATAGAATGCCCAGTCTTTTTTTCTTTGGATATATTGGCATAATTGGGGGAGGAAGCGACGTGTGAGCAGGGCCAATGCTAAAGGTACAACCAAAACGAGGGTGATACGTTTGAGTATGGCAAGAAATGCAATGAAAAAGCTCATTTCAACATTCTTTTCTACCATAGGGAAGAAGAGTGGTATGATAATGGCAGTTACCACATTGGCAAGGAGCATATAGATGGTGAGCGAAGAGATGCTGCCGCCCAATTTTTCGGTAATCACTGGGGCTGCCGCTGCCGTAGGACAGATTACGCATATAAAGACGCCTTGCAAGACGAGTCGGGTGGTACAGTCGCTTGAAAGACTGATGAGATAAACCAAAAGGGCAGACAATAGGATACGGACTCCTTGTAATATAAAATGCCAAGGGCGTGGTTGCATGTCGTTGACATTGATTTTGCAAAACGTGATATATAGCATCAGGAAGATGACATAGGGGAGAAGCCCCACTAATATCGGACCTGCGATGTTGCCAATGGGCTGTAGAAACTCTATTTGTGAAAACAAAAAGTATCCTGCTGTGCCATTGGCAATGGCAAAGGGGAGCGTCCATTTTTTTAGAAATGCAATCAAATTCATTTTTGAATTGATGAGTTTTGAGTGTTATAAGTTTGGGAATTGAAAGTGTATGAGTTTTTTTATAGATGAGTTTTTGAGTTGTTTTTGGCTGATGTTTATATAAGTTTGGGACTTTTATAATCGTTGCTATAGCAACTTACTCATTTCCAAACTCCAAAACCTCCTAACTCATTCTCTTAAAAACTTACCAAATCCGGGTACATCGGAATGTCAGGAAGGAAATTGTAGGTTTTCTTTTCATAATCTATTTGGCAGCAATAGTGTTTCAGTCCGTTGCTCACAATGAGATAGTCCACCTGCAACTGCGAGTTATAAGCCAGTATCTGGTCGAACACCTTTTGATTAATCTGCACGGTAGGGGCTTTATATTCAACAATCATACATGCCCGAAGCTCTCGATTATACAATACACTATCAGCTCTTAGTGTCTTGTCGCCCACATTCAGAACCACTTCATTGGCGAGCAAAGCCTTGGGAAAACCTTTCTCGTTGATGAGGAAATGTATGAAATGTTGTCGCACCCACTCTTCGGGAGTGAGTGCCACATACTTGTTTCTTAGTATGTCCCATATCATTGGGTGCTGCTTGGTGCCGCCTATTTTTATTTCAAAGGAAGGGAGATTTAGTCGATACATTTTGTTAACTTTGCATATATAAGATAGAACGAAGCCCGAATCAAAGAGTATATCAATCGTCTACTCTTTATTATATGTTTCGCTTCTACTTGCAAAGTTAATAAAAAAGGTGAGGTTGACTGCAAGAAAGCCACTTTTTGAAAAACGAAACCTCAATATAAACAGCAAAATTATGGCAGAAAAAAGACCCGTGGCCGGCTATCAGCAGATTATGCAAGATTTGGCAGCCCGTCGTTTTTCACCTATTTATATATTAATGGGTGAGGAGTCGTATTTTATCGATAAGATTTCAGATTATATCGCGGAACATGTGTTACAGCCCGAAGAACGTGATTTTGACCAGTCTATTCTTTTTGGGAGTGATGTCACTGCCATGCAAGTGGCTGATCTTGCCCGCGGCTATCCTATGATGGCACCCTATCGGGTGGTTGTTTTGAAGGAGGCACAAGCCTTGAAGGCGTTAGAACCTTTGGATAAATATCTCGATCATCCTGTGCCTACAACCATTTTGGTGATATGCTATAAGAATGGCACGATTGACCGTCGGAAAAAAATTATAGCCAAAGCAGAGAGTGTGGGCGTGGTTTTTGAGAGCAAGAAAAAGAAGGATTATGAATTGCCTGGTTTTGTGGAAGGCTATTTGAAAATGCAAAGAGCCACAATAGACAATAAGGCAGCGGTGATGATGGCAGAGCATATAGGATCTGACTTGAGTCGTCTGACTTCGGAGTTGGACAAGCTTCTTATTTCGCTTCCTGCTGACCGACGACATATTACACCGGAGATTGTGGAGCAGCAAGTGGGGGTGAGCAAAGACTTCAATGCTTTTGAGTTGAGAAATGCGATTGTTCATCGTGATATTTTGAAAGCAAATCAAATAGTAGACTATTTTGACAAAAATCCGAAAGCAGGTTCTATCTTTGCTTTTTTACCTCTATTGTTCAACTACTTTCAAAATTTGATGGTTGCTTATTATGCTCCGGTAAAAAACGACGAGAAAGCTGTTGCTGGCTTCTTGGAATTATCTTCTGTTTGGGCTGTAAAAGATTATCTTATTGGTTTGCGAAATTACTCGGGGGTAAAAACCATGCACATTTTGAACAAAATGAGAGAGATTGATGCCAAAAGTAAGGGGCTTGATAACCCAAATACATCGGTTCACGACTTGATGAGGGAGCTTATTTTCTTTATTTTGCATTAAAAAAACGAGCTTTTTACCCTATTTCTTATCTAT